>CAMHLZ010000033.1 GCA_946186125.1 uncultured Lachnospira sp. | reverse complement strand
AGAGCATCTGCCTTACAAGCAGAGGGTCACAGGTTCGAGCCCTGTAGGTCCCATTAGTCTGTGAAGACTATGCCGGCGTGGCGGAACTGGCAGACGCACAGGACTTAAAATCCTGCGGGACTAACCTCCCGTACCGGTTCGATTCCGGTCGCCGGCATTTTACCTTTTTGGTAGATTGTGCGCTTAGCTCAGCTGGATAGAGCGTCTGGCTACGGACCAGAAGGTCGGGGGTTCGAATCCTCTAGCGCACGTTTGAAAACTTAATATAGGGGATTGGTCAAATGGTATGATAGGGGTCTCCAAAACCTTTGGTGGGAGTTCGATTCTCTCATCCCCTGCTAAAAGAAGAAGCCTAAGATGTTATGTGCATTTGTGGCTTCTTTTTTATTTGATTTAATACATAAAATAAATAGAATATGGTACAATTATTATAAATGATTCTTGAATAGAAAGGATGTAAAATATGCCAGGATTTGCAGTTCATTATTTATTTGGGGAAGAGACATTAAGAGATTATAGAGATGATTTTGTAAAAAAATCAATAAAACGACATAGAGAATTGTATAATATAGGAATACAGGGACCAGATTTGTTCTTTTATTATTTTTTGTCTCCATTTCAGTATAAAAGAAATATTGGCTCTATAATGCATACAAAGGATATTGGTGAATTTAAAAAAAATTTTCTTTATATAATAAAAAAGACAAAAAATGAAGATATGAAAATGTTGGGAGTGGCATATTTTGCCGGATTTTTGGGACATTGCACATTGGATAAAATATGCCATCCATATATATATGCAGTAACAGACTATGAACATAAGACAAAGAGCTATTTCTCAAAACACGTTGATTTAGAAACAGAAATTGATAGTATATATATTAAAAGATATATGAATATTGATCTATATGATTTTAGACGAAAAGAAGTAATACGAATAAACAATATGGAGTTAAAAGGATTAGCAAGGATGTTCGTAGCGGCATTTAAAAAAACATATCCGGATGTAAATTTAAGTGAAAGAAGGATGAGATTAGTAATAAATATATTTAATCAAAGTTGTTATATATTTAACGATAGATTTGGTATAAAAAAGAAAATAGTAGGAATGATAGAAAAAAAAATTTTGAAAAAGAAAGTTATATCTCCAATGTTTATTGAGAAAAAGAGGAAGAAAACAAATAAAGATGTATTAAACAAAGAAGCGGCAAGCTGGTATAATCCCTGGGCAAAAGAAAATATATCAAAAAAGAATTTTGATGAATTATTTGATACAGCCCTGGATGAATATAAAACAGTGCTCTATGAACTAAATGAATTTGTTGAAAATGAAAATATTGAAAATCTTAATAAGACAATTGAGAATATATCATTGCATAGTGGACTAGATTGCAGCATACCAAGCTGATAGAGAGAATAATAAATAATTGACCGGTTGATTAAAGGTAATCTTTAGTCAGCCGGTCAATTATTTAGAGTAATTTGGATATGACAATGGTAAAACGGCCAATGGAGAACCATTGACCGTTTTGAGGGGAGTATAAATAATTAATAAGGGGTTATAAGTAAAAAGAAACATTTGAAGGGTTATTTCTCTTTACAAATGATATTATAGAGTATCTTGTCGAAAAATGCAAGCACTTTTTTAAAAAAAATGAATATTTTTTTTTTGCTGAGAAATACTATGTTTGTAATAAAGAATAGGAGGCAGACAGATGTCAGAAAATCAAAGAAATTCAACAAAATCTAAGGAACAGAATTGTTCAAAGAACACAGCAAAGAGCAGAGCAAAGAATAGTGCGAAGAATAGGACAGATACAAAAACTGAAGATAAGACAACAGATTGTTCATCAAAAATGGATTAAAAAGTAAAGTAAAAAGCGACCATGAATAATGGCCGCTTTTTACATATGAGATTAATAACAATTAGAACAAAAAATCATATTATAAAATATCAGATAATAGGCGTAGAGACGAAAGGAATGTTATTATGAATTTTGTTCAGGTAGATGCAATGTACATTAAAGCACATAAAGAAGCAATTGTTATTGATTTAAGAGACGCAGAAGATTATCGAAGGGGACATATCAAAGGAGCAGTAAACATTCCGTTTAAGGAATTCAGAATGAATATAAGTAAGTTGAATAAAAATACACCAATAATACTCTATTGTGAAAGAGGTGGAAGAAGTTTTGCTGCAGCACGAATGTTAGGAAATTCCTACAATATAAAAATATTAAAAGGTGGATATAACAAGTTTAACATAAAAGATTTGACAGAATGAGAATATCACTTTAATATATATGTGGGGGAGTGTGATGGAAGGAAGAAAAATGGATAAATACGAATTAATTGCACCTTGCCATTTTGGCTTAGAGGCGGTTTTAAAAAGAGAAATAACAGATTTAGGATATGATATTTTATCTGTTGAAGATGGAAGAGTAACTTTTGAAGGAGATGCGATGGCTGTCTGCCGATGCAACGTATTCTTAAGAACTACAGAAAGAGTATTGTTAAAAGCCGGCAAATTCAAAGCATATACATTTGATGAACTATTTGAAAATACAAAAAAAATACTATGGGAAAACTATATTCCGGAAGACGGGAAGTTCTGGGTAACGAAAGCGACTTCAGTAAAAAGCAAGTTGTTTAGTACATCGGATATACAGAGTATAGTAAAAAAAGCTATTGTTGAACGTCTTAAGATTGCATATCATAAAGAATGGTTTGATGAAAGCGGTGTGCAATATCCTATCAGAGTATTCTTAAATAAGGACGAGGTAACAATAGCTTTGGATACGACAGGTGAATCATTACACCGTCGCGGATACAGGAGACTGACGTCAAAAGCACCTATTACGGAAACATTAGCCGCAGCACTAATAATGCTGACGCCGTGGAAGAAGGACAGGATATTAGTTGATCCGTTTTGTGGCAGCGGAACATTTCCGATTGAGGCAGCTATGATAGCTGCAAATATAGCACCGGGAATGAACAGAGAATTTACGGCAGAGGAATGGAGTAACCTTATTCCGAGAAAATGCTGGTATGACGCCATAGATGAAGCAAATGATATTATTGAATATGATAACAATACGGATATACAGGGGTATGATATTGATGGAGAGATAATAAAGGCGGCGCGGAAAAATGCAGATGATGCCGGAGTGCTTGATATGATACATTTTCAGCAAAGACCGGTGAGTCAGTTGAATCATCCGAAACCATATGGTTTTATAATAACTAACCCACCGTATGGGGAACGGCTTGAAGAACGCGAGGCATTGAAGGAAATCTATGGTTCCTTTGGAGAACGATACAGAAATTTAGATAAATGGTCAGCATATGTAATAACTTCATATGATAAAACCGAAAATGATATGGGACTGAAAGCTACAAAAAATCGTAAAATATACAATGGAATGTTAAAGACATATTTTTATCAGTTTATTGGTGAAAAACCACCAAAAAGAAAAAGGTGAAATTAGTGAAAAATAAGGGAAGAATAATAAGCATTATTGCGGGCATAATAATTGTAATAATTGCAGTGTATATTGTCATGGAACAAAGAGAATATGTTGCAAGAGGCGATGAAATCGAAGAATATCCTACACAGTGGAACAACATAATTGCCAGTAGTACAAATGCTAATGTATTAGTAGTTAATATAGATGGTAACAGGTACAACAGTGATGATATTGCGATGTATATGTCTGATGATATGCAGTTAATGTGTACGGTAAAAATAATTGGTGAAATGTTTAATTGTGCTGCAAAAGTACATTCTGATAACACAATAAAAATCACCAGAGGAGATGTAGTGCTGCAGATAAGTCCGATTGATTCAGTCATTACGAAAAATGGTGTATTGTCAGATGATATAATACCGGTTGAAGTGAATACAAAGGGATTGTTTATATCACTTCAGGCTTTGTCAGAGATGTTTGAATACAGCTATGTGTGGGATGCGGCAACAAATCAGATGAATATTGTAAATACCAATCAGGATAATACTGTATTACCGTCATACTATAATTATGAAGAAGAAGAACGTATAAACGGTGTTAAGAATCAGGGGAATTTTGGTACATGCTGGGCTTTTGCGGCATTGTCAGCAGTAGAGAGCACATTATTACCTGAGGAGGTATGTGATTTTTCAGAAGACCATCTGACCATGAATAATTCATATAATCTCACAAGCAATCAGGGTGGGGATTATCAGATGGCTGTAGCGTATTTTACGGCATGGCAGGGACCTGTGTTTGAGGAGGATGATCCATATGGTGATGGGATTACCAATTCAGACATACCTCCGGTTAAACATGTTCAGGAAGTGCAGATAATACCTGCAAAAGATTATAAAGAGATAAAGATGACTATATTAAAATATGGCGGTGTACAAAGCTCATTATATGCAGCGAATACTAATTCAAGACTGGTTGAGTCAGCTTATTATAATAAAGCGACAAACAGCTATTGTTATGACGGAGATGAAATACCGAATCATGACATAGTGATTATTGGCTGGGATGATAATTACGATAAAAATAATTTTAACTCTGAAGTAGAGGGAGATGGGGCATTTATATGCCGTAACAGTTGGGGAGAATCATTTGGTACAAATGGAGATTTTTATGTATCTTATTATGACTCGAATATAGGAAACTATAACGTTGCATATACGAAAGTTGAAGATAAAGATAACTACGATAATATATACCAATCAGATTTATGCGGGTGGGTCGGACAGGTAGGGTACGGAAAAGAAGAGGCGTATTTTTCAAATGTATATAAAAGTGAAGGAGAAGAAGAACTAAAAGCTGTAGGTTTTTATTCTATCGGACCTAATACAGAGTACAGCATATATTTTTGTGAAAAATATGATGGAACAACAGCATTAAGTCGAAGAGGTGACCCGGTAGTGACCGGAACACTTAAGAATGCAGGATATTATACTGTAAATATAGATAAAACCATACATTTGAATAAGGGACAGGAGTATGCTATAATCGTAAAAATCAAGACACCGGGTTCAGAGAGACCGGTGGCAGTTGAATTTAAGAATGATTATGCCACAGAGACAGTAGATATTTCAGATGGGCGTGGATATATCAGCCTTAAGGGAATAGAATGGGAAAATACAGAAAACAAGCACATGTGTAATGTTTGCCTTAAGACATATACAAATGATGCAGAAGAATAGTTATAGAAAATGAGATGAATGTAAGTATGAACGATAGAACAGTAGATTATGCCGCTCTATCCGGCATTATTTTTCTGATTTGTATAATTATTGTTTTTGAGTTGATACCGACTGAAAGAGTAAATACTAAGACAGTCAATCAGGTATATTTGACAAAAAACGAGGATAATAACGGAGAAGGACATCATATCTCCATGGAAATGAACCGCGATGACAATATGGAAATTCCGTTACCGGATTCAATTGACTATGATGATATCGATGTAACATATGATATTATCGAAAAACGCGTCAATATATACTTTGAACTTAATAAAGATAATATAGATGTAACTAAGGTTATTAATACAACAGATAAAACAGAAGGGATTTCATACAAATCTGAGAATGGGAAATTGAATATTGAAATAATTCTTAATGACTATTATCAGACAAAATGGGATGTTAACAATGGATGGTTATATGTAAGATTCTTTCCTATTGACAGAAGCAAACCTGTAGTAGTGATTGACCCTGGGCATGGTGGATTTGATGTGGGTGCCAATGTCAATAATATATATGAGAAAGATATTAATCTTTCAGTATGCAGAAAAATAGAAGAAATGAATGCGGGAAGCGATATTCAGATTATAAGCACAAGAGGAGAAGATTACTATCATTCGGTTGAGGAAAGGGCAGCGTTTGCAAATACATTTTCACCAGATTTGTTTGTGAGTGTGCATATAAACTGGTACCAGGATGCAGGTATTAATGGAACAAGCGTACTTTATAATAGTGTGAATGGTGAAGCCTTTGGCACATCATACTGGCTGGCCGGTATTCTTCAAAAAAATGTCGTTAAGAGTCTTGGCACTTTTGACATGGGGCTTGAAGATGGAAAGTCTATATATGTTGTAAGGTATGTTAACGTGCCGTCAGCACTTGTTGAGTTAGGATTTATCACAAACCAGTCGGATTTACAGATACTGACTTCAGAAGATGGAAAAAGAAAATCAGCAGCAGGAGTATACGAGGGAATAAGACAGGCATTAAAAGAAATGGGCAAGATACAAAATTGAAAGGAATAAAAAAATGGATAAGATAATATTTGCAACTTCAAATCAGGGAAAAATGGATGAAATAAAAATGATCATGGAAGGTTTTCCATGTGAGATAGTTTCTATGAAAGAGGCGGGAATATATGCCGTAATAGAAGAAACGGGAACTACCTTTGAAGAAAATGCGATTATAAAAGCAAAAGAAGTTATGAAACTATCAGGGTGTATTACACTTGCGGACGATTCGGGATTGGAAATAGACTATATTAACAAAGAACCGGGAGTGTATTCAGCAAGATATTTAGGAGAAGATACCCCGTATTCGGTTAAGAATAAGACTTTAATAGACAGACTGAATGGAGTTGAAGGAGATGACAGGAGTGCCAGATTTGTGTGCGTCATAGCAGCAGCATTTCCGGACGGAGAAATCATAACGACAAGGGGAACCATAGAAGGCGTTATAGGATACGAGGAGAAAGGTATTCATGGATTTGGATATGATCCGATATTATATGTGCCGGAATATGGAATGACAACAGGAGAAATGCTTCCGGAAGAAAAGAATAAGATTAGCCACAGGGGAGTTGCCTTACAGTTAATGCGTGAAAGATTAAAAGAAAAGTTAAATTTCATGTAAGTTTTAGGAGGATATGCGTGAAGATTTTAGTAGTAAGTGATTCTCACGGTATGGATAGAAATCTGGAAGATTTGCTTGAAGAGGAAAAGGATATAGATTTGTTGATTCATCTTGGAGATTTGGAAGGCTCGGAAGACTATATAGAGGCAGTTGCTCCATGTGAGTGTGAGATGATTTCGGGAAATAATGATTTTTATAGTGATTTGCCATGTGAAAAGGTAATTGAATTAAATGGCAGAAGATTATTTTTGACACACGGGCATAGTTATGGTTTATATCACGGACTGGACAGGCTTATAGCTGAGGCAAGGTATAGAGAGGCAGAAATAGTTCTGTTTGGACATACGCATGTACCCGTGTATGAAAAAACAGATGGAATAACGGTTATTAATCCGGGCAGTATATCATTACCAAGACAGAGTGACAGGACTCCTACCTTTGGAATTCTTAAGATTCCTGAGGTTGGAAGGGTTGAATTTGAAATTCGTAAAAAAAATAAAAAAAAGTGTTGACAATATATTTGAGGTCTGATATAATCTTTTTTGTTGTGAGGCACAAAACACAACGAACTGAATATTAGATACCGTCGGGGTGTGGCTCAGCTTGGCTAGAGCGCTTGATTTGGGATCAAGAGGTCGCAGGTTCGAATCCTGTCACCCCGATTGCATGCGGGTGTAGTTCAATGGTAGAACACTAGCCTTCCAAGCTAGATACGTGGGTTCGATTCCCATCACCCGCTTTGATTTACCGAAAGGTAGATTATGTGTCCGTAGCTCAGCTGGATAGAGCAACGGCCTTCTAAGCCGTGGGTCGGGGGTTCGAATCCCTTCGGGCACATTTTTCTGTTTTACAGATATTTTATGGTGGGTATAGCGCAGTTGGTTAGCGCGCCAGATTGTGGCTCTGGAGGCCCAGGGTTCGAATCCCTGTATCCACCTTTTTGTTAGAGGATACTTGATACAAGTGTCTGCTAACTTTTTTTCTTTTATGAAGAATGATGGGCCATCGCCAAGCGGTAAGGCACAGGACTTTGACTCCTGTATTCGCTGGTTCGAATCCAGTTGGCCCAGTTCCATGCTCTTTACAGACGATGTGTTTGTGAGAGCATTTTTTTGAATAACAAATTAAGAAGGAGATTAAAAAATGGTAAAACATATGATTTTATGGAAGATAAAGGATGACATAGCATCAAGTGAGAAGGAAGATATAAAAAAGGGGGTGAAAGAGGGACTTGAGTCTTTAAAAGGGAAAGTACCGGGAATAGTTGATATTCATGTACAGATTGACTCTCTTGATTCTTCAAATGCCGATATCATGCTTGATTCTACATTTGAAAATGAAGAAGCACTAAAAGGATATGCCGTGAATCCAGAACACGTAAAGGTTGCCGATGAAAAAGTCAGACCATATATGATGACAAGACTTTGTCTGGATTTTGAAATATAATAGGGAGTTGGATTTAATGGTAACAGATGGACTGAAACCAAGAGAGGTTTTTAGGTATTTTGAGGAAATATGCAGTATTCCGCATGGTTCTTCGGATACAAAAAGAATAAGTGATTATTGTGTGGATTTTGCCAAAAAATATAATCTGAAGTATATACAGGACGAGTTGAATAATGTAATCATTTTTAAACCTGCTACAAAAGGATACGAAGGTCGCAGTACAGTCATGATACAGGGGCATCTTGACATGGTGTGTGAGAAAGAAGAAGGCTGTACAATTGATTTTTCGAAGGATGGACTTACACTAATGGTATCGGATGATCTAATTAGTGCGAAGGGTACAACACTGGGTGGAGATGATGGCATAGCGGTAGCGTACGGACTTGCGTTACTTGCCTCGGATGATATAAAACATCCTCCGCTCGAAGTCGTATTTACGGTTGATGAGGAAATAGGGATGCTTGGTGCGTCAGAGCTTGACTGTACGCCTCTGAAATCAAGATATATTCTCAATCTTGATTCAGAAGAAGAGGGTGTACTTTTGGTGAGTTGTGCGGGGGGTGTTACTGTAACGTGCAGTTTACCTGTAGAAAAAGAGAAAAAGAACGGTATCAGGGTAAGACTCAGTGTAGAAGGGCTTACCGGAGGACATTCCGGAGTAGAGATTGATAAAGGCAGGGCGAATGCATGTCAGATACTAGGAAGAATTTTATACTCCATTAGTCAGTCGATTGATTTTAACATCATTAATGCGAGTGGAGGTCTAAAAGATAATGCTATACCAAGAAGTGCAACTGTGGATTTAATGATTTGCGAAGAGCAGAAGAAGCGGTTATCAGATTTGGTGACAGAACTGGAATATATGCTAAAAAATGAATATAGAAACAGTGACGGTGATTTATGTCTGAGATTGGAGTGGCAGGACAATGCGACATGTGATGTTATGTCATATCTGACAGGAAGAAGACTTATAACTGCATTATATGGGCTTCCGGGGGGTGTCCAGAAAATGAGTAGGGATATTGAAGGTCTGGTTCAGACATCTTTGAATATGGGCATTTTAAAGGCATCAGACGAAGAGATAAATATAAGTTTTTCAGTGCGAAGCAGTGTGGATTCAGAAAAAAAAGAGCTGGTTGACAGGCTGGAATGTCTTATGAAAATGATTGGTGGTAGTATATCTGTATGTGGAGATTATCCGGCGTGGGAATATAAAAAGGATTCTGTTCTACGGGAACTCATGAAAGAAATCTACACGGAACAAACAGGAAAAGAACCGGTCATACAGGCCATTCATGCAGGTGTTGAGTGTGGTATATTTGCTGGAAAAATGAACGAACCGGATGCTGTATCATTTGGACCGGACATTTATGATATACATACTCCGAAAGAAAGAATGAGTATTTCAAGTGTTGAGAGAACATGGAATTATCTGATTGAGATTTTAAAAAGGATAGATGAGTAGCAGCTCACCTATCCTTTAAGTTTATAAATTTAAGCGGGGCTTTAGTCGTCTGCCCAATACAAGTGCAAGCACCAGTTTGATAATGTCTGGAATTATAAATGGGAAGACACACCACGAAAGAACAGTAATAAGACCGACTGCCTGACTTGAACGGGTGTATAAAACCATAAACCATATAGTTCCAAAAACATAGCATACACATAATCCTATGAGCATTGCAACTGCCAAAACGATAGTACTATCACCAAAAAAATGTGCTATCCCCCATATGATTAAAGCGGATAATATAAAACCAACCAAATATCCTCCTGTAGTTCCGAATAATACACCAATACCACCTTTAAATCCTGAAAAAACAGGCAGTCCTACGGCTCCGAGTAACAGGTAGACAATTATAGACAAAGTTCCTCTCCTGCCACCAAGAAGTGTAAGTGTGATAAAAACACCGAAAGTCTGTAGTGTAAAAGGAACGGTCAACGGTATGGAAATCCATGCACATATAGCCATAAGTGCAGCAAAAAGTGCGATATATGCAATATCCTTAATTGAGAGTCGGTTGTTAGCTGTGTTCATTTTGAAAATCTCCTTCCGTGTGGTTAATATATAAATGATTTATCTGACGCACCATAGTATATATTAAATAAAAATATTTGTCAACTAAAAAAATAAAAGTAGGTTGACAAAACAGACCGTTTCAAGATATCAAAGCATTAACAAAGAGATTGTAAATAATATTTTAGAGATAATACAAGAATATCAACTACCGCATTTGAAGGATGCAGCAGTTCTTTAGTACAGATACCATATTAACAATAAAAAACAATAAGCAATATCCTTTTGAATGTGAGACGGTGATTATTATTTTATATACATTTTAAGTTCAAAATGCTATAATAAAATTGTAATAAAATCTTGCACTTATAAGAAAAAAACTTATAAGTGAGTGAGCAGTCGGGCTTAATAAATAACAGGTAAAATAGAAAAGGAGGAGTGTTAGTATGAAGTACGAAACAAACAAAATATTTAAGAGAGCTATAATGTTGATGTCAGCGTTGGCGATGCTTATATTGGTGGCTGTGGTTGTGATGCGTTCTGACAAGGTAGATGCTGCAACTAAAACATCAGAAAAAGTAAAATTTGATCAGACAGAATACAAGATGACGTGTAAGAAAAAAGACCATAAAAATTATAACCGTATAACAATGGTTATATTAGGAACAACAAGGGATTCAGAAGATGAAAGCAGAGTATTGATTAGTAACGTTAAGTGTACAAATAAAAACTTCAAAGTAAAGAAAAATGAGTATCAGTCGATAATCGACGTGTATTGCAAGGACAAATTTGCAGGACAATCCGGAGAAGTAAGCTGTAAGGTCAATGGTGTTGAACTTAAGGCTACAGTATCATTTTTAAAGTATCAGAATCCTTTTAGAGAGTTTTCTATCGGAGGAGTTGATATGAAACAGAAGTTTAATAATAAGTGCGGATACGCCATGTTTTATCCATACACTGAACATGACTTCACAGGAGAGCAAGAAGTAAGAATAAGAATGAAGAGCGGTTGGAGAATCAAATACTTTTTAGTTGGAGACATGGGAAGTGGAAAGGAATATTATAGATTAAATGATGTTACATTAAAGAAAATAATTAAAACTTATTCATTCGAGAATGGAAGTCCTGACATCATGGTCAGATGCTACAATCAAAAGCAGGGAATATTAGAACGTAATTTTGAGTTTACGATTAATGTTAAAATTCCAGAGTTATCTTAAAATGGTTATGTGTGGAGGTGATAATTGGATGAAGAATGTTCAGACTAGAAATCGTACCGGACATACATCATCAGGCGTTTAAGAATTGTACCTCCATGCAGTGGATAAGTTATAAGACAGGAACAAATATATCATCTACCGCATTTGAAGGATGCAGCAGTTCTTTAGTACAGATACCATATTAGAAATAAAAAATAATAAGCACTATCCTTTAGAATGTGGGATAGTGTTTATTCTTTTATTTACATTTTAGGTAAAAAATGATATAATAAAAGTGCAATAAAATATTGCACTTATAAGAAAAAAACTTATAAGTGAGTGAGCAGGCGTGCTTAATAAACAACAGGTAAAATAGAAAAGGAGGAGTGTTGTATGAAGTACGAAACAAAATATTTAAGAGAGCTATAATGTTGATGTCAGCGTTGGCGATGCTTATATTGGTGGCTGTGGTTGTGATGCGTTCTGACAAGGTAGATGCTGCAACTAAAACATCAGAAAAAGTAAAATTTGATCAGACAGAATACAAGATGACGTGTAAGAAAAAAGACCATAAGAATTATAACTGTATAACAATGATGATACTGGGAACAACAAGAGATTCAGAAGATCAAAGCAGAGTATTGATTAGTGACGTTAAATGTACAAATGAAAACTTCAAGTTGAAGAAAAATGAGTACCAGTCAAGAATCGACGTGTATTGCAAGGACAAATTTGCAGGAGAATCAGGAGAAGTAAGCTGTAAGGTCAATGGTGTAGAGCTTAAGGCTACAGTAACATTTTTGAAGTATCAGAATCCGTTTAGAGAGTTTTCTATCGGAGGAGTTGATATGAAACAGAAGTTTAATAGTAAGTGCCAATATGTAACATTTTATCCTTACACAGAGCATGATTTTACCGGAGAGCAGAAGGTAAGGATAAGAATGAAGAGCGGTTGGAGGATTAAGAGAATATTTATAGGGGATTCGGAATGCAAGACAAAAAGCTATTTTAGAGAAGGAATTGAGCTTAAAAAAATCTTTAAGACATATGATTTCAAAGAATCAACTCCAGGCATAATTATACTTTGCTATAACAAGAAATTGGGCTACACGGAAAGAGAGTTCGAATTTACGATAAACTTAAAACTGCCGAGCGATTATTAATCATATTTAGAGATTTTAATTGCAAACAAAGTAGATATAAGTATGCGGAGGATAACTTATGTTGAAAGAACATTTTAAACTATTTCTGGGATTGGTTGTTATAGTGTTCATATTGATAATATCAAGAAATGAAGTATATGCTAATGTGTATACGGGAGCATGTGGCAGTACTTCTGCACCTTATAGTGTACGATATAGTTTGGATACAGATACAGGTGAACTGATTATATATGCAAATGCCACAGGCGATTGTTACATGAGGGATTTTCAGCTTAATGTGGCGGATAAGTGGCTTCAATACAAAAATTATATTACGAGTGTAATAATATCAGGAAGAGTAATGAATATAGGGGATTATGCTTTTAGAAATTGTACAAATCTTACAAGTGTGAGTATACCTAATGCGGTGATTGAAGAAATAGGAAGTTATGCTTTTTATAACTGTAAAGATTTGGTAAATTTCAAAAAGTACACAAGGAAAGGTTTTGCTTCCTTCCAGTGTTGACACCATAGGGCAGTATGCATTTAACAATTGTTTCGACATAACACAGGTGCAGATGAATTCTAATGTTTCAACACTACAAAATGGTACTTTTAAAGATTGTACATCCATGAGTTTGATTTCTATAAACAGTGCAGTGACGTATATTAGTGGCATGTGTTTTAGAAATTGCTCATCACTTACCGGAGTATCGTTACCGTCAGGACTTACATATCTTGGAAGTCAGGCGTTTATGGATTGCAGTGGATTATTGAATATAACAATACCACAATACGTACCGGACATACATCATCAGGCGTTTAAGAATTGTACTTCCATGCAGTGGATAAGTTATAAGACAGGAACAAATATATCAACTACCGCATTTGAAGGATGCAGCAGTTCTTTAGTACAGATACCATATTAATATAAAATCAATACCCACTATTCTTTTGTGAGGAATGGTGGGTATTATTTTAGAATTAAATATTTGTATAGGTTGAAATATTAACATATATCTTCTAGTATAGTCGTTTTTAAATACACCCACTTTATATTTGCCTATGATTCCATCTGCGGCGTTATCGTCAATCGACGTAGCCACCGCTACGCCTCATTCCTCTGCCTTGCAGAATGAAATCATATCCTAAATATAAAGTAGGGTTAATTTAAAACGACTATACTAGGTTTGCTGCTTTCGTGTAAGAAAATTCAAAACTTATGATTGATAGAATAGACTTTTTTTACTATAATTAAGAAAGTGAGTTTTTACTCAATGATGATAGAGATAAACACGTCCAAGGAAGAATTTTGAAAGAAATTGAATTTATAAAGATATAAGCAGGAGGTTTGACGATTGAAAGATAATATTTTAAAAGAATTAAACCTTAAAGAAAATCACGAACGTGAGTGCAAATTGGCAACAGGTGGACTTCCGGAAAGTATATGGGAGACATATTCTTCCTTTGCGAATACCAATGGTGGAACAATTCTCTTGGGAGTAAAAGAACATAGAGATTCATTTACGGTGGAGGGTCTGACAGAAAAGCAGATTATCAAGTATCAGAAGGATTTCTGGAGCACATTAAATGATAGAAACAAGGTATCAAAAAATATTTTGTTAAATCATCATGTTCGCCCTGTTGCGGTAGTAGATAAGAAGATTCTTAGAATTGATGTTCCTGCGGCAGATAGACATGACAAGCCGGTTTATATTGGAACAGATCCTATGAAAGGCACATATAAAAGAGATTATGAGGGAGATTTCCTTTGTACAGAAGAAGCAGTAAGAGCAATGTTTGCGGATCAGAGAGATGTGTCCGGAGACATTGAAGTAATCGAAGAAATGGAGTTGGATGTGCTTAATCAGGATACGATTAAAGGTTATCGTATCATATTTAAACAGCTTCACAGTGGACATCCCTGGAATGCATTGGAAAATGATGAGTTTCTTATGAAATTGAGAGCGGTGGCAAAGAATAAGAAAGGTTCACTATCTCCAACGATAGCCGGACTTTTGTTCTTTGGAGAGGCATATCACATTACAGAGGTTTTTCCTAATTATTTTTTGGATTATCGGGAAGAATGTGATGATAAAGCGGTTCGTTGGTTATTCCGTACACATTCTAATGAAGGTGATTGGAGTGGAAATATATATGATTTCTTCTGTAAGGTGCGTACACGAATGGATGATGAAGTGGCAGTTCCATTTGCCAATCGTAGAGATGGATATCGTGTAGACAGAGTGGATGTTCACGATGCCTTAGAGGAGGCTTTGGCAAATGCTTTGGCACATGCAAATTATTATGGCAGACGAGGAATCCTTGTGGTCAAAAATGGAAAGGAACTAACTATATCGAATCCTGGAACAATTCGAGTGACCAAAGAGGAATTTTATGCAGGCGGAAACAGTGATCCAAGAAATCCCAATATTCTCAAGATGTTTGGATTTGTAAATGTTGGTGAACGTGCCGGAAGCGGTGTTGATAAGATTATGACCGCTTGGAAAGAGCAGAACTGGAAGAAACCAGAGTTCGAATTTTCGGAACGCTCAGATAGGGTGACATTAAAACTGGAAGTAGGGCAGGTTGTGTATATTCCGGGAGCTGCTGATATTAGAAATGAAAATAGGAGCCAAGCAGAATCAACAGGAACAGATGGAATAAGTAATTTGAATAAAGAACAAAGAGTAATGCATTATCTTAAAAGTCATGAAAGCATCTCAACGCAAGAAACAATGGAATTGTGTGAATATAAAACACGAGCAGGTGCACGTAGGTTACTGGATAAGATGATACAGAATAATATATTGAGAAAAACAGGCAGTGGACCTGGCACAAAATATATAGTGAATGACAATAATTGAAATGAATATAAGTTATTGGATATTTACTGGATACTAGTATCCGTTTACTGGATACAAATATCCATTAGTAACCAGCTAACGGATACTTATCAAGACTTGTCTTGACATAGAATGATAGTTGTGGCAAGATTTATTAATGTAGAACATTAAGTTATTAAATGAAGGAGAAATGCTTAAGTAACTAATAATAATATTAAATGTGAGTAAATATACTCAAAGATACTCAAAATCCAGAGTATTCGTTGGTGACGTAAAACTACCAAAAACACAGGAAATCCCAGAACAGTTTGAAATAGTCCTGTTAACTATGGTGTAGAAACCTGATGGTTGTGTTTGGGTAATGGTATAAGACTATGAAAACCAAGTAGCAAAAATCAAATTTTAAGAAAGGAGAACCTACTAATTAGATGAAATAAATCTATATAATGTCACAAACAAGGCAATATAGATATGTACCGATGGCTAGTCGGGAATTTACGACTGTGGAGTGTACAAGAACTTGTGAGTAGATATGATTTCGGTCAATCAAAAGCATACACTATGAAGCAGTAACTACAAATCGTGAGTTTGTAGCGAATCATCTAGCATATACACATTTGTATATGTTTTTAGTAGCAGAATTGAGATGATTTCAGAAAAAATGAAAGCTTTTGTGGCAGGAAGTTCTGTTATAAGAGCAATGTTTGAAGAAGGAAAAAAGATGGCGAGCGTGTATGGAGCAGAGAATGTGTATGATTTCAGTCTGGGAAACCCAAATGTTCCTGCACCGGAAGCTGTTAATAAAGCGATTATAGATATAGTACGTGAAGAAGAATCAGTTTTTTTACACGGTTATATGAGCAATTCCGGCTATGAAGACGTGAGAAAGGTAATAGCCGACTCGATTAATAAAAAGCATGGCACAGCATTTGATGAAAAAAATATTGTTATGACGGTTGGTGCAGCAGGCGGACTAAATGTTATATTAAAGAGTTTGATAAATCCCGGTGATGAAGTGATAGCATTTGCACCATATTTTGGTGAATATCGTTCATATGTTGGCAATTATGATGGAAATCTTGTGGTCATTTCACCCGATACTGAAACCTTTCAGCCTAAATTTGATGAGTTTGAGGAGAAGATAACGGCAAAGACAAAGGCTGTAATTATCAATAATCCAAATAATCCTACGGGAGTTGTATATTCAGAAGAGACGATTAAAAAACTTGCAGACATCATGGAAAAGAAGCAGAAAGAGTTTGGAACAGAGATTTACCTGATTTCGGATGAACCATATAGAGAACTGGTGTATGATGGAGTTAAGGTACCATACCCGACAAAATACTATGCCAATACTATAATAGGATATTCATACAGTAAATCATTATCGCTTCCGGGAGAGAGAATCGGATACCTTGTGATTCCGTCAGAAGTAAGTGATTTTGAAGATGTATCATCCGCAGCAAATGTTGCAACGAGAATTTTGGGATTTGTGAATGCACCTTCGCTTATGCAGAGAGTAATTGCAAGATGCGTTGATGCAGAGGTAAATATTAAGCCATATAATGATAACAGGGAATTGTTATACAATAGTCTGTTAGAGTACGGATTTGAGTGTGCAAAGCCTCAGGGAGCTTTTTATCTGTTCTTAAAGTCACCTGTGGAAGATGAAAAAGTATTTGTGGAAGCTGCAAAGAAGCATCATATTCTTATGGTTCCGGGGAGCTCATTTGCTTGTCCGGGTTATGTAAGAATCGCATATTGTGTATCTCACGATACCATCAAAAATTCATTGCCGGCATTTAAAGAACTTGCAAAAGAATTTTTAGGCTAAAACTATTTCGAAAGGAACGATGAGAATTATGAAGGCTTGGCAGAAAAACATTAGAAGTATTACCCCGTATGTTCCGGGTGAGCAGCCGAAGATAAAAGATGTAATTAAACTGAATACAAATGAAAATCCATATCCTCCTGCACCGGAGGTTATAAAGGCAAGTGCTGAATTTGATACAAATTCATTGAGACTGTATCCGGATCCGGATGCCACTGTTCTCGTAGAGGAACTTTCAAAATTCTATGAAAGACCGGCGGATAATTTCTTTGTGGGAGTGGGTTCAGATGATGTTATATCAATTGCATTTCAGACATTTTTTAATTCGGGGAAAAAGATTTTCTTTCCGGATATAACCTATTCATTTTACAGTGTATGGGCGGATATGTACAGGGTGCCGTATGAATGTAAAAAACTTGATTCGGATTTTAAGATGGTGAAAGAAGATTACTATGAAGAAAATGGAGGAGTGATTTTCCCTAATCCTAATGCACCTACGGGAGTGCTTGAATCGCTGGAAGATATAGAAGACATACTGGAACATAATCAGGATGTTATTGTGATTGTGGATGAAGCGTATATTGATTTTGGCGGAGAATCGGCTGTCAGTTTGCTTGATAAGTACGAAAACCTGCTTGTGGTACAGACATTTTCAAAGGCGCGTTCTATGGCAGGAATGAGAATCGGATATGCCATAGGTAATGATGAGCTGATTAATGCGATGAAGGCAGTGAAATTTGCTATTAATTCATATACAATGAATCAGAGTTCGCTGGCTGTGGGTGCATCCGTCATTGCAAATAAAGCATATTTCGAAGAGACAATTAAAAAGATTACGGATACAAGGGAAAGAGCTAAGGAAAGGTTTAAAAAGCTGGGATTTGTATTTCCGGATTCCAGGGCAAACTTTATCTTTGTGACACATGAAAAATATCAGGCGAAGGATATATTTGAGTATTTGAAGACGAAAAATATTTTTGTGAGATATTTTAATAGTCCCGGAATAGATAATTACCTGAGAGTTACCATAGGAACGGATGAAGAGATGGATAAGTTTTTTGATGTTTTGGAAGAATTCATCAAAGTATAACTTGAAAAAATTTGGAAATTGGAGGAAATTTATGGAAAGTTTAGTAGCATGGTATCAGAGTACAATGGGCGATTTTGTGCCAAAGGAAGTGTTTGTATTCTTTGTGTCAATGTTACCGTTAATAGAATTGCGTGGAGGTATAGTTATAGCAAGCCTGCTTAAGATTCCACTGTTAAAGGCAAATATAATCTGTATTATAGGAAATGTATTGCCGATTCCGTTTGTTTTGCTGTTTATAAAAAGGATATTCAAGTTTATGAAGGATCATAATATTTTCAAAGGTCTGGTTGAGAAGCTTGAGCAAAGGGCAGAGAAGAAGTCTAGTGGTGCCGAAAAAGGCGAGTTTGCCTTTTTGCTGGCATTTGTAGGCATTCCGCTTCCGGGAACCGGTGCATGGACCGGTTCTCTGATAGCATCGCTTTTGGAATTTGATATTAAGAAGGCTTCGATAGCGATTCTTATAGGTGTCATCATGGCAGCAATAATTATGGATATCGTTTCCTACGGCGCATTGGGAATGCTTTTGTCATAAAAAAATTTTATCAAAGGATAAAAATACTGTATACATACGAATAAAAACTTGAAAAAACACATAGAATAGAGTATACTTAAGTTATCGATAACTTGGTAATGCGTAGCCTGGAATGTACGACACTTCTGTTATTTTGAACCTACATTTTTGAATTGGGATTCTTATATCACTTTCTATGATGTCAGGCCTCCATACGAGTGGAAGACAGAGTAGTTGGTTGCGGTTACCCACCTAGCGTAGCTAGGACTCAAAATCACAGAGACCGGCATTTTGGGTATTATGCAGAATAAAAAAGCAGCACATGTTTGTGCTGCTTTTATTTGGTAAGATTGAGGATGGAAATGAAGAAGAATAGGATTATTTTGTTATGCTGCTTTTTAATGATTGCAGGATTAGTATTAGGAAAATGCGCCATAGACAAGTTTTATAATAAAAATACGGAAAGATTTATTACAGAAGCAGATGCAGGTAAGGCAATTGCTCTGTTATTTTTTAGTAATGAGGAATGTCGTGCTAATCAGAATGATTATTTTGGAAGCGGGGAGGATAAACAATGGTACGAGGATTATATTAACATGCTCATAACGGGAAAACCCGAAATTACATTTTTTAAGCCTGATCACAGGCGTATGAACTCTGTATTTACATATAAAGAATTGAATGAGTTATTGAAAGAACTGGGGATGGAAAGCATTAATTCTATATCCGGCAATCATAAGTTGAATGATGCAGTAAAAAGGACAGACTGGTATGATATATACGAGGCAATTGTACAAAAACATCCTGAGGTGACGGATGTAAACAAGTGTCAGCTCACGATTGCAGGGATTGGAGAAACGGTTGTCACAGACTTAGGAAATTATGAATATTCCGGGGCAGATATCACTTCCTGCATGGATACCAGAGTCGATGCATATGTCAGGGGACAGGTGATTATAACATTAGGAGAAATTGTTGATAAATGTGTAGTGTATAATAATGTGTGGATTGAGGAAAGTCATGATGAGAAAGTAAAAGTTTTCTTCTGCGGACAGAGCAGGGAACTTGGGGTTAAAGGTTATCATGGTGATTATCATGATGCTGTGGCAGATGTGGTGATTGAGAATCATGTTATTACCGGTATATCTGTTAAAGCGGATAGGATTAGTGGAAAGGTGCTTGAGATTAGTGATAATACTGTGGAAATAGAGAGCTTTGGAACTTTGGAGATTACAGATGATTTCAGAGTATATAACATTACTTCAGGGGTAAGGGATGATACAAAGAACAGTATTTTGGTAGGTTACAGTGCACAGACGTTTATCGTGGCAGACGGAAAGATATGTTGTGCAGTGATAGACAAGAAAGTGGAAGCAGATAATATCAGAGTATTGATTTCTGATAACGGATTTGAGGACATATTCCATGATACTGTATCATTTACCTGCACCACGGGGTACACAATTTTATATGGCAATAATATGGAAAATAAAGCTGCAGGTGAGATAATCGAGGTTGACAAAAGCAGTCCGTATCTTGCAGAAGGAAGAATGAAGATAACGCCTGAAGAAAACGGGAAAGTACAATTATTATCGATTGAAAGAGGATATGGAAATCCGGCATACAGGGGAACGGTTGAGATTTCAAATACGTCCCCTTCGGGAATGATGATTGTTAATGAATTATCATTGGAAGAATATCTATATGCGGTGGTGCCGAGCGAAATGCCGGTTAGTTATGGTGTTGAAGCGTTAAAGGTGCAGGCGGTATGTGCAAGAAGCTATGCGTACAGGCATTTATTGTCCAATTCATGTAGTGAATATGGCGCACATGTGGATGACAGTACCAGATATCAGGTATACAATAACAGTGAGGAGACGCCTGAATCTATAGAAGCTGTGGATGAAACCTATGGAGAAGTCATGACTTATGATGGCGAAACGGTTCTTGCTTATTTCTTTTCGACCTCATGCGGTGTGACGACCACGTCAGCCATTTGGGGCGGAGAAGGACTTCCATATATCAGGGGGAAGATTTTAAATGTCAACGGTGAATTTCCTGACCTTACAGATGAGAGCAGGTTTGATGAGTTTATACGGTCTGATGCTGATACTTTTGACAGGGATTTTGCCTGGTACAGATGGAACTGTCACATGACCTATGATGAGATTACGGAAAGTGTCGACCGTACTTTGCAGTCGATTTACAGTGCGTCACCGGAATGTGTTCTGACTCTTAATTCGGAGGGAGAATATGTAAGCGTTCCTATTGGTTCGGTAGGGACTGTTGAAAGACTTCTGACAGGTGAGAGACTTGAAGGTGGAGTGATGAACGAATTAATCATTTGTGGGACGGATGCCACTGTGAAAGTGAAGAGGGAATTGAATATACGAAAGGTACTTAATCCATATGGAATAGATATTAACAAGAAAGATGGAAGTGTGGCTGATTCTATGTCGATGCTGCCTAGCGCGTACTTTGTCGTGGATGACGTTGAAGACGGGGTTGTTTTGCGTGGCGGCGGATATGGCCACGGTGCCGGAATGAGCCAGAATGCCGTGAAAAAAATGAGTGAAACCATGAGCTTTACAGAAATACTCCATTTCTTCTATACAGGAGTTGAGATAAACGGTATATATAAAACAGAGTAAAGAGACCTCTTAAGTGCCAGCTCTGAGGTCACTTTATTCTTCCTTTTTTTTGAATTTATGCCTGTATAAGTAGGTAAAGAGTGTATTAAAATAAATGTTAAGTTCTGCTCCGATAAATAAAATATACATACAAAAATACAGCCAGAACATAGAAACGATAATACTAATCAGGCTTCCGTAGGTATATGAAAAATTTGTCGACATTTTCACGTAAATTGAGAAGAAATACGATACGGCAACCCATCCTATTGCGGAAAAGCATGCACCGGGAATGAGGCTCTGTATAGGATATTTCTTCTTGTTTTTATATGGTACAACCTTGTATACTACAAGGAAAAATAACACAAGGACAAGAAATGTCAATATCTCTTTGTGTTCGATAAAATTTGTCAGGATGCCGTATATAAATGGAAATGGTTTTTTAGTCATTTCGTAAATACTGTTTCCAAAAACCATTAATGCAAGACTGATAAGTATGGCAGCCAGAAACAGAATAATATATAATCCTGAAATAAGTCTGAGTAAGAGATAATTTCGTTTTTCTTCTCGTTCATAGACGGAGTTTAACCCGTATATAATCGCCATAACACCTTTTCCGGCAGACCATACAGCCAGAATGATACTGATATATACTGCGGTTTCGCTTCGATTTGAGTATAACTCATCTACAATTGTATTTATGAATGGTTGTAAAATATCAGGTATAATGGTATTAATACTATTAAAAACATAATCTTTGGACATGCTCGTGTATTTTATAAGACTTAATAAAACTGATACGAATGGGAATATAGCGAGCAATATAAAGAAAGCTGCCTGTGCAGCAAATGCCCCAACGCTATGTTTATTTAATTTATCAAAAAAAACTTTTATTACTTTATATATGGATATAAACATTGCTAATCCTCATTCTTTCAAACATAGTCATATCAATTATAACATTTTTATGTGTGGTTGACAAATAAATTATCATGTGGTAGAATTACTGACAGTTTGTTAAAGACTGTGAAGGTGCATAGTAAGCTGACAGCATTTGTATCGACAGGGAGAGATGTCATTGACTGAGAGCATTTCAGGTACGCCTAAGCTGAATTTCACACCGGAGTTGCATTTTTGAAGTAGTAGTAGGAGATGACGTGGATGGCGCGTTAAGCCATGGAATGAGATGTCTGCATATATTCGTTTGGATTTTGAACGAAATTGAGCAGGAATATGGGTGGTACCGCGGAATATTCGTCCCAGTCAGGATTTAATCCTGGCAGGGACTTTTTTTATGAATTTAAGGAGGATAATCTAATGAATGAAGCATTGGAAAAAATTAAGCAGAAAATTTTAGACGGTGAAGCACAGTTGACAAATTCAAAAGCAGTTTATGAATTTAAAAAATCATTTCTTGATTCGAAAACGGGAAAAATCGGTCAGTTAATGAAAGAGATGCGTAATATCCCGCCGGAAGAAAGAGCCGGTTATGGAAAAGGCGTGAATGAATTAAAGGAGTGGGCAAATCAATTCTTCTCTGATATAGAGGAAAAGATTAAGGAGAAAGAACTTCAGCTGAAGTATGAATCAGAAAAAATTGACGTTACGATGCCTGCAAAGACTGTAGAGACAGGAAATCTTCATCCGATAACACAGATGAGAAACCAGCTTATAGACGTATTTACCGGAATGGGATTTGAAGTTTATGAAGGTACGGAGATAGAGAATGATTATTACAATTTCACGGCTCTTAACACTCCAAAGGATCACCCGGCAAGGGATATGCAGGATACATTTTACCTTTCACCTGAATTTTTGCTTCGTACGCAGACATCTTCAGGACAGATTCACGTTATGGAAAGCAAGAAACCGCCGATTAAGATTATTTCACCGGGAAAGGTTTTCCGTTCTGATGATGATGCTACACATTCTCCTATGTTTACACAGATGGAAGGTCTGGTAGTAGATGAGAATATTACGCTTTGTGACCTTCAGGGAATGCTTGATATGTTTGTAAAGAAAATATATGGTGACGGAACGAAAACACGTTTAAGACCGTCATATTTTCCATTTACGGAACCGTCCGTAGAGGTTGACTGCAGCTGTTTTGAATGTGGAGGAAAAGGTTGTAAGCTTTGTAAGGGAACTGGCTGGATAGAGATACTCGGTGCCGGCATGGTTAATAAAAAAGTTCTTGAAAATTGTGGAATTGACTCAGAAAAATACAGTGGTTTTGCATTTGGTATCGGTATAGAGCGTACTGCAATGTTAAAATACGGAATCAATAATATCAAATTATTGTTTGAGTCAGATTTACGTGTATTAAAGCAGTTAGACGATTAGTTTGAATTGATTAGAAAGGAATGGATTTATTATGTTAGTACCGTTGAGTTGGTTAAAAGAATATGTAGATATTGAAATTACTCCGGAAGAATTGCAGGAGAAGCTCTTTTCATGCGGTTTTGAAGTTGAGGAATTATATGAAGTCGGAAAAGATATAAGCAAAGTTGTAGTTGGTCTGGTAAAAGAATGTGAAGGAATCCCTGATACGCATTTGAGCCTTTGCAAGGTAGATGCGGGCGAACACGGGGAATTACAGATTTGCTGCGGAGCAGACAACGTAAAAGCCGGTGGAAAATATCCGCTTGCATTAGTAGGCGCAACGGTATATGCGACTGCAAAGGATCATAAGACAGTTGAAGGTGTTATGACCATAAAAAAAGGAAAATTAAGAGGATATGAATCGTTTGGAATGCTGTGTTCAGGCGTAGAGCTCGGCGTCAGCGAAAATATGTTTAAGGGTGCAGGATACAACGGACTGCTTGTATTGCCTGAAGATTCGCAGGCAGGAGCGGATGTAAAGCCGATATTGGGACTTGATGATTGGATTTTTGACATTGCAATAACTGCAAACAGACCGGATTGCCAGAGTATTTTAGGAATTGCAAGAGAAGTTGCAGCGGTTCTCCAAAAAGAATTAAAAATGCCATCTTTGGATTATACTGAGACTGGGGTGAAAAAGGACGGATTTACGGTAAATGTTGATGCAGGAGATTTATGTCCGAGATATATCGCTCATTATGTTTATGATGTAAAAATCGCTGAATCACCGCAATGGATGAAGAGAAGACTTGCACTGGTAGGCATGGATTCTATTTCTAATGTAGTTGATATTACTAACTATGTATTAAAGGAAATCGGACAGCCTATGCATGCATTTGACTGTAATTATCTGGAAGGAAATGCGATTCGTGTGAGAAGGGCTGAAGAAGGAGAAAAAATCGTCACATTAGATGAGCAGGAGTACACATTGAATGCAAACAATCTTGTAATATGTGACGGTGTAAAACCGGTAGCTCTGGCAGGTGTTATGGGTGGATTAAATTCTGAAATCCGTGATACTACAGATGCCGTAATGTTTGAATCGGCTAAGTTTGCACGTGACAATATCAGAAAGACGGCGAGAGCTCTTGGAAAACGTTCTGATGCCAGTGCCAGATATGAAAAAGGTGTAGATGAGTATTCAACGGTAATGGCTATGAAGAGAGCATTGCATCTTATGGAAGAATTAGGATGTGGTAAGGTATCATCAACACACGTTGAGGTAAATACAGGAAACTCTTTGGAACCTAAGGAAATGAAGGTAAGCATTAAAAAGGTTAATGGAGTTCTCGGGATTACTGTTCCGGATGATGAGATATTGAGAATTATGAAATCACTTGATTTTGCACCATCCATTTCAGGTGATGAACTTACTTTACAGATTCCTGCATATCGTGAGGATATGGAATCCTATCCGGATGTTGCTGAAGAAGTAATAAGAATGTACGGTTATGATAAAGTTGTTCCAACATTTATGCCAAGTGCAAAAGTGACGATGGGTGGCCTCAATCTCAGACAAAAGAAGGAATTAAAACTTAAAAAGGCGTTGTGTGCCATCGGCGCTTATGAATGTATTCATTATTCGTTCTTTTCACCATCGGATTTGGATATGCTTAAATATCCTGAGGATGCTAAGGAGAGACAGGCAATCCGTATTATGAATCCGATAAATGAGGAATTGTCACTTATGAGAACTACGCTTTCTGCTTCTATGGTAAATGCGATTGCCAGAAATATGAAGCGTGGAAATCATGAAGGCAGATTATTTGAAGTCGGTAATGTATTTGTAGCAGATGAGCTTCCGTTAAAAGAATACCCAGATGAGAGGGAGACTCTTTGTGTCGGTGTATTTGGTGAAAATGAAGATTTCTTTACTTTAAAAGGAATTGCTGAAACGGTAGCCGAAACATTATGCCTTACATTTGAATATGAAAAGGCTGAGAAATCATTCCTTCATCCATATCAGACTGCTGCTATTAAATGTGAAAATGTTGAGGTAGGATATCTTGGAAAACTGGCATATGACATCCAGAATTCGTTAGGAATCAGAGCTTCCATGTATATTATGGAAATTGATTTGAAAGCTTTGTCACAGTGGTATGACAGAAAGACAATGTTTACTCCGCTTCCAAAGTATCCTGAGGAAAAGAGAGATCTGGCTCTTGTTATGGATAAGAACGTCACATGCGGACAGGTTGAAGAATGTATTAATAAAGCCTGCAAGTATGTAAATTCAATAAAGCTGTTTGACATATATGAAGGAGAGCAGATACCGGAAGATAAAAAGAGTATGGCATTTACTATCGAGTTTACGCCAAAAGAAGAAGCTTTTAATGCCGAATCCGTAGACGGATTTGTCAATAAAATACTTAAGAATCTGAAAAAACAGATGGACATAGATTTGCGTTCATAATAAACTAATTAAACAAAAGGAATCCATTTAGTTGAAATATTACTATATGGATTCTTTTGTTTATATACATTCAAAAAAATGAACAAATGTTAATTATTAAAAAAATGTAAAAAAAAATTGACGATAAGTTTAAAAGATGGTAAGATGGGCACAGATAGAGGGGGTTATATATTGGGGAAAGCAAAACGAGGTAGTAAACCAGACAATAAAAAGATTGATAAGGAAGACGAATAATGAAAAGAATCAAAAAAACAATAGGTTTTTTATTGGTAACCGTGTTTTTGTCAAACATGGTTGCAGGCGGAAATGATGCAAGCATTGAAAATAATAATGATTATGGCATTGAAGTGACGGTTTTTAACGCCGGAGGATATAGCGAAGAAGCCGGATTGGCACAGGGAGATGCATCCGTCATTGATTGCGGAAAAAATCATTATGTGCTGGTTGACACCGGCTTTTCTGAAAAAAACAGTGAAATGTTTGTTGATTTTTTATTTGGAAAAGAAAAAGAAGAGGGAATTTTAAAAGCTGCAGGTGATGGAAGAATTCACATTGACGCAGTGCTTATTTCACACAATCATATTGATCATGTGGGCGGATTGGTGACAGACAATCCGGATGAAATGACATATCAGGTATCAGAGGGGGCGTTGTTAAGTGAATTAAATAAAAGGGTTCAGAAAGACGAATGCAAGGTTGGAAGCATTTATTATTGTGAATCAGGTCCTCGTAATTACGCAAGATATATTAAAGAATACATAGGAGAAAAATGTGGATATGATACGCAGTTGATTGCTCCGGGAGAGAGGAGAAATATCCGTTGTGAGAATGCATATATTTCCATATTCGGACCGGCAATTAATAACGTGAATGATTACTATAGTGAGTGGTATAGTGATAAAGTAAATAAATCCGGCACTATGGAGAATAACTGTAGTATGGCATTTACAGTTGCAAATCAAAATAAAACATTTACGGGAATATTTCTTGGAGATATGTCCGGAACTGCCGTAGAGAAGGCGGTTAACAGCAGTTACAATTGCGCCGGTAATGATGATGAAAACTGGCTAGACTTAAAATACGGGCAAAATAAGGGATACACATTCTGCAAATACGGACATCATGGAAAGGTAAGTGTAAATGATTATAAGTTTGATTCAACATGTGACATATATAACCGATATATCAAGGCATCACAGTATGTAATAACGGCAAATGTGGAGTGTATCAAATCAAAAAGTGAAGAAGACACAGCCGGAACGGAAAGCAGAATTATTAAGACAGGAAATCTGGCTGAAAGATTGATAAGTGCAGATGGTAAAAACAGCAAATTCACGGTATTCAGGCTCGAAAACAGCAAAGAAGAGATACCGGGGAATAATAATATAAAATATGCCGCAAGAAGTGTATCGTATGGCTACGATAGTTATGGAAACTATTACAGGGCAGAATAATAAAAATATTTATAATTTTACTTGATTTTTCTAAAATCTGTGTTATAGTTGATGTAGAACAAAAGATACACAAAGGGAAGAAAGGGTGATAGTTATGAATATAAGCAAATTTACGAAAAAATCTGTGGAAGCATTGCAACAGTGTGAGAAGATAGCATACGATTATGGAAATCAGGAGATAGATCAGGAGCATCTGCTGTATAGCCTGCTTACGGAAGAAGATAGTCTGATACTTAAGCTGATTGAGAAGATGGAGATTCAGAAAGAATACTTTTTGGACCGGGTTGAAGATTATTTGAAAAAATGTGTTAAGGTACAGGGTGGCGATTTAAGAATTAGCAATGATATGAACAAGGTTCTTATAAATGCTGAGGATGAGTCGAAGTCAATGGGAGATGAGTATGTATCGGTTGAGCATATATTCCTTGCATTGATTAAGTATCCTAACAAAGCGATTAAGGAGATATTCAAGGAATTTGGGATAACAAGGGAGAGATTTTTACAGGCACTGTCAACCATCAGGGGTAACCAGAGAGTTGTAAGTGATAATCCGGAAGATACTTATGATACGTTGCAGAAGTTCTCGGTAAATCTTGTTGAAAAAGCAAGGAATCAAAAGTTAGATCCTGTAATAGGACGTGACAGTGAGATAAGAAATGTGATAAGAATCCTTTCAAGAAAGACAAAGAATAATCCGGTGCTGATAGGTGAGCCGGGTGTCGGAAAGACTGCGGCAGTTGAAGGACTGGCACAGAGAATTGTGCGGGGAGATGTACCGGAGGGATTAAAAGATAAGGAACTTTATGCACTTGATATGGGTGCATTAGTTGCAGGAGCAAAGTACAGAGGCGAATTTGAAGAGAGATTAAAGGCACTCCTTGATGAAGTGAAAAAAAGTGAAGGAAGAATCATTCTGTTTATAGATGAACTTCATACAATAGTTGGAGCGGGAAGAACTGAAGGCTCCATGGATGCAGGAAATATGTTAAAACCTATGCTTGCAAGAGGTGAACTTCATTGTATTGGAGCGACGACACTTGATGAATATAGAAAGTATATTGAAAAAGATCCGGCTCTTGAGAGAAGATTCCAGCCTGTTATGGTAAATGAACCTACAGTAGAGGATACTATTTCGATACTCAGGGGATTAAAGGAAAGATACGAAGTATATCACGGTGTCAAGATTACAGATTCGGCTCTGGTATCAGCTGCTACATTGTCAAACAGATATATATCTGACAGATTTTTGCCGGACAAGGCAATCGATCTGGTAGATGAAGCGTGTGCCATGATTAAGACGGAACTTGATTCCATGCCGGCAGAACTTGATGAATTATCAAGAAAAGTAATGCAGATGGAGATAGAGGAAGCTGCGCTAAAAAAAGAAGATGATAAGCTGAGTATCGAGAGACTTGAGAATTTGCAGAAAGAACTTGCTGAATTAAGAGATGAATTAAATAATAAGAAGGCACAGTGGGAGAATGAGAAGAATTCTGTATCAAAACTGTCTGAACTCAGGGAAGAGATTGAACAGATTAATAATGAGATTCAGATTGCACAAAGAGATTACAATCTCGAGAAAGTTGCTGAACTCCAATACGGAAAGCTCCCTATGCTTACAAAACAGTTAGAAGAAGAGGAAGAGCGTATCAAATCAAAAGAACTTTCTCTTGTGCATGAAAGCGTTACGGATGAAGAGATTGCAAGAATCATTTCGAGATGGACGGGAATACCGATTACGAAACTTACAGAATCTGAGAGAAGTAAGACACTCCATCTGGATGATGCACTTCATGAAAGGGTGATAGGACAGGATGAGGCGGTTACGCTTGTGACGGAAGCTATCATTCGTTCAAAGGCCGGAATAAAGGATCCGACAAAACCTATCGGTTCATTTCTTTTTCTTGGACCAACAGGAGTGGGAAAGACAGAACTTGCAAAAGCACTGGCACAGAATTTATTTGACAATGAGGCGAATATAGTCAGAATAGATATGAGTGAATATATGGAGAAACACTCTGTGTCAAGACTGGTAGGAGCGCCTCCGGGATACGTAGGCTATGATGAGGGAGGACAGTTGACGGAAGCAGTCAGACGTAAGCCATATTCAGTAGTGCTTTTTGATGAGGTTGAAAAGGCTCATCCGGATGTGTTTAACATATTATTGCAGGTTTTGGATGATGGAAGAATAACGGATTCACAGGGAAGAACAGTTGACTTCAAGAACACGATATTGATTATGACATCTAATATAGGTTCATCGTATCTTTTAGAAGGAATAGATGAAGAAGGACAGATAAAAAAAGAAGCTGGAGACATGGTGATGGAGCAGCTAAAGACACATTTCAGACCGGAATTTATCAACAGATTAGATGAAATCATTATGTTTAAGCCGTTGACGAAAGATAATATTAACGGAATTATAAAACTTATGCTTGAGGATGTGAACAAAAGAATTGCTGACAGAGAGATTAGTATTGAGCTTACAAAAGAGGCTGAAAACTATATCACGGAGCATGGTTATGATCCGGTATATGGAGCCAGACCGTTAAAACGTTATCTGCAGAAAAACGTAGAGACACTTGCCGCAAAACTGATAGTAGCAGGTGAAGTAAAACCTGATGGTGTGATTAAAATAGATGTGTCAGAAAATGGTTTATATGCTACACTGGTGTAGTGAATAACAAAAACAGAGACCGATAGTTGTTAAACTATCGGTCATATTAATGTCAGTTCATAGCTTAGGTTATTATTTGAATTGATTAGTATATGGATCGTATACGCGTTCTATCGAACGGAGACGACCTACTATGTCATTGATGTCTACACCATGTGCTGTACAGAAATCAACAAGATCATCATAATTATCGCGAAGCTCTGTGTTGATGTAGCTTAATAAGATCGTAGGATCTTTTGGTAAACTGTTTGAAGACATAATATTTCTCTTCCCTTTCTAAAATCAGCAATTATAAAGCTACTGATGTCTTAATGAATTGATTATATCATAATATTATTATTTGTAAAGTCATATAAATGTACAAAAGTGCAATTTGGTAAAAAAATGAATAAAAAAATGATTATAATACTGATTATGCTTTTATTATATGCAGGGATTGGGATAATTGGAAATAAAGATTCCACTAATAAGCCGATAAATGCGAATATAACCGAAGAGAAATATATTGCATTGACATTTGATGACGGACCGGGAGAATATACGGATAAGCTTTTGGAAGGCTTGAAAGAACGAAATGTTAAGGCAACTTTTTTTCTGATAGGAAGAAATGCAAAAGAATATCCGGAAGTAGTGTATAAAATGGTGCAAAATGGCAATGTGGTAGGAAATCATACTTACACGCATGTAAAACTGAATGAATTACCGGTTGAAGATGCACTCAGTGAAATCAATAAAACTAATGATTTGCTCTCAATAATTACAGGCAGAAGTGTTAAGTATATCAGACCGCCCTATGGATATTGGAATGAAGAAATTGAATGCAATATAAGTATGAAAAAAGTTTTATGGGATGTTGACCCGCGTGACTGGTGCACGTTTAATAGTGATTGTATTGTAAAGCATATAGTAGAAAATGTAAAACCCGGAAATATTATTCTGCTGCATGACATATTTGAAACATCTGTAGATGCAGCATTTGAAGTCATAGATATATTGTCGGAACAGGGATATAAGTTTGTGACAGTAGATGATTTGTATAGAGAAAAATAAAAACATATGATAGAATAACTAATGGATAATTAGAGAAAGTGATGTGTAAATATGGATTTATTTGATTATATGAGAAATAACAATTTGAAAAAAGAATCTCCTCTTGCTGCGCGTATGCGTCCTGAGACATTAGAGGAAATAATAGGACAGGAGCATATTGTCAGCAAAGACAAAATGTTATATAGAGCGATAAAGGCAGACAAACTAAGTTCAGTAATTTTCTATGGACCACCTGGTACGGGAAAGACAACTCTTGCAAAGGTAATTGCAAATACAACCAGTGCTCAGTTTAAACAAATCAATGCTACGACCTCAGGTAAAAAAGATATGGAAGAAGTGATAGCAGGTGCAAAGGACAGTTTGGGAATGTACGGCAAAAAAACCATATTATTTGTGGATGAGATACATAGATTTAATAAGGGACAGCAGGATTATCTGCTTCCATATGTAGAGGATGGAACTATTATATTGATAGGTGCTACTACGGAAAATCCGTATTTCGAGGTGAATAACGCTTTGATATCGAGGTCTGTGATTTTTGAATTAAAAGAGCTGACCCGTGAAGATATTAAAAAGATACTTACAAGAGCCATAAAATCTGAAGAAAAAGGGCTCGGAGTATACGGGGCGCAGATTGAAGATGAAGCACTTGAATTTCTTGCTGATGTATCTGAAGGAGATGCAAGAAAAGCTCTTAATGCACTTGAACTGGGAGTTCTTACGACAGAGAGAAGTGAAGACGGAATTATACATATCACTGTTGATATTGCACAGGAATGTATTCAGAGAAGAAATATTAAATATGATAAAGATGGTGATAATCATTATGATACTATATCTGCATTTATTAAGAGTATGAGGGGCTCGGATCCGGATGCAGCAGTTTATTATCTTGCAAGAATGTTATACGCAGGTGAAAGTGTTGATTTTATTGCAAGGAGAATAGTGATATGCGCAGCAGAAGATGTTGGACTTGCGGATACCAATGCTTTAAGGGTCGCGGTTGCGGCGGCAGATGCCGTGCACAGACTTGGAATGCCGGAAGCAAGAATTCCGTTGGCAGAGGCCGCAATATACGTCGCCTGCAGTCCGAAGAGTAACGCAGCATACATGGCTGTAGACAAGGCTTTAGCTTATGTTAAGAATCATGAAAATTATAATATCCCGGGACATTTAAGAGATTCGCATTATAAAGGCGCTTCAAATCTTGGCAGAGGGATAGGGTACCAATATGCACATGATTTTGAAGAACATTTTGTGAAGCAGCAGTATCTTCCGGATGAAGTTAAAGAAGTATTTTATGAACCGGGAGATTTAGGGGAAGAAAAAGATAGAGCAGAAAGAATAAAGAGATTAAAAGAAAGTTAAAAAAATAATTACAGATGTTGACAAAAGATTCTGTTATGATATAATGTTTTTTGTACTAAGGGTAGTAAGATAATTAAATAATTACAAAAGGGGGTATGAAGGTTAGTGAGAGTCTATAATTATTCTATATTCTTAGATACAGCTCGTATCATATTTCAATAAGACAATAAGGGGTAGTAGAATGAAGAAAAAGTTAGTAGTATTATGTCTGGTTCTTGCATGTAGTAATTGTGTAATGGCAGGAGCTGACATGGTAAATAACGACAGAGACAATATTGACAGAATTGCTGATGTAGAAGATGGAACGCAAAAAGCAGAATTGCTCAATGACATTAATAATGATAAAGATTACGCTACTTCATTGAAGAGCATATTGGATCAATATTATGATGAAGATGGCAGTCTGACAGGCAGTAAAGACGAGTACAATGAATTCAAAAGTACTGTGGACAAGAGAGCTGTTGAGGTTCTTGAGGATTATGAGCTGGCTGCTGAAGAGAGAAAGCATTCATATGAATTAGACTATGTAGCTGATGAGATAATTGTAAGTTTTGACAAAAGTGTGAGTGATGAAAGAATATACGATATTCTTGCGCGGGAAGGAGACAGTGGAGTTACGGACACGGAGCTTTTAAAGATCAGCGATGAACTTCCACAGGACACAAGACAGAAGATTCAGGATGCTCAGGAAGGTATCGGATATAAAGCAGTCAGAGTAAAGCTGAACAAATCACAGACTACTCAGAAAGCAATCAGGGAATTTAAAAAGTTTCCGGAGGTTAAGAAGGCAGCTGTCAATGAGATTATAAGAATTGAAGAGAGCATTTCGAATGATGCCATGTCCGGAGAACAGTGGTATTTAGATAATATCAATGTTGAAGATGCATGGGATGCGGTTAAATCTGCTAATACGTCGTCAAGTATAAGAGTAGCCGTAGTTGATACCGGTATAGAGATGTCACATTCTGATTTAAAGAGTAAAATTATAAAGTCTTTATCAGCGGATATTACTACAGGAGTTCCAATATTACTTAAAAACATGGAAGTTACATATGCTGGTGCTCATGGGACAAACGTGGCAGGTATTATATCTGCAAAAGCAGATAATAATATTGGAATAGCCGGTATTTCAGGTATTTCATCAGCAAATAATAATTATAATAGCAGAATTATGGCAGTTAAAGTGTTTAATAATTCAAATCCTGATGATGTGTATACTACTTCACATGATATTGCCGAGGGAGTCAGATATGCGGTATCAAAAGGAGCTGATGTTATTAATATCAGTATTGGCGGTTATGGTTACAGCGAAGAGATAGAAGATGCAATTGAGTGTGCGGACCGTGCAGGAGTTACGGTAGTTGCATCGGCAGGTAATCATAATACTGATTTGAGACATTATCCGTCATCAACTGACCATGTTATATCGGTTATAGCTACAAATCAGCAGAAAAACAAAGCAGATTTCTCGAATTATGGTTTGCAATATAATGACATATGTGCACCGGGAACAGATATTTTTACTACAGGTATTGGTAACGGATATATTACTTCTGCAGGTACATCATTTTCGTCACCTATAGTTGCGGCTACGGTTTCATTAATGAAAGGTGTTAATGATGAACTGACTACGGCTCAGATTGAGGAGATATTAAAGACTACGGCAGAAGATATTGGAGAAGCAGGTCCGGACGAACAGACTGCATACGGACTTGTTAATGCAGGACTTGCTGTCCAGAGAGCAAAGTGGTATACATTTTCAAATAAAAAGCCTGCTGTAAGTTCTGTTGTATCCGGCAGCAAGGGAAAAATCAGTTTAGAGTTTGATACAATCGGCAATGAAGAAAGATATAATATTTATCGTGCAGATAGTAAAAATGGTGTGTATGTTCAGGTTGGTAACGGTAAGATTCAAGAAGCTGGAAAGATATCATTTACAGATAAAAGCGTATGTTCAGGTGGAAAATATTATTACAAAGTACGTGTGAAGACAAAATATGGTAACACGTATAAACACAGCTTGTATTCTGAAGTGGTATCATGTTTAGCAAAATAGAGATTATATAGAAAGGCATAGGAATTATTATGAAAAAAAGATTAGCAGTGATTTGTTTGGTTGGAGCATTAGGTATGTCAGCATTTACAGGTGTGACACAGGTGTACGCAGAGAATGGGATTGTGATAAACACGAACCATACATCAGTCAATATACCTGAAAAATATATTTATCAATTGACGGAGGAAGAACAGAGTGTATTGGAGCAGGCCAAAGCAGCAGGAGGACAACAGGCGGCAGAACTGCTTAATACGTTAAATAATGACATGGCATTTGAGACAGCTGTGGAAAAACTCCTTGATATGTATTTTGCGGATGATAATAATATCAGTGAAAAATACGAAACATTTAAAACAAATATTGATGCAAGAGCAATTCAGATTATATCTGATTATGAGAGTGCACATGACGAACGCATGATGGCAGATAAGCTTTACTATTATGAGGATATGATAATGGTAAGATTTGATGCAGATGTGGAGAATGAGGATATAGAACAGGCAGTTGGATATTTATCAGAGTCAGGAAAGATAGTTTTTGATCCGGTAGCTTTGATATCAGAAGGAACATCATCAGAAAATGTTTCAGAAGTGATGGAAAAGACTAATAAAATGGCGATTGTAAAAATAAGAAAAGGTCAGACTGTTGATAATGCAATATCGTTGTATTCACAGCTGGATGGCGTCAAAAATGCAGAGCGTATAAGCAGATATGTTACTTGTGACAGGATGCTTGGATATAAAGATGAAACGGAATACAATATTGAATGCGGTAAAACGGTTGATATAGATTATTATCTGAATCGAATTGAAACTACAGATATTGTATGGATGAGCAGTCAGCCGGATGTGGTATCGGTGAATCAGAATGGACAGATTACAGGGCATAAAGAGGGTACGGCTAACATAATTGTTACATATGCACCTGAACAGCCTGAAGCAGAGGCATTGTCGTTAACTTTTACAGTAAATGTACAGGGTGAGAAAAAATCACTGGATATTAAGAGTAAAATATACAAAACATCTGACAGGGTAAAATATAAGAATAAGATAATTACATCATATTCGCAGATGAAAAAAGTGATTAAGGAGTATAAGTCATCAAAAAATTATAATGTTAAAATATATAAGAAAATGTTGACTTACGATAAAACTTATTTCAAAAGAGGTAGTTTGATTCTGCACAGTGTAGTTTTAAAAAAAGGACAGAATTTGAAAGTGATTTCGGCCCAGAGTGTTTCTGATGATAATGGGAAAACAAATATTGATATTAATACCAGAATAACAGGAAAAACAAATTCAACCAAAGCCGCAGTGAAAGTACAATGTTTTGTAGAACTATCAAAAACATACGCAAAAAAATGTGATAATCTGAGATTTAATTAATATAATATCGTCAACATTAAGAAAAGATTACCCGGTAAGGGTAGTCTTTTCTGTTAAAATATCATAAATGTGACAATAGCATTGTTGTTTTTTGCTTCAAAATGTGTTATCATTTAGGTTAGAAAATAATGTACGATGAGGTTAGACGGCTATTTGTGCCGAGTGCAAATAGTCTGTGATGCGAGCATTTCCTCGCACTAAAGTGCCCGGAATGGAGATTGTTGTGAAAGAGATAATAGGAAAATTGTCCAGAGGTGTAATAGAATATGATTTGCCAATCGTTGAGACTTCGGTGTCAGAGATTTCAAAAGTAATTACGTCAAATGCCGGTGAAGAAGGGGCGTTTTCTGTTTTTAGTGAGAATAATGCACGTCTTAAAGGAATTGTCTACTCGACTTCGGAGAAAGTACATATTGAGAATGATAAATTTAGCGGACTGGATAATATAATTCGATATAAGGTCAATACACAGAATTGTGAAGATGGAACAAAGATAGAAGGCTCTTTTAATGTTGTTACAAATGGTGGAGAAGTTGTCATACCGTATGAGTTTACCGTAAAGGATAGTGTAATTAAGAGTTATGACGGCGAAGTTGAGGATCTGTTCCACTTTACAAATCTTGTAAGAACAGGGTATGAGGAAGCTATAAAGATTTTCAGGGATGGGAAATTCAGCAGATATCTGTTAAAGGATAACTTAACTTATCAGGCACTGTATGAAGGACTTAACAGTGGTAAGAGTACAGATGTGGCATTAGAAGAGTTTTTGATTGGAATTAATAAAAAGCAGAGGATAACGTTTTCGATAGATGACGAGAACAGAGAGTATGATTCTCTTGAAAAAGATTATGGAGACATAATACTTGTATCAAAAGACGGCTGGGGATATGCTGAGATAGATATTCAGATTGACGGAGAATTTATAAGAGGATATAAAAAGAAGATAACAACGGAAGAATTTGCAGGTAATAATTATGAGTACAATTTTTCTATAAGCATTGACCGACTGCATAAAGGAATGAATTATGGAAGAATTATATTCAGCACTACTTTCCAAAAATTGGAATGCAGAATTTCAGTTGAGAACGGTAATTATTCTAATTTGGAAAATATGGAAAGAAATATGTGTACCTGTAGGCTCACGGATATGTATCTCAAGTTCAGAATGAGAAGATACAGTGTAAATGAGTGGGCTGATGATTCTTTGCGTGCTATAGAACGAATGAGAGGATTTGATGATAATTCTAATTTTATCAAGCTGGTTCAGGCACAGATATATCTTTCAAGAAGTATGGATGAACAGGCTGGATGGCTTTTGGGAAGTGTTGCAAAAGACATTTTAGATGAAAGAGAGAAAGATATTGAATTATATGCATATTATCTGTATATCAGGTCGTTACAAAAAAGAAATCCTGAGATGACAGAGGATGTATTAAGAAAAGTAAAGCATTACTATGAAAACGGGTATGATTCATGGAGACTTTTGTGGATATTACTATATTTGGATAATTCATACGAGAATAATAAAAGTCTTAAGATTGCCAGAATAAAAGAACAATACAATAAAGGGTGCAGGAGTCCGCTCATGTATTTTGAAGCATTAAATGCATTTAGCCGTCAGCCGATGTTACTGAGGGTAATTAATGATTTTGAATTGCAGGTTCTTAATTTTGGCTGCAAATATGAAGGAATCAGCAACAGACTTGCATCACAGATATCAGAGGTTGCTGCAACAGAAAGAAAATTCAAACCGCTTTTGTTTAAAGTATTAACAACATTGTATGAGAATTTGCATGATAAGGAAATTCTTGCTACAATATGCGGCATGCTCATAAAAGGTAATAAAACAGATAAAAAATACTATAAGTGGTTCAGATTGGGAATAGAAAATGATATAAGACTTGCAAAGCTTTATGAATATTATATATTTACAATGGATGAAGAGAGTGAAGTCATATTTCCGGAAAGACTTCTTATGTATTTCCTGAATAACAGCGAATCGCTTATGGATAAGCGTGAGGTTTTATATGCTAACATCATAAGCAGCAAACTGGATATGCCGGAAATATACCGTAAGTATGAGAGCAGTATAGAAAAGTTCGCTTTAGAACAGATTGATAAAGGAAGAATTAATGAAAATCTGGCAGTTATATATGAGGGGGTACTAAGGGAAAGTCTGATTAACGAGGAGATTGGAAATAAACTGATACCTATAATGAACACATATAAGGTTGAATGTTTTAATGAAAATGTGTGTGAAGTTATAGTGATTCATAAAGAATTGATTGGTGAGAAACATTATCCGATTATTAATGGACAGGCATATATTCAGATATATACAGAAGATTCGGCTATAGTTTTTGTAGATAAAGAGAAAAACAGGTATTCCAAGACAATTAATTATACATTGAAACATGTATATAATGCGCCGGATTATATGAAACTATGTGCTAAAATGGAGATTAATGATGTTAATCTCATGGCAAATCTCTCAGAAAGTGTGATTAAGTACCATAGTGATACGGTAAAATTTGTCCGTTTATTTATTAGCATGATGGAACGTGTGGAGTTCAGACCAAATTTCAAATATATTATGATGAATGATGTAATAGATTTTTATTACAACAATTACGATGGTGATGAACTTGACGGTTATCTTCTTGGCATAAAAAAAGAATATCTTACAGATGAAACAAGAAAAAAAGTAGCAGAACTTATGCTGCTTAGGGGAATCGATAAGAATATAGAAGAATATATTTCAGAAGTTGGTATAGAGAAGCTTAGTCCGAGAAAGCTTATGAAATATTGCATGAGACGATTCTTTAATGAAGATATGCCGGGTGAGGATAAACACCTGCTTAATATTTGCATATATGTATTTAAGAAAGGTAAGTATAACCAGAAAATTTTAGAGTATTTGAGCAGGTATTATAATGGAACAACGAAAGAAATGCTTGACGTATGGAGAACAGGACGTGAGTATGGATGCATAGACAGAGAGTTTG
>CAMHLZ010000032.1 GCA_946186125.1 uncultured Lachnospira sp. | reverse complement strand
ACAATATCGGAAAAATAACCTTAAAAAAGTTGTCTAAAAAAGTGTTGACAATCCACTTTGAGATATTAGAACCCAATCCTGCAAAGCCGGGTAAAATGAAAGTTATAAAAGATATTCATATATATTTGGAGGATTTATAAAATGAAAGTAACATTGGATATTAATCAATATGATATAAATAAAGGATTGTATTTGTGTTGGGAAAACAATTTTAAAATAATAATTGAAGCTAAAGATAATGAGGTTATTTTATCAGCTAATAGAGAGGGTTTGGTATCATTAGCTAATCATCTAGTTAATTTAGCACAATCAGATGTTCCTGTTGGTACTCATATTCATCTTGATGAGTATAATTCTTTGGAAGAAGGTTCAAAAGAAATAATAATACAGAAAGTAGAATAAGTGCTTTAATTTTATGAGTAAAGGGGTTTTATGTGCAAATAAATCAGTTTTACACGATAACCCTATGAGGACGTCGGTACTTAGCGAGGAAACGAGCCTAGAACCGCTGCGTCCGAATGGAGCGAGAGCGAGTTATCGTTAAAACGAGGTTATTTGCACAGGAATCACTTAAACTGAGTAAACAGGCACACGGCAACTTTGGTGTGAGAAAGTACCACACAATGAGAATACAGAGCTTTACTACCTAAGAGCAAGATACATGAGCCCTGAGACAGGCAGATTTACCACCAGCTATGCCGGCTCGTTAGATAATCCTGTAAGCCTGCATAAATACCTGTATGCAAATGCAAACCCTGTCATGAACACAGACCCGACAGGCTACTTCTCACTGATGGATACAACCATCGCACAGGGAATACAGTCAACAATAGACAGCGTAATAGTGCCATACTTTAACGTGAAGAAAATAATGTCATGGGCAAACATGGCAGTGACAGCATATGATGTGGCACAGCAGATACGCATGATATATGCGGGCGAAGCAAGCATCTTAGGACTTACCTTTGCACTCGCAAAAGGCTTTATAGTGCAGGCATTAATCACATGTGTGGCAACAGCAGCCCTTGGCGAGGCAGCGGCATGGGTACTAAAAGCCGTAAATATCTCCATGGACAGCGTATCCTTTGTGGAAGCTGTAAAAAGCGGAGCCCCGGAGAAGATAATAGTTGAATCATTGCGGTTATCAATCTCAATCTTCACCTTGAGCTGTCAGTGTTTCACCGGAGAAACATTAGTAAGCACAGCAGAAGGCGAAACGAGAATTGATGAAATAAAAACGGGAGACATGGTATGGTCTTATGACACCGAAAAAGGCGAAAACGTACTTAAAAAGGTAACGAAAGTAAAAGAGTCAGAGACCGACGTTATCGTACACGTAAAAACCTCAGATGGAAAAGACATCAATACCACCATGTTCCATCCATTCATGACAGAAAAAGAAGGCAGAAGAGAATGGAAAGCAGCATCAAACCTACAAAAAGGCGATAACCTCATTACCGAAAACGGAGAGAGTGTATGCGTGGAAGAAGTCAGGGTGGAAAAACTGGCGGAGAAAGTCAAGGTATACAATCTTGAGGTAGAGGAACTGCATGTGTATTATGTGGCGGGGGTAATGGTGCATAATATGTGTGGAAGTGACAATAGCAAAGAAACTGAGTTGTTTTTACCTGATGAGTATTATGAAAAAAGACTTCCTTCACAAGTTGAGCCAGGAACACGTTATTTACCTAAATATGACCAATATGGTAATCTTAAGCAAATAAAAATGTATGATGATTATGGAAGAGAAATTATTCGTGTGAACTATTCAAATCATGGAAGACCTGATGTACATTCTTCTCCGCATTGGCATGAAGTTATATGGAATGCTATTTATCCTAAAGGAAAGAATATTCATCATATGCAAGATAGTAATACACCGTATTGATATTGAATTAAGGAGAAAATCATAATGAATGCTAGTTTTTACTCATTGGAAGATAATATATCATATATAAAAGAATATATAGTTAAAATTTCTAGAAAGAAATCAAATATATATTGGATTATGTCGGATGTTGATGTGAAATTTAATGATATGTCAGAAGAAACGGATATGTTTTCCGTGATGAAATATTATGAAAAAAAGTTCTTAGATGGTGAAATAATAAAATTAACTAATGAGGAACTTATATCGTTATTGGATAATATATACGAGTTTGAATTTGGAGTTATTATTTGCTTTGAATGTGACATTAAGTTTGATGATTTATACATTAATAAGCCCATGGTTGGAGAATGTTTTAAACTACTACCGTATTCAAAAGATTCACTTGTCGAAATACGTGTTTTTGAGGAAAATTTGGATATATATGTTGAAAAAGTCTTTTACGAAGCTATAGGGAATATGTAATTTATATTAGTATAAATCATTAATTGGCTACGAAAACTAAAAAATGTAAGTATTTGTGCAAATAAATCAGTTTTACACGATAACCCTATGAGGACGTCGGGAGGGCACTGAAAAAGTAGATAATTTCGATTTTTTGAACAGAAAAAAGAAACGTATGTTCATCAAACATACGTTAGATAAGGAAAAAAAGGGCGCACTTGTCTAATGATTTTAGAGGAGATTAAAAAATATAGAACCCTTCTTCTCCAAAATCATCGTCCAATTCTTCGTTCATGAAATAATCCATATCCAGAAGTTCTTCATCACTCATAGAGCGAATGTCCTTTGAAGTTAAACCTTCTGGGGGATTATTGATGTATTTTTTGCGTAGTTCCTCGATATTTGTTTGCATTTTTACAATCCTCCTTTTAGAGCATTGTATCATATAACAGAAGAGATTGGAACTATGAAGATGACCTCTTTCCACGAGATTTGGACATGGCTTTCTCGTACATTTCTTCGAGGGAAACACGCTGGTGGTTAAAATAGAGTTCTAGTATAGTCGTTTTTAAATACACCCACTTTATATTTGTCTATGTTTCCATCTGCGACGCCCACGTCAATCGACGTAGCCACCGCTACGCCTCATTCCTTCGCCTTGCAGAGTGAAATCATATCCCAAATATAAAGTAGGGTTAATTTAAAACGACTATACTAGTATAAAAGTTTTACAGAGTTATTATGGAATTCTATATATAATCAAGGAGAAGATAATCCTTATTGGTTAAGAGAAGATTTCCAATATATTGGCAATGTATAAGCAATCAGCTGGCAGACTTTTCGACCACGCCATGAGTGAATCAAGTATTGATTGACTTTTAAACGCTCTTTGGGAGAAAGCGTTTTTAAGCCTTTTTCCAGCTTATAAATCGTTCCGATTCCCACCAGTGACTTGTAGGCAACTGAGGATTCGATAGCTTTTTTATTTCCTTTGCCCATTGCTTTAATGACATTGGCAAAGTGACGTCTCGCGTGTGCATTGCATATAATATGCAAAACAATTTGCGTTGATAATAACTTAGTGTTTTTGACAACAACCCGAGCCACAAGGTGAGAAACATGATAATGCCTGGACTATACATCTGATTCTGATAGTCGAATCGAAAGTGCACTTTATATAACTGATGTAACAGTATAACGGAATAACATTTGAACGGAGTAAACAGACACATAGCATGTGTAGGGGGTAAAACGAAGAGTTGAATCACATTTGGTACCATCATTAATTATCGAAGTAAATATATTATTAATTGACACAAAATATAATCAGTGATAAACTTTTTAAGTTGCATAATATATTATATCAAGAAGGAGAAAGTATAAAATGAAACAAGTAAAAACAAGAGTACTTAGTTTAATGCTTATAGTATCAATGTCAGCATTTTTATTTGCAGGATGTGGTACTGAAAGCAAAAAAGCAGGTAATGAAAACGATAAGAAGAAAGTAGAGTCGGTTGAATCAAAATCTTCAAAGCCAACAAAGGATCGTGCAGGTAACGATATTACTATACCTGATGATGTAGAGCGAATAGTTTCAATGGCACCGTCAGTGACACAGACATTGATAGACTTTGGATATGCAGACAAGATTATTGCATGTGATACATATTCAGGTTTTTCAGCTTTGTCTGAATCATTAAATCCTGATATTCCACAATTCGATATGATGTCACCTGACAATGAAGCTATTATTGCACTTAATCCTGATATTGTGCTTACTACAGGTATGAGTTACGCAAATGATGAAGATGTGTATTCGGCTTTAAAGAGTTCAGGCGTATGTGTTGCAGATATTCCTTCGCCTGACAGCATTGATGGAATAAAAGAAGATTTGCAATTTATAGCAGATGCAATCGGTGCAAGTGCCGTAGCAAAGTCTGTCATAGAAAAAATGGATGATTTTTCTGATAGCGTAGAAAAGATTTCAAAAGAAATATCTGAAAAGAAAACAGTTTTATATATTATGTCAGTACCTACACCTGATTATCCTGATGTATACACATGTGGAAAAGGTACTTACATGGATGAAATATTTACTATGATAGGTGCTGAGAATGTAGCGGGCGATATAGATTATCAATGGCCTTCACTCTCAGAGGAGGATATTATTTCAAAGAACCCTGATGTTATTATAGTAGGTGATACTTACACAGAGAACCCGGTAGATGCCATTATGGCTATAGATGCATGGAAAGATGTTTCTGCGATTAAAAATTCAGAAGTATATGCCATAGACGGAGATTCATTTAACCAGCCTAACCAGTATGTTATGAATTCAGCATATGATATTGCAAAAGCAGTTTATCCGGATTTATATAAGGATATTGAAAAACCTTTTGAATAAGACAGGAGATATGGGTCACGTTTTATACGTGACCTTTTATGATTTATGAATAAGAGAAATTTTGGAAAATTATTTTTAATGCTGATATTTTCGATTTTGGTAATCTGTCTTGCAATAGGAATAGGCAGTGTCCATATACCTCTTAAAGAGCAGTTTTATATATTTGCAGGAAAGATATTTTCAATTAATGTTGAAGATAAAGTTAATATGGGAACTGTATCGATTCTTACTACAGTCCGAATGCCCAGAGCAATACTTGCTTTTCTTGTCGGCGGCGGATTAGCTGTTGCTGGTGTAGTTACGCAGTCCATTCTTCAAAATCCATTGGCGTCATCATACACTCTTGGTGTTTCTTCCGGAGCTGCATTAGGAGCGGCAATTATAACCGTGTGTGAAATATCCGTACCGGTTCTGGGATTGTTTTTGCTTCCGGCAGGCGGATTTATCGGCGGGTTTATCGTTGTAATATTTGTTATAGCAGTATCACAGCGAATTGACCATGGTGTAACAAGTTATACGGTAGTGCTTACGGGAATGGTTGCGTCGATGTTTACAAATGCCATTCTTACCCTGCTTTCTGTTTTATTTGTAAAACATGAGCATCATATTATAGGATGGACGCTTGGGTCTTTTAACGGAAAACGCTGGTATCATGTGTGGATTTTGCTTGTTGCTGATATAGTTATATTAATTCTGAACATGAAAAATCATAGAGAATTAGATGCATTATCGTTTGGAGATGAGCATGCGGCATCACTGGGAGTCGAAGTTGCAAAGATAAAAAAAAGACAGCTTTTATATGCTGCATTTTTGACCGGTGTTTCTGTCTGCTTTACCGGCACGATAGGATTTATAGATTTAATCGCACCTCATGTAAGCAGAAAAATAGTTGGAGCAACACATAGGTGGACATTACCTGTTTCTTTTCTTTTAGGTGGAAGTCTGATGACAATTGCTGATCTTGTAGCGCGTACAGCGCTTGCACCTTTGGAGATACCGGTGGGGGCAGTTACTGCATTGATTGGAGCACCGTTTTTTATGTGGTTATATTTTGGCAGAGGAAGGTCTAAATTATGAATCAGAAGAATATAAAGGGAATTAGTCTTAAAAATGTAAGTGCAGGTTACAAAGGAAAGACTATAATAAAAGATATTGATTTGTATTTTCCGGCGGGAAAAATCACGGCTATTCTGGGCGAAAACGGTTCAGGAAAAACAACATTATTAAGAGCTATGGCCGGTCTGATAAAATATGATGGAAGTATTTCTATCGACGGTGAAGAATTATCAGATATGTCATCAAGAAAACGCGCGGCAAAGATTGCCATGCTGGCGCAAATGAATAGTGCATATTTTTCATTTACCGTAGAGGAAACCGTGAAAATGGGAAGATATCGTTTTAGTAAAGGTATTTTTTCGGAATCAGATAAGAATAATTGGTTATCTGTTGAAAAATGTATGCAGGATGCAGATATTACGGATATTAGAAAAAAATATATCGGAGAATTATCGGGTGGTCAGCTTCAGCGGGTATATCTTGCCCAGATGTTTGCACAGGATTCAGAATATATTTTTTTAGATGAACCGACCAATCATCTTGATTTAAAATACCGTTCTGCATTGGAGCAGAGATTGTTAAATTCCAATAAGTCAGTTGTTATGGTGTATCATGATATTGCTACGGCATTAAAGATTGCTCATCAGATTGTTTTGATAAAATACGGTAATGTAACAGCTGTCGGTTCACCAGCTGAAATAATAAGCAATGGTTCATTGAACGAAGCCTTTTCCATGGATGTAATCAGTTATTTAGGATTGAATAAAAAAATAATTTAGGGTTAAGTAATATAATTCTTAAGCCGATACTATAGTCAAAGCTAATCGGAAGTGCTTATCGCAGAGAGCAAGCGTGTATATATATCTGCCGGTGGATTGACAGGGAGGTTGGTTGACTGGTACGATGAGGACGTAACTTTATGTGATGCACGGGAAAGGAAAAGGTATGGAACTTAATAAAGAGAAAAGGGAAAGCATCATTTCATTTTAAATATGAGTGATGCTTTTTTCCGTTTTGTGTTATAATGAGAAAGTGAAAATTTGTTGAATTATGAAAGAGGATAGTGATATGAAGCAGTTATCTTTAAAAGAATATATAGACACATCTCTTAAGATATGTGATTTGATAGAAAATGCCAATGTGGGAAATGCAGCCGGAAATAAAATAGCACTTAAAGAGACTTTTCGTCGTGAAATAATGAAATATGCAGTTTTTATTGCCGAGCTTGATGGAAATGTTGCACAAAACGAAATAGATTTTATAAATGAAACCCTTGGCTGTGAACTAAACAGCAGAGAAATAAAAATGCTTGATATGGAAAAAAGCCGTTTTATTACAGTGGTGCCTGCCTGTTTAAAATATACTGTTTTAGCCGATGCGGGAAAGAAGATTGAAAATGATGAATATAATCATCAAAAATCAATGATAATGTATGATGCATTTAAAATGTTTGGAGAGACTATTTTATCAATGCATGAAAATGATATAGATGATAAATCTATGCTTCCGTTTCATGATTATCTTGGCAGGATGGAGAGATTTATTAAAGAATATGCCGTGTGGTATGCAGGTATGCAAAAAGTGTACAGACCATCTGATATAGTTACAGCCGGAAAAGAATCTGATGAAGAACGTGCGGCAAAGTTAGAAGAACTATTGGAAAATCTTAATAGTTTAACAGGTTTATCAGCTGTAAAAGAGCAGGTGAACAGACTGTTAAATCTTATAAAAGTCCAAAAAATGCGTGAAGAAAAAGGAATGAAGTGTTCTGATGTTTCAAAACATATGGTTTTTTCTGGAAATCCCGGTACCGGAAAAACAACGGTGGCAAGGATGCTTGCCCAGATATATCAATACATGGGTGTGTTAAAAAAAGGTCAGCTGGTGGAGGTTGACCGTTCTGGTCTTGTAAGAGGGTATATAGGTCAGACTGCCGAGAGGACGCAGGAAGTTATCTCGGAAGCACTTGGGGGAATCCTGTTTATTGATGAAGCGTACACACTTACCGTAAATAAGGGCGAGGGTGATTTTGGACAAGAGGCAGTAGATACATTGCTTAAGGCAATGGAAGATTACAGAGATGAAATAATTGTAATTGTAGCCGGATATACAGATTTGATGGAAGAATTTCTTAATTCAAATCCGGGACTTAAATCTCGATTTAGTAATTTTATTTTTTTTGAAGATTATACAGCGGAAGAAATGTATGCAATTCTTGAAAGTATGTTGAAAAAACAACAGTACAGTTTATCAGATGAAGCAAAGGTAAAAGCAAAAGAAATATTTGAAACCCGGGTTGCAAATAAACCCGAGAATTTTGCGAATGCAAGGGATGTAAGAAACTTTATGGAAAGAGCTATTTCAAATCATGCAATGAGGGTCGTAGCCATAGAAAATGCTGATGAAAATGTATTATCTGTGATAGAGAGTGAGGATTTGGAAGAATATGATTGAGCTTTAATTGAATATTTGTGCTGAAAAAGTGTATTTTTGTGCAACTACTATTTGAAAATTTTCAAATGATGTTACAATGATTGAGTTAAAATAATAAAAAGGAGCAGAATTATGAAAAAATCAAAAAAAGTAGTTGCGTTAATGCTTGCTGCGTCATTATTTGGTACATCATTTATGAGTAACGGCTTGACGGTAAAAGCAGCAGAATCAGCGCAGACAGGAAGTTCAGGGTCGACTTTGTCACTTGATGAGGATGACTTAAAACATGGAACAGGATTAAGTGAGACTGATATTCAGGAGATATCAGCAAAAGCAGAAGAAAATGAAGAGGCGGCAGAAGAAAGAATATGTGCAGCCATAGAAGAACAGGCAACCGGTAATCTGCCGGCTTTTGTAGATAATTCTACAGGTAATAATGGAAAATATTTTCCACCGATAGGTGATCAGGGACAGATTGGTTCATGCCTTACCTGGGCAGACAAGTATTACAATAAAACATATATGTTTAACCGATATTTTGACAGAGCCGCAGATGAGACAAATACATTTTCACCGAAATGGGGATTTGCAAATGTCGGATGGCTTAAAGGATGTGTCACCATAGACAGATGCCCTATAACAGACTTTACAAATCCAAGCCACATGTGTGGGCATGATTTTTATGCGGATTGCGAAGCTGACTATATGCAGGTTGAGATGGGAGCAACAGATGCAAATTTATATGTTCAATCCGGTAAAACACTGCAACAAAAAGATTTGAATATTGACGGAGTAAATAGCAGTGATATTGCTGTTATAAAAAAGAGTCTTGCCGATGGAAGTATACTGGAACTTGGAACATACGCATATTGGTTTAATTATAGTACAATTGATGGTTCACTGAATGCAGAGAATAAAAAGTATACAGGAGAATCGATTATAGTTGCATGTGCAAATAAGTCTGATGCTGATAAAGGCAGCCATGCAATGAGTATTGTAGGATATGATGATAATATCGGAGTTGACCTTAATCATAATGGAAAACTTGAAAAAGGCGAAATGGGTGCGTTCAAGGTTGCCAATTCATGGGGAGCCGGATGGAAGAATAAAGGTTTTGTGTGGATGGCATATGATTCGTTTAATAAGGTGTCAAAATATTCTGGTATTGGTACAGGAACAGGAGAGAGCAGAATCTCAATAGCAGATTATATTGCTGAGCTAATTATAGAAGAGGACAGAATGGAAAAATATTCAAATCATTCTGAGCCCGACAGGTATTATAAAGCCGTATGCAAAACAGACAAAAAGAATGTTAAATTATATAATTTTAACGATAAAGGACATCTACAAGCAGGTAATTTGATTGTAATGGGTCCTAATGGATATAAGGATGATGTTAATTATAGAGGAAAAACAGGTGAATTTTGTGAAGTAACAAAAATTCTGGAAACTGTAAATTATAATACTAAAAAGGATGAGTTGTATATATGGAATACGGATGATAATAGTCCTATTACATTAAATGAACTTGTATTTGTAGATAATATACAAAAGAAAGCATACAAGATTAAGACAAATATTAGTAATATAGAAAAAGGGAAAATAGTTACAATCGAGAATACACAGGGCATCCGTGAAGAAATCCCATATATTTCAAATATGAATGTTACATTTGCAAACGGAATTATAAGTGTAAATGCGGCAGCAAATGATACAGCCGGAAGCATGAAATATGCTTTATCATTTGAATCTGAAGCTACTAACGATTCTGGAAGTCTGGCACAGAACACTACGGGAAAATTCACTATAACACCAAAGGCATCTGGCTGGTACAGAGTAAAGCTTACAGCTACAGATAAAAATGGAAAGACAAATACTAAGACAAAACTTATTAAGGTTATAGTAAGAAATCTTACATTTAAAAAACTGGCATGGGATATTTCAGGTACTGCATCTGATATTAATGTAAAGAGAACAGTAAAGGCTACAGTAAATTCAAGTGATGGAAATACTTCTGATATCACATACAAATTTACACAGACATACAACGGAACAGAAACAGTACTTAAGGACTATTCGAAAAATGCAAGTTATGCATGGACACCGAAAAAAACCGGAAAATATACAATCAATGTATACGCAAAGGCACCTAATGCAAAAGAAGTAAAAAAATCAGTAACATATACGATTAACAAAAAACCGACAGCAACTATAAAATATGCATCAAATGACTTTTCAGTTGGAAAAGAAATCAGTGCAACCGTAACAATCTCAGGAGGAAGCGGAACTAAAAAACTTACAGCATTATCTGCTACAGGTGGAAACTACTCATATACTGCACAGATAAAATATTTTAATATAAATGGTAATACAGTAACATGGACACCGGATATGGATGGTGATTACACATTGCAGGCAACTATTCAGGATGCAGCAGGATATACTTTGGTTAATCTTGGAACATTAAGTGTAACATCTAAAAAGGTAGAGTTATATTACAATAATTCATCATGGAACAACGCAAACGTTCATTACATGATAGATAACGGTTCATGGACAAGTGTTCCGGGCGTGAAGATGGAAGCAAGTGATTTGAATGGTTACAAGTGGAAATATGTTATAAATCTCGGTTCACAGGCAGGAGCAACAGTCTGCTTCAATAATGGAGAAAATACATGGGACAGCAATAACGGAAGTAACTATCGTGTCACAGAAGGAAAATATGGAATTTCAAACGGTAAGGTAACAAACTTAAATGATAATCATTTCAGAATTGATTCGTTTACAGTATCAGCAACAGAAGTAAACCAGGGAGATTACATTACAATGACTGCTGTAACATCGAATGGTTCAGGTGTGCAGACAAAATTCGATATTTACAAGCAGGACGGAAGTATTTACAAGGCAGGAAGCTATGCATACGGACAGAGTGTACAGCAGAAAATGTCTGATGCAGGAACATATACCATATATGCATCTGCAAAAGATACTACAACCGGAGAAGAGATTCGTTCGTCAGCTGTTCAGGTAACCGTAAAAGGAAGCAATAAGGTTACAGTATACTATAGCGGATACACACAGCCTTACATTCACTATCAGGTCGGAAACGGTTCATGGACAGACGTACCTGGTGTGAAGATGAAATCTGACAAGAGCATAAGCGGATACACACACAGCTATACTATAGACTTAGGCTCAGCTGATAAAGCGACGGTATGCTTTAACGACGGAAATGGTAACTGGGACAGCAATAATGGAAGTAACTATTCTGTAAAAGCGGGAACTTATGGAGTTAAAAACGGAAAGGTTACAAAAATTAAATAGATATAATTATAGGAGATTCGCGGGTAGCGGGTCTCCTGTTTTTAATTATAAAATTCGCATAAGTGTCACTTGATAAAACGGGAGCAGTCATTTAATATTTAATTATACGATGGATAAAGTTAAATAATTATGCTATGATGAAAAGGAGTTAGAAAAATGATGAATGAGTTGACGCGAGAAATAATGAAGGAAACGGGCATATACACGAAAGAAATGCCTGAAGACAAATTGAAAGATTTGGAAATCGAATCTGAGAAAATTGCAAAAGAATGGGAAAACATAAGGATAACAAATGATTTTATATTTTGCAAGGTAATGCAGGATAAGGAATTACTTGAAGGTCTAATACGTATAATAATACCGGAATTGAAATTTGAGGATTTTGAATTAGTCTCACAAAAAGAGATAAACATAGGAAAAGATATACACGGAGTAAGATTTGATGTATTTATAAAAAGTAATAGAGGAACAGTCATCGATATAGAAATGCAGGTAATTGATTTGAAAAATATGCCGATGAGAATGCGGTATTATGGATCAATGTCAGATGCAGTAATACTGGAAAAAGGAGAACCGTATGAAAAGCTAAATGACAGATATATTATTACTATATGTACATTTGATTATTATAAAAAAGGACTCCACAGATATACATTCACAAACAGATGTCATGAAATAAAGGAACTGGAAATGGGCGATGGAACAACAAATATTCTTCTGAATTCAGCAGGTACAGAAGATGATGTACAAGGCAAATTGAAAGAATTCTTAAAATATGTTTCAGGACAACCAACAGATGATGAGTATGTAAAAAAGCTTGAAGAAGCAGTAAAAAAAGCACGAATGAATAAGAATTGGAGGCGAGAGTTTGTTATGTTAAGTATGAGAGATATGGATAAGCGGCAAGAAGGAATGATAGAAGGAAGAAAAGAAGGAGAATCAAGAACTTTTAAGCTGATTGAAGTATTAACAAAACAGGAAAGATTTGATGAAATTCAAATAGCATGCAATGATTTAGAATATAGAAAAAAATTATTTGATGAATTTGATATATAATGTACCCTATAAGGTGGACACGACAAGCTAGTCGTTCTTAAATAACTAATAGAATCCCAAAATGTAGACACTAAAAAAAAGAAAGATACCAAAAGAAATGGACAAATGAGATAATTGTTTATTTACCGGACTGTAGACATGAAAATTAATTGAAAAAACTTGATATTTCAGTACCCCAGATATTCAGGAAAGGGAGCTGTTGCATTAAGAAATAGTGACAGCTCCTTTTTGAATGCATTACCAGGAGATTCGCAAATGCGTCTCTTCTGTTTTTTGTGCAGAAAAAATGTATATTTGTGCAACCACATTTTAAAATTTAGAAAATGATGATACAATGATAAAGTTGTAAAAATATAAAAAAACAGAGGAAGGATTGTCATGAAAAAAGTATGGAAAAAAGCAACGGTATTAATGCTGTGTGGAACCATTCTTACAACTTCAGTGGTATATAATTACCAGACAGAAGACAAGAATGCAAAAACAGCAAATCATGTTGCAAAAAATGATGAAAAAGAAAATAAAGGACAAAAGTCAAAATGGAAATCAAAGACAAAGTCTGATGATGAGGTGAAACTATTAAATGCAAATGTATCTTACAATGTGGATTCTGATGGGGATGGAATGACAGATGTATTTGAGACACTAAATAACATGAATCCGAATGTAGCAGATTCTGACGGTAACGGTATTTCAGATGGTAAAGATACATATACGATAACATATACATCACAGGATGAGATGACAGAGGATGAAGCATACCTGCCATCAGTAGAGATGACGGCAACCGGTGAGCAGTTGCAGACATTAGCCATCGGGGCAGTGGATGATAATCCATTATTGTGTGATAAGATTCCCGGATATATCGGACATGCCTATAATTTCACAATGGACGGTGAATTTGAGCAGGCAACGTTAAAGTTCGAGGTAGATGATTCTGTTGATATGAAGAAAGAACCGACAGTGTACTATTATAATGAAGAAACACAGGAACTTGAAGAACTTAAAACTACGGTAAAGGGACATATGGTGTCGGCGGTAACTACGCACTTTTCAAAATATATATTGGTGTATAAGCAGGATTTTGATAATTTTAAAACAATAGATTCAAATGGTAATGATTATTTGGATTTGTTATGCAATAACAAGTTGCTATTGGGCATTAGTATGATAGTTAGTTCAAACATATCATTTGAGATACCAGATGAAAGACCAATTAAACAATATGGAGATATTACTACAAAATATGATAGCAGTTATCTGGATAGTATAGAGAGTTTTTATGAAAAGTACAAGGGCGTAGAATGGAGAGGAAATATAATAGGCAGTTATAGAGATTTGTATTGTAGTTTTAAGAGGGTAATTACTGATAAAACGGGACAGAAGTATGAAGATACGGTTAACATGGAAAACTTGTATGGCACTGGTTATTATAGATTTAAGTATAACGAGACTAAATCGGATAGTGCTAATTGGGATGTTTGTTTGCGACAATTGCATAATAGTAACAGACGCTTAGAGGATATGTATGAAATTGATACAAGTAAATATCAACAATTGAAGTTTAATGAAATGTATTTAACATCAAAGAACAATATGCAAAATCTAAATGCGGGCATTTCTGATTTGTTGGAAATGAAGAAAAAATATACTTCAACTAATGTTCCGCTTTGTGGAGCGATTGTATATGTGATAGGGGAAGTTCATGATTCAGAATATGATTTACAGAGAATTTTTAAAATTGGACAAGATAATAATATGTCAGTATATATTATCAATCTTGGTTCAGGTAAAAAACAGGAGGAAAAATATAAAAATGCAATAGATGTTTTTTTAGGAGAACAATCAGTTGCAAAAGAATCAAATCCTGATATGAATGAAATTAATGTCAGATATTATTATGCTAAAACAAATGGAGAATTCAAGAATATTTTGGAGGGTTCACAGAGCAATATTGTATTTGATATCATGGAAGATTATGAATTGGTAGATACAGATCATGATGGATTAAGTGATTTACATGAATATATGATAGGCGAAGGAGATATAACAACAAAAACAGGAGTGCGGGTAAGAGATATTTTAGATGTGAAAGACGAAGATGAGATATCAAACGAAAACTCAGAAGGTAGTGACAATAAAGAGACTCTGAAATATACAAGAATAGATTTTGATAAAGAAGATACAGATGAAGATGGCATCTTAGACGGAGATGAGATAGAAGTAAAGAAGATGGAGTATTATATTGGAGAGGGGGGACACAAAGAAATCAGTTATAAGGCTATCATTCATTCAGATCCTACCAGAAAGGATACAGACGGGGATGGATTTGATGACAAAGAAGAGAAGGACATGGGAACCAATCCTATGCGATATGATATTACAGATGTGACGCTTGGATATGGGGCGAGATTTGCATATTGCAATGTAGCAGACTACTATCAAAATAAAGAAAAAGAATATAACAAGACTATACGTGAATTAAAAAAGTATAGTGAAGAAAAAGAGTATTTTACAGGCGAATCGTATGAAGCGTTAAAAAACTTTGAAGTAGTTGTTGCAAATGACTCAGGCGATAAGGAGGTAGCAAAATCTACGCAGGCAGGATTTGATGAGGGGCTTGGATTGACAATTCTAAAAAAGAAGATAGATGGTAAGGATAATTTTATCGTATGTTGCAGAGGAACAGAACCGGGAACGTGGCATGATTTATATACTGATGTGATCATCGGGTCTGGATCAGTTACTACCTATACACAGTTAGAAAAAGCGAAAGAGATTATTAATAATTATGCAAATTCACACACGGGCAATGGAGCGAAATGGTTTGTGACAGGTCATTCATTAGGAGGAAGATTGGCACAGGATGTTTTTTTGCGCTCAAATGTTATATTTGATGCAGGGGCAACTTTTAATGGACTGGGATATGTTACAGAGAATATGGAAGGATATTCTGTAAGGAAAGTTACTGATGTAATTATGCTTTATGATAATGATTTGTCATGGTTAAAAAAAACATTTACAAAAACCGTTACCCATGCTATATCGGTAGATTTTCTAAATGTATTGTTATTAGATATTTATGATACAGAGGATATGAACCAGGCGCAGAAAAATTTGGAAGATACATTAAATTGTTTGGTTCACGGTGTTAATTTTGATGCGGGATTAAATCCTTATTATGCAGAATCGGTTGCAAAACAAAATATGAAGAAGTTAGAACAAAAATATTCGAAAGTGCAAAATAGTAAAATTCCATTGATAAAAATGGGTGACAACCATGTTCCATGGAATAATGCAGAAAGCAGGTTTAAGAGTAAATATAAGGGAAATAAGAAGTTGTTTAATAACTATTATTACGCACAAGACCAAGTTGGAGGACGGCTTGGTTCGACGAATTATTATTCTCGTATAGGAAATCAAAATGAAGTAGGGGATATTTGCGTAGTGAAAAATGGTATATATAAATACAAAAATAATACATGGACCGAACCGATAGAATGGGAAGAGGTAGGAATGTGTAATAAAAATGTGTCAAGTATTACAGGATTTTACACAGGTAACGGATATAATTGGTATTTATATACTAAAAATTATATGAAGATGAATGATTTAGGTAAATTTCATTCAATTAACTATATAGCAATCACGGCTATTGAACCACGCATAAGACAGGGCATAGTCAATGATTTAAAAGCAGGTAAAAAAGAGCGCATATTAAACAAATAACGAAGCCTCACCAACACAGCATGATTTTTGTGCAGAAAAGATGTATATTTGTGCAACCTCACTTTAAAACTCGGAAAATGATGTTACAATGATGAGGTTGCAAAAATATAAATAAAACAGAGAAAGGATTGTCATGAAAAAAGTATGGAAAAAAGCAACAGTACTATTGTTATGCGTAACCATTCTTACAACTTCAGTGGTATATAATTACCAGACGGAAGACAAGAATGCAAAAACAGCAAATCATGTTGCAAAAAATGAGGAAAAAGATGAAAAAGAAAATAAAGGACAAAAGTCAAAATGGAAATCAAAGACAAAGTCTAATGATGAGGTGAAACTATTAAATGCAAATGTGTCTTATAATGCGGATTCTGATGGGGATGGAATGACAGATGCATTTGAGACATTGAATAATATGAATCCTAATGTAGCGGATGCTGACGGTAACGGGATTCCTGATGGAAAGGATATACATACAATAACTTATACATCACAGGATGAGATGACAGAGGATGAAGCATACCTGCCATCAGTAGAGATGACGGCAACCGGTGAACAGTTACAGACATTAGCCATCGGGGCAGTGGATGATAATCCGTTGTTATGTGATAAAATTCCGGGATACATCGGACATGCCTATAATTTCACAATGGACGGTGAATTTGAGCAGGCAACATTAAAGTTCGAGGTAGATGATTCGGTTGACATGAAGAAAGAACCGACAGTGTACTACTATAATGAAGAAACACAGGAGCTTGAAGAACTTAAAACTAATGTAAACGGTCATATGGTGTCGGCGGTAACTACGCATTTTTCGAAGTATATATTGGTGTATAAGCAGGATTATAATAATTTTGAAAATGTAGATCCAGATGGCAAAGACTATTTGGATATGTTAATAAATAATAATATTGTATTAGGCGTTAATATGTATGTTAGTCCGAGTATATCTTTTGAGATACGTAGTAAAAGAAAAACACCCAAATATGGGGATATTACTACAAAATATGATACAAGTTATCTGGATAGCATAGAAAGCTTTTTTGAAAATTATAAAAATGAGGAATGGAAGGGAAGTATGCTATGCAGTTATAACGGCCTGAAGGGTATGTTTAAAAGAGGAATACCTAACAATGAAGAAACTGAATTTATAAAAGGGACAATTTCTACAGACGGACTTTTGGGAGGAAATTATTTATGGGGAAAATATAGTAGCGTGAGAGTAAATAAGGACGGTTGGAATATCGCTATGTATCAGGTTAGGAATGGAGCGACAGATGAGATAAGAGATATAAGAGATGTATATAAGATTGATACAGAGAAAAATGAACAAATAAAATTTGATGATATGGATTTGATGTCAATAACAAATGAATCAATCATGGCTGATGGCTTTTCCAGACTAAAAAAGTGTGAAAGAGAAAATTGTCCACAAGACATACCTATTTGCAATTCTATTGTGTATGTGATAGGCGAAGTTCATGATGCAGCGACATCATTGCCGAAAATATTCAGACAAGGTCAAATCAATAATATGTCAGTTTATATTATTAACCTTGGTTCGGGAATAACAAAGGATGATGAATATAAGAATACGATACAAAAATTCCTAGATAATCAGAAAAAGGAAAAAGAGAATAATCCTGATATGAATGAAATCAATGTAAGATACTACTATGCAAAGACAAACGATGAATTTAAAAATGAAGTTTTGAATGGAGAACTTGTGCCAAATATATTAGAAGATTATGAGTTAGTAGATACAGATCATGATGGATTAAGTGACATGCATGAGTATATGATTTCAGAAGGAAAAGTAAAAACCGGTACTAATATCCCGTTGCATGAAGTTTTGAATCTTGATAAAGATGAGAAAGTTGAAAACGAATTCGTATATACAAATGAGATATTTGAGGACTATTATAATAAAGATAATGCGAATTATACGGGAAAGGTTTTAAATTGGAGAAACAGCAAGGATACAGATGGAGATGGGATTAATGATGGAGATGAAATAGAGATAAAAAAAACCAAATTGAAAAAAACGAAAGATGGATATGAATATAAGGCAATAATACACTCAGATCCGACGAGAAAAGATTCTGACGGTGATGGTATCGAGGATGGAGATGAGTATGGTGAAGAATTTAAAAACTTTGTAGTAAATAACTCAGATGATAAATCTATGAAGTATAGCAAAATGATTACAAATCCAATGAGATATGATATTACAGACCTCACTTTGGGATATGCAGCTCTATTCGTGAATTTACATTATACGTTATATTTAGAAAATGTGAGGATTCGCAATTTAAAACTCGATGATTTGAAGGGGAAACCATATGAGGCTTTGAAGGATTTTATTGTTGTCGGATTTAACAGTTCTGGAGAAAGGGAATATCAAAATATAAAAGATAGTGACTTTGATTTCGGATTAGGGATGTGCCTGATTAAGAAAAAAATTGATGGAAAAGAAAATTGTATTGTATGTTGCAGAGGCACGGATGATGATTGGACAGATATATATACTGAATTTACAGTCGGACTTGGTTTTCACGAAGAGCAAAGCGATGGTAATAGAAGAATTGATGGGGGATATACGCAGTTAGATAAAGCGAAAGCTGAAATTAAAAAATGGTCCAGTGACAAAAATTTGCAAGGAGCAGAATGGTTTATAACCGGACATAAATTAGGAGGCAGGATTGCACAGGATTTATATGTGTCAGAGGGTAATAAATTTAAAGCGGGTGCAACATTTGATGGCATGGGCTATTTAACGAAAGATTTAGAACAAATGAGTGAAGAAAATATAGAGTATTTATTTAAAAGTTTTCAATTATTTAAGCATTTAAATAGAGCAATTAATGAGTTTCGCTCAATTGATATGGAGAACTACAAAGAATTTACATCAGTTTGTTTGCTTGCATATGAAGGATTATATGGATATGATGATCCATATGCGGCGTTAAAAGTACTTGATAGCATTTGGGGTGAGCAAATTAAACGTTATTGGACAAGTCAAAATGACATCTATGATGGAATGGCTGGCGGCATGTTCGGTTATTTTGCAACAGCAGTGTGTGCGGCAATTCCTGGTCCTGGATGGGTGGTTGCCGGAATTGCAGGAGTAGGTTCTGCAGTTCTTATGCATTTATATAGAAAGTATACACTAGATGCCAGTAAGTACAGTGATATTCGATTTGATACCTTTAGTGCAAATAATAGTTCTGCTTGGAAAAAGGTAAAAAAATCTGTTAATGGATTTAGAAGTTATGTATATGTCGATGATTCCGATAGTAAAGAAAGGTATGAGGCTAATTGGGGAAATATCGGGGAAACAATTATTTCGTGTGCATCAACTGATTCATGTGGAATAGATGGCATATACATAACTAAAGAGGAGATAGCGAATAGAAAAATGTACAAAAGCATCTACCACAACATCAACGACATAGTACTTGCCGAAGGTGAAGGCAGTTTAAGTAAAATGGTCAAAAATAAGGGTAAAGACGCAGTATTAAACAAAGAATAACAAGGAGGCAACTAATGCGAACCAAAACAATCATAAAACGAGCAATTGCATTAACATCAGCATTCACAGTCATGCTGACAAGCATTGCGGGCGACGTATCCTTTGCCGGTTACAACACCGGGAAAGTGACGGCGCAGGCAGAAGAAAATGCACTGCAGGTTACAGAGACAAAAAATGCAGGCACATTTTCATGGAAAAATGCGACAGAATATTCAATAATAATCGACAGATTCAAAAACGGAAACAAAGACAACGACCACTCGTATGGAAGAAAAAACGATAAGGCAGAGACAGGAGACGATAGGGCAACGTTCCATGGCGGAGACTTCGTAGGAATCACACAGGAAATCGAAAACGGATACTTTGACGCTTTGGGCGTGAACGTGCTTGTGTTAAGCACACCGTTCGAGCAGGAAAAAGGACACATATCAGATACCAGAGCAGACGGCGGATACATAGAATACGCATATGACGGAAGTCATGTGGCAGACTACACAAAGCTGGATGCAAACTATGGAACAGAAGAAGAGTTTAGCCGGTTAATAAATGCGGCACACCTTCGTGGCATAAAAATCGTATTAGAGATAAATGCAAAAGAAGCAGTTGCAGCAGGCGAAGACGTTTACAAATGGATTAAAACCCATGGAATTGACGGATTCAACATAAACGGATACGAAGAGATAGAATCAGAGACATTAAAAAAATGGACTGAAAACTGTAAAGCATCTTTTAAGGAGTGGAAAAAGAGTGCAGGTGCAAGTTCGAATGATTTAGAATTTAACATCTCACGTACCGAGATAGAAGATGAGGAAAATATTACGGGAAATCTTACGTTACAAAAATACAATGAAGAAAAGCCTGAGAACAACATAGATACCGTAACAGGATTCTCATCAAAAGATACAAAACTCACCAGAGGAGATATGATAACATTAGGTTCATCATTACTCATGATGCCGGAGGCAGTAAAAATATTCTATGGTGATGAGACAGACAGAGCATATGCTTTATACGAGACACCGGATGCTGATGGAAGCATAACACATGCATTAAGAAGTGACATGAACTTATATGATGCAGACGAAAAGACATTAACTCACTGGCAAAAACTTGGAACATTTAGAAAGAACCACATTGCCATCGGAGCAGGAAAAAATGTAGATACTTCTGTATCGTCAGGAATCGGATTTGTAAGACTCTATGAAGAAAAAGGCGTGACAGACAGGGTAGTAGTAGTCACCGGTGCAGAAAAAAATGAGAAAGTAACAGTAGATGTAAGCAAAGCATTTGCTGATGGTGAGAAAGTAATAAACTATTACGATGACACCGAAGCAAAGGTAAAAAATGGTTCTGTAACATTTGATTCAGGAGATAATGGAACGATACTTATCGGAGATATTTTACCGAAATCACAGGAAGAACTTGCCGGGGCATCAGCTCCGTCTACCACAAAGATACATGTAAAATTAAGTGATGGAAATGCACCTTATGTATATGCATGGTCAAATGACAGTGCACAGACGACATTGCTTGGCGGCTGGCCGGGAACGCTTCTTACAACAAAAGACTCAAACGGTTACTATGTGACAGAAGTTAATACGACAGCGGCTTATAACATGATAGTAAACGGCGGTTCAGGAAAATGGCAGACAGCAGACATTTCCAACCAGAACGGAGAAGTATGGTACACGGTTGATGTATCAACAAAGAAATATACAAAAGACACTGTAGAAGAAGAAAAGAAGGAAGAGGAAGAAGAGGAGGAAGAAAAGGATAAGCCTGTACTCCATGTCAAGACAAGCAATGGAAGTGCGCCTAATATATACGCATGGGTTTATAACGGAACAAGTACTCCTATAATTGGTGGCTGGCCGGGAGCAACACTTTCTACAAAAGATGCTGACGGATACTATACGGTACAGTTAAATACCACAGGCACCTATAACATGATAGTAAACGGCAGCTGGGGACAGACCGCAGACATGCTCGATTTAAACGGCAACCTGTGGGTATCAGTCGATACAAACACAGGAAAATGCCAGATAGACACAAAGAAGTTTGAAGAAGAGGAAGAAGGCGACTACACCCTTCATGTAATGACATCAGATAATTCTATACCATATGTATACGGATGGACTTATGACGGAACCAGCAAACCGATATTAGGCGGCTGGCCGGGTAAGATGTTAAATGAAAAAGACAGCGACGGATATTATTGTACAAAAATCAATGCGGCAGATGCCTACAACATAATCGTAAATGGCGGTTCAGGAAAATGGCAGTCAGTAGATATGAGTAACCTTAAGGGAAATATGTGGATAAAGATAGACACAAAAACCTTAAAATACGAATTATCAGACAAAAAATTCGAAGAAGAAACTACAACGAAAGAAGAGACAACAAAAGAGACTACAACACAGGAGACAACCACAAAAGAAGAGACAACGAAGGAGGAGACAACAAAAGAGACGACAACAAAAGAAGAGACAACAAAAGAGGAGACAACAAAAGAGACAACAACAAAAGAAGAGACAACAAAAGAGGAGACAACAAAAGAGACAACAACAAAAGAAGAGACAACACAGGAAGAGACAACACAGGAAGAAGACAAAGGAAAGAAAAAGATTCACGTCAAGACAAGTGACGGCTCTATGCCATACGTATACGGCTGGACATGGGACGGAAGCGTTCACATGATATTTGGCGACTGGCCGGGAGCGCCACTTAGCAAAAAAGGAAAAGACGGATATTATTATGTCTGCATAGATACAGAAGACAATTATAGCATAATCGTCAATGGCGGACCGGGAAAATGGCAGACAGCAGATATCAGCAATTTAAAAGGCGAAGTATGGATTGATGTAAATGTAAACACATTAGAAGCTACAATCGTAGAGTCAAAGTATGAAACATTAAAAAGAGAAATCCGCATCATCAGGGGAATGGCAAGTACGGATTACACAGACGCGACATGGAACAAACTCTATGGATATCTGTTAAGAGCAGAGCAGATTATTAATGACGGAGAAGACTCAATGGACGTGTCAGAAGCGATAGAACTTCTGGACAAAATAGAGGAAGCAAAAAACAGATTGGTGCTTGTGCCGCCTACAGTAACTAAGATTGGAAAGGACAAGACAATACGTGGAAATGCACCATATGGTTCAATGGTATACATTACACATAATGGAAATACATATTCAACCAGGGTTGATGACAGTAATGGCACATATACATATACTTTAAATAGCTTAAAGTCGGGAGATACCATCTATCTTCAGGCAAAAAAAGACGGAAAAGAATCTGCGATAGCAGAGCATGTGTATGAAGATGAGTATGCAGAAATATTGCTTGATAAGAGCATAATTCATATTAGGAAAAATACTTATTATAGTATGGATATTGATCTTAGAACAAATATTCCGGGAGAATTGGAGGTTAATTGTATTTCATTCGACGAGGATGTTGCAAATGCATATGTAGCAAATATAGGAGATAGTTACAATATTGGAATTCACTCAGAAAATACAGGAGTTTCTAAGATAACGATTATGACACCTGATTCAACTGCCACAGCAGAACTTACAGTAGTAGTTGTGGATGAGAATTCTATTGTAAAATCAGGAGAGTATGAATATATTGTTAATCCGGATGGGGATTCAGTAACAATAACGGCATACAAAGGGCATTCATCTGAATTAATCATTCCATCATATATAGATGGAAAAAAGGTAACAAAGATTGGAATAGATAATAATTATTCATATTGTTATGATGGTGGTAATCGTTTGTATTATTATGATGAATTATGCAGTGTGATTACAAAGTTATCAAAAGTCTTACCTGAAGAAGAAAATTCTATAGTATATGAAGATTGGACAGATAAAAACTTTGTGACAAAGATTACTTTCCCTGATACTTTGGAGGCAATAGGAGATAATAGTTTTTTTGGTGAAAGAAAATTAACGACTTTGGATTTTAGTAAGTGTAAAAATCTTACTGTAGTGGGACAAGGCGCTTTCAAGGATTGTGAGGGACTTAAAGATGTCGATATGAAACAATGTACAAAACTCAATTGTATATGTAAAGAGGCATTTTATAATTGTATTTCATTAAAAAATATAGAATTTCCTTCAAGCTTAAGAAAAATGGAATACGGGATATTTTCATATTGTAAAATGTTGGAGAGTATTAACTTTAATGATTTGTGTAATCTGGAATATATGTCTTCGATAAGTTATGGATGTGAATTGTTAAAGGAAGTTGACTTATCAAACACAAAAATAACTGAAATGGGTGGATTTGGTGAATTTTTGGAAAAAATAAAATTACCACCGTTATTAAGGGAGATTGGAGCAGGGACATTTGCATGTTGCGAAAATTTGAAGAGTGTAGATTTTTCGAACCTGTATAATTTAGAGTATATAGGTCCTGAAAGTTTTTATAGATGTGAAAAACTTGAGGGGCTTGATTTATCAGATTGTACGCGGCTAAGAGAAATATCATGGCATGCATTTTTAGAGTGTTGTTCAATCGATAAATTAGTATTGCCAACGTCTATAAAATGCATTGGAGATCAAGCATTTGGCGGTTGTTATGAGATATCATCAGTCAATTTTAAAGATTTAACCAATCTTGAATTAATAATTGGTGCAGCATTTGTAGGTTGTAAAAAAATCAAGGAAGTAGATTTATCTGGTACATTAAATCTGAGATTTGAGGAAACATATATATCGAAAGGAGGTTGTTTTGCAGGATTTGAGGCCATGGAGATATGTAAGCTTCCTGTGACAATGGAAGAGATACCGTCTTGTTTCCTTGCAGGATGCAGCAAATTAAAAGATATTAATATCAATGAGATGAAAGGCTTAAAGAAGATAGGTTACGGAGCATTTGATGGTTGCGAGAAACTGACATGTGAAAAAATCAATTTCGCAAAGCTTAAAAAACTTGAAGAAATTGAGGATGCAGCATTTAGAGGATGCAACGGTTTTGATAAGGTTGATTTATCAAAAAATGATAAATTAGTTACTATATGGGATAGAGCATTCGAAGGTTGTAAAAATGTTAAGACGATAAAACTACCTGATAATATTAAAGAAATCAGACAAAGTGCATTTGCTGATACAGGTATCACAGAACTTACTCTTACAAAAACTATTGCAGATGCAATAGGTGAAAATGGAAATGTATTTGGAAAAAGTTACTATCTGAAAAACTTAACTATAGAAGATGGTGTTACAGCAATACCTAATGGGACATTTGAACATTGTATAAGCCTGGAAGAAATAACTTTCCCGGATTCAGTCAAGTCCATAGGGGATTCTGCATTTTCATTTAATGTTATGCTGAAAAATGTGACGCTCCCGAAAAACTTGACATATTTAGGAGAGTGTGCATTTTTTGCAAATTATAGTCTGGAAGAAATGTATATACCGGATGGCGTGGAAAGAGTCAATGCATTTAGGGATTGTTATAATCTTAAGAAGCTTTATGGTGGAAAAAATGTAAAATATTTTGCTCCGTTTGCCGGATATCCCGGATGGGGTGCGGATGCAGGAGGTACATACCTTACGTTTGAAGCGCAGGAGTTAATATCGGAAGAATTATTAGAAATGTATAATTACAATACATTCGATGATGTGCATTACATCACAGATGAACTTACAATTACCGGATTTGAAAATGTAGAAGTTATCGGAGACAATGCATTTAACCATGTTAAAAATCCGGAATGCTACAAATTACCTGATACTGTCAGGGAAATAGGAAAATGTGCTTATGCAGGAACCTGTATAGAAGAATTTGTGGCACCAAAGAACTTAAAAGTTATTGGTGAAAATGCGTTTAGTTCTAGTACTTTAAAGAAGATTACACTGAATGAAGGGCTTGAAACAGTAAAATTATATGCTTTTGCATTTACATGCATTGAAGAAATTACATTTCCGGAAAGTGTTACATCAATTGAACAGAGGTGTTTTGCAGATTGTCTTAACCTTAAGCATATAAGCATAAAAAATTTTAATTGTAATATTAGTGAGTATATGTTAACTTATGCATATGATTGGAAAACTTATGCAGGTAAATATGGCAGTAATCCGCCTAAAAGGGCTACGCAGAAGGTATACATCCATGGAGAATATGGCTCTACGGCAGAAATATATGCAAATACCTGCCCGGACAGAAGTCGTTGTATCTTTGTGGGACATAATACTTATATAGCAGGTGATTATGTCTATACATTGCAAAATGGCGAAGCTATCATAAGAGAATATACAGGTTCGGCGACTGAATTAACAGTACCGGCTGTGTTAGATGGTTATAATGTCAGAAAAATTGCGGATAACGTATTTAGCCAAAATTACAGATTGACAAAAGTTGTATTAGAAGCCGGAATACGTGAATTGGGAGATACAGTATTTTCAGGATGCAACAACTTATCAGAAATCACGATTCCTGAGAGTGTAGAAAAGATAGGAAACGGAGTCTTTGAAGCAGCAGGTGGATATCGTTATTCTGGTGAAGTAAAAATTAAGAAATTGATAATCAATTGCTACCGTGATACTGTTGCAATGCAATATGCAATCAACAACCGAATCAACTTCCGCCTGTTGGATGGAATAGACAGTGATTATGATATTTCATTTGATGTAAACGGAAACATTGTTATCAATAAATATCTCGGAAGTGAAGAAACGGTATTTATACCTTCAGAAATATACGGTGTGCCGGTTGAGACTATCGGTAAAGAAGCCTTTATAGGAAATGAGAATGTTAATAAAGTATACATGCCTGATGCGGTAAAGACGGTTTTAGAAGGCGCATTTAAAAATTGTACAAACCTGACTTATATCAGTATTTCGCAGAATTTATCTAAGATATCTAATGAGATGTTTAATGGATGTACAGCATTGGCATATGTTCAGATACCATATAATGTTACGGGCATAGGCTGGAAAGCTTTCTATAATTGTAAAGCGTTACAGATAGAATCGTTGCATGAGAATATTACCGGACTTGGCTCTTATGTATTTAGCGGATGCGAAAGCATAGAGAGTATAGAATTTTTGGGATCAGTAGATATACCGTGCGGTGCGTTTGCAAACTGTACTAATTTAAAAAATATTATCTGGCCGGAGGATATTACCGAAGTAGGCAGCAACGCTTTTGAAAACACAGGATTTGTGACAATGACATTCCCGTATGGAGTGACAAAAATTGGTGGTTGTGTGTTAGAAAATGCAAAGAACTTGAAAGAGGTATTCCTGCCACAGACATTGAGGTTACTGCCGGAGGATTATGACAATTTGTGGAATCAATATGGTACTTCAGATATTGAAGGTATAAAAAAATATGTAAACGACCATTATACGAGAGGTACGAATTTTGGTAAAAAAGACAATCGTAATAAAGTAACTGTATATTATCCAAAGTCAGTTAAGAAAGTGCTGGATGGTAAAGTGGAATTCAAGCTATTCGATACGTTTACATACGAATACGAATACTCTTACACAACCGACAGCGGCTACAAATTCGTAGAAATGGAAGACAACTTCTCATACAGAGCCGTAGAAGGATACGGTGGACGTACAGAGCTGTACATATCAAAGGTAGTGACGGATACAGAAAGCGTCAAGATACCAGATAACTATGCAGGTTACGACATAGTCGGAATCGATGCAAATGCATTTGAAGGTAATAGAAAACTTAAAACTGTAGAAATCAGCAGCCGTGTCTACGAAATAGGAGACGAATGTTTCAAAGACTGTAGTTCACTTAAAACAGTTATTGTAGGTACGTTTGGAAAGAAAAAAGGAGACGAATTCCTGATACTTGGCTCAAACCTGTTTACAGGATGTACGTCCATGAAGACGTTTGTTGTAAATGGAGATGTGGTTCAGGCAGAAGAGAATTTCCTTGGCGGACAGAATTCGATTATGGTAATGTCAAGACCATATACAGTGCTTGATAATATAGAAATCGCAAAACATGTTACCTATGGAGATGATACACCGATAATTGCAGAAGACGGACTAACATATAGTTTCCGTGATGATTCATCTTTAAGCGTCATGGGATATACAGGAACAGCAGATACTGTTACGATACCAAAACAGTATTTGGGAGTAACTGTAAAAGAGATAGCAAAAAATGCTTTCAAAGACAAAACAAATGTGAAAGAGGTTGTGATACCGAGAGGAATAGAGAAAATAAATCATTTTGCATTTATGAACTCAGGAATCAGAACTATAAATATACCGGACACTGTTACGGATATAGGAGCAGGAGTGGTTGCAGGATGTAAGAGCCTCACAGAGATAAAGGTCAATAGTGCAAACAAAGAATATGTTGCTGTGGATGGAGTAATGTTTAGAAAAGACATGACAGAAATCATGGCATATCCTGCGGGCAGGACAGATGCTACATATGCAATACCACAAAGCGTGCAGGAACTTTGTCCATATGTATTCAGCGGTGCGAAGTACTTAGAAGAAATTATTTATCCGGAAGGAATGTATTATAAGGACAATACTACGACAGCAGATGCTGAGAAAGAGATTGGCGAATACATTGCACCGGAAGCACCGATTATAATAGGTGCGGTATCACTTGCAGCGGATAAAATGAATGTTACATGGTTCCCTGAAATACTTGCAGACGGATACATTGTTTACAGAAAACCTGTTGATGGAAGCTGGGAAGAGATAGCTCGTGTGGACGGAACGGTAACGGAAGATACAGAATATTTCAGCTATACAGATGAAAATGTAATTCCTGGAAAAGAATATTGTTACACCGTAAGAGGCTATGTAACTACGACTACAAATGGAAAGACAGTAGAAGGTTCCTTTGATCCGGATGGAGTAAAGGGCACTACCGTACCTGAAATACTGGTTCTTGAAAAAGTAATAATACCTGCCGGAACAAGAAAAAGACAGGTATATTGGAAAAAAGTAACAGGAAGTAAAGGATACTTCATTTACAGAAGAGCATCAAAAGATGATGAATGGATGATGATTAAGAAAATAGAAGGGGAAGATACTCTGATGTATGAAGATGTAACAGATGATGATAAAAATTATTATTATACTGTGCAGGCATATACAGAAAATGAAGACGGAGTCATGGTACGTGGTTACTATGATGAGGATGGAATAACGGTAGAATAAAACAAAAAACAGGTGTTGTCGCAATGCGGCAGCACCTGCCTTTGTTTTATTTGAAAATCCGGCATCAAAGATACATTTCTATCACTTTTATAAAAAAGAGGATGACAAAATATTATATTTATGATACAATACTCGTCGGCTAAAAATGAAAGGAGCAAATATTATGAGAAAATCAAAGAAAGTATTAGCATTACTCCTTGCGGCGTCAGTGTTTAGCACGACGTTTATGAGTAATGGAATGCCTGCAAAAGCAGACATGGTACAAATGTGGAGGAGTCAGATGGCACATTATCACTAGACCCTGATGACCTTACACATGGGACGGGATTAGATGAAAAAGATTTAGAGGAAATTGCTGCAGAAGCAGAGGAGACAGGAGATTCAGCAGACGAAAAGATAGAGGAAGCAATTGCGGCACAGGCAGCAGGGGAACTGCCGGCAGCAGTAGATAATTCAACAGGTCAAAATGGAAAATATTTTCCTGCTATTGGAAATCAGGGAAGCATTGGTTCATGCCTTGCCTGGGCTGACAAATATTACAACAAAACGTATATGTTTAACAAATATTTTGACAGGGCAGTAGATGACAGTAACACATTCTCGCCTAAGTGGGGACATGCAAATGTAGGATGGTTAAAAGGCTCATTGACATTAGACAGATGCCCGAATACAAATTTCACATCATCAGGTGGAATGCTTGGTAATGATTTTTATGCAGACTGTGAAGCTGATTACATGGAAGCTGAACTTGGGGCAACAGATGCAAATGTGTATATTTTAGGTGGAAAGACACGTGAAGATAAGGATATTCAGACTGATGGCGTAGACAGTAGTGATATCGCTATTATCAAACAGTGTCTTGCAAATGGAAGTATCTTACAACTTGGAACATATGCATACTGGTTTAATTACAGCAATATTGATGGTACATTAACATCAGAAAACAGCAAATATGCAAATCAGAGAATTATAGTTGCGTGTGCCAATAAGTCAACAAGCAAAAAGGGCGGTCATGCGATGAATATCGTCGGATATGATGACGAAATTGGTGTTGACCTGAATAACAATGGTGTCCTTGAAGCAGGAGAAATGGGTGCATTTAAGGTTGTAAACTCATGGGGCGCATCATGGGGAAATTCAGGTTTTGTATGGATGGCATATGATTCGTTTAATGCTGTATCAAAGTATTCTGCGATAGGAACAGGCGAAGGAGAAAAAAGAGTTTCCATTGCAGATTATGTGGCAGAGATTATATTAGAAGATGACAGAATGGAAAAATATATCAATCATGAAGAACCGGCTATGTATTATCAGATTAATTGCACGGCTGAAGATAAAGGTTTATATTTTGAATCTGTTAATCAATATGGCACTGCGTATTATCATGAAAATCATACACTGTCAGTCGGAGGTGAAAGTGCTTTTAGATCCGGAGTCAATTATAGAGGTAAGAGGGATGGTGCTTGCGAAGTAACATTTATTAAAAGTGTGAGAAATTATTGGGCTACATATGATAAATATTTTCTGTATATGTCATATAGTGGAAAAAAAGAGTCTGCATCACTCGATAAAATTGTTTTTGTTAACAATAAAGAAAAAAAAGCATACAGGATACAACAGCCTTACACTACTTTAACAAAAGATGAAACTTATATTATTCATGACAGGAAAGAATACACTCTCTACGAAGTACCATACATCTCAAGCATGGACGTAAATTTCGTAAACGGACAGATTACAGTTGCAGCTGCCGCAAAAGACAGTGCCGGAAATATTAAGTATGACCTTTCCTATGAATCAGAGGCAGTTGAGGACGCAGGAAGTCTTGCACAGAATACAAACGGTCAGTTTGCATTTACACCAAATGCATCAGGATACTACAGAGTAAAACTTACAGCCACAGACAAAAATGGCGAGACAAATACAAAGACTAAATTAATTAAAGTAAATGTGGATCCGCTTCAGGCAGAGATTAAATCGGTGTCAAGTGGTAATCCATTCAGCTACGTTAATATGAAAGTAGAGGGCGGAACAGCGCCATATACATACAGCTACGTTTATACAAGAAAGAGTAACGGACAGGAATACGACAGAAAAACAGACAGCGAAATTACATTAAACAATGAGAATCTCTTCGGATTTTCTATAAATACAGATGCATACGCTCCAAATAACGGTGCCTATCCGTCAGAAGGATTTAGTGGCGTAGGAACAAATCATTTGAATGTAGTCGTAAAAGATGCGACAGGCAAAACTTGCACAGTCGAGACAGATATTGAGGTAGAGCCGTTTGAAATAACGGAAATTACATCAAATCTTTCTTCACCACAGAAAATGGGAGCAGAGATACAGTTTAATGCATTATCAAAGAACAGATTTAATGGATATTGTTCAAGAGTTCCGCTAGGATATAGATGGGAAATAACAAATATTTTAACAGGAGAAGCAGAGTCATTTTTTGTTGTATCAGCTTCACCAAGCTGTAATTGGACACCGTCAAAAGCTGGAAGATACCTGGTTAAAGTAAGTGCGAATGATGTGAATTATTCAGAGAAAACCATGGAATTTGACATAGTTGGCGATAAGACAACTGTATACTATGCAAACAGTAACTGGGATAACGCATACATTCACTACAAGACACAGAACGGACAGTGGACAAATGTGCCGGGCGTAAAGATGGAAGCAAGTGATGTCGGAGAATATACATGGAAATTTGATATCCAGCTTGCATATGATAACAGCGAAAATGTCCAGGTATGCTTTAATAACGGAAATGGAGACTGGGACAGCCGAAATGGACAGAACTATTTCTTAAATAAAGGTACATACGGAATTAAAAATGGAAATGTGGAAGAATTAGGATTCAAGGTTACATTATTTACGATTGATAAGCCGATGATAATAGGCTTAGGAGACCAAAATATTAAGTTTATTGCTGAGGCAGGATTTGGTAGTGGAGATTATTCATACAGATTCGGTACAATATTTAATGGTGTAAAATATTATTCAAGCGACAGTTATGGACAGTACAATACATATTCAGGCAGCTTGTCAAGTATTATGAGTGTACAATATCCATATCACAGTATAATAGGTACACATACATTATTTGTAGAAGCAAAAGATAATATAACAGGTGAAATAGCTACAAAGACAATAGAAAACTTTGTTGTAAAACCATTAGCAATCAAATCATTTACATCAAATGCAGCATCAAATGTTATCAAAGCAGGTACACCGGTTGTATTGACAGCAGAGACTGAATACGAAGTCGGATATCGCTATAACACATACAAATTTACAGCTATCAAAGATGGTGTAAGAAAAGAGATTGACGCATATAACTACTGGTCTCATTATTCAAAGACATGGACACCGACAGAGCCTGGAAATTATACGATTGAATATTATGTTCATGACGGATGTGATCAGACTGCAACGGCAACATTAGAATTTACTGTAGTAGACACAAATACTACAACACTTTATTACAATAATAACAACTGGTCACAGGCATATGTACATTACTGCATTAACGGCGGACAGTGGACATCAGTACCGGGAGTTAAGATGGCAGACAGTACGGAGCAGGACGGTTACAGATGGAAATTTGACTTCGACTTAGGCGAAGCAGATGGAGTGACAGTATGCTTCACAGACGGAAACGGTAACTGGGACAGCAGAAATGCTTCAAATTACTACATAGGAACAGGAACATACGGAATTAAGGATGGTTCTGTAACAGAAATAAATTAATATAAAAACAAATAAAAACCGGAGATGTTTCGCAATTAATTGGGATTGTGAAATATCTCAGGTTAATAAGGCAAGTGACAGGAGATTCGCGAAGGCGGGTCTCCTGTTTTTAAGTAAATAATTCGCACTAATGTCACTTGATATATTTTGTGATATGGTATAATGTTTAAATAAATGCGCTGGATAAAGTTAAATAATTATGATATTATGAGAAGGAGTTAGAAAAATGATGAATGAATTGGTTAGAGAAGTAATGAATGAAACAGGCATATATACAGAAGGAATGCCTGAAGAAAAATTGAGGGATTTGGAAAACAAATCTGAGAAAATTGCAAAAGAATGGAATAACTTAAAGATAACAAATGATTTTATATTCTGTAAAGTAATGCAGGACAAGGAATTACTTGCAGGGCTAATCCGTATAATAATACCGGAGCTGGAATTTAAAGATTTTGAGCTGACATCACAAAAAGAAATAAACATAGGAAATGATATACACGGAGTAAGATTTGATGTATTTGTAAAAAGTAATAAAGGAACAGTTATCGATATAGAAATGCAGGTAATCGACCTGAGAAATATGCCGATGAGAATGCGATATTACGGTTCAATGTCAGATGTGGTAACATTGGAAAAAGGCGAGCATTATGAAGATTTAAATGACAGATATATTATAACGATATGTACATTTGATTATTATAAAAAGGGACTTCACAGATATACATTTACAAACAGATGTCATGAAATAAATAATCTGGAAATGGGTGATGGAACAACAAATATTTTACTGAATGCATCAGGCACGGAAGAAGATGTACATGGCACGCTAAAAGAATTCTTGAACTATGTAGCAGGAAAAACGACAGATGATGAGTACGTAAAGAAACTTGAAGAAGCAGTAAACAAAGCACGAAAGAATAAAGAATGGAGGCGAGAGTTTGTTATGTTAAGTATGAGAGATATGGATAAGCGGAAAGAAGGAATAATAGAAGGACACAAAGAAGGAATAAATGATGAACAACATAGAATAATTGAGAGACTGTTAAAAAAAGGAAAGTCTGTAGAAGAAGTGGCAGATTTATGTGGATATTCGTTGGAATTGATTAAAGAAGTGCAAAATATCATTTCAGAATAACCAAGGGGATGATGTTGTAGATATAAAAATATTAAGCAGGAGATTCGCGAAAGCGGGTCTCCTGCTTAATTATATTCATTACGGCTTCGTAGTCCTTTGCCTCGGCAAGACTTTCCAATGTCCGGATGGTCTGGCGGAAGTTGTGTCGTTCGGTGGCGGTCGTCTGTATATAATTCTGCTGTTTTATATACTGGCTCTGCTGCATCTCAAGCATACGGTTCTTCTGAATCGTCTCCATCTCTCTAAGAATTCCCGAAACTATAAAATAAAAGATGACAGTCAGAAGGAGCAGGGTAGCGGTCATCATGGCAAGCGACCCCCAAAAGGCAAGAAAAACTTTATTGGTATAGAGTGTCTGGTACTTCTGCGGGCGAATCATCAGATTTATCGATAAGAACAGGATAGATATCGGAACCGTCGTGTACCACACATGAGGAAGGAGTAGTCTGTCAATGAGAATACTTCCGTATTTCATCACCGGATAGAAAAGCAGTGCGGTGATAATCATGCTCAGGATAAGCGGTTGTCATTTTCCAGAATATCGTCCATTACACGGAACAGCTTATCTCTCTTAGTCGGCTTTTCAATATAATCATAGGCATGGATGGAAAAGGTAAGCCTGTTGATAGCTGCATATTCATTTAGTATATTCCTTAGTGCATCACTTTCAGAGGAAAGGTCATCAACAATCGCAATGTTCATCTGTCACAACTCCTTTCGTGTAAAAAAACCAGTCTAATGATAGCATAAAAGACTGCCGGTTTCTATAAAAAAATTAACTCTCTTCTGACGATAAAATTTGCCGTTTGTCACAGACCTGTACTGTTTGTCACAGATATATTGAAATAAATAGATGCAATGTTATACTTTGTGATAAGTTATTATAGCTAGTATAGTCGTTTTTAAATACACCCACTTTATATTTGACTATGATTCCATCTACGTCGATTGACGACAACGCAGAAAGTGGAAAATTTATCAAGTGAATGTGTCAGTTACTTATTATTCGCTCTACTAGAAACAGGAGGTGAGAAATGGAGGCCGTAATCTATGAAAAAAACGAGGAAGAATACAAAATGCTCTGCAACATTCTCGAAAAAGAAGCGGAGCTGATCGACATCTATCGTGATCCGGCAGACGGATTCTGCCACTATGAGCATGAATATGACCTGGTGGTTGTGGCATTAGAAGGAGCAAAGGGCATGAATGTGGTGGAATCACTAAGCGAGCGTTATCCCGATACGCAGATTATATGGATTACGAGCGATAAGGATTTTGCTTCTGTGGCAACCAGACATCATATCCATGACTTTATCGTGCGCCCCTTTACGCAGGAAAGAATTTCAAGGTCTGTAAGGGAAGTGATTCCGAAATGTCCGCATAGGTATGAATGGAGATTCACACCGGAAGAAAGGCGGCGTGGATCCGAATAAAGAAAACATATAAGTTATAGAAAAAATAAAATGGAGGAATGACAATGAAACGAAAACGAATCAAAGAAAGAATTTTAGCAGTTGTACTCTCGTATGCACTTGTGCTGGGAATGATTCCGATAGATGGATTATCAGTCAGCGTAAATGCTAAGGCGAATACAGAGGGAACGGATGCGAGCGAAACCATACACTCTGGTTTTAAAGCCACCGGAGGAACAGGGGGAGCAGGATATAACGAAGAATATGGAAGTCTTGTGGATGGTGATAAAGACACTAAATGGTGCGTTATATCGCCGGGAAGCCCGACTTATATCGAGTTCCACAGTGATGAGGCGATTACGCCTACAGGCTATATACTGACCACGGGTGGTGATACCGCAAATTATCCGGGACGTAACCCTGCAAGCTGGACAATCAAGGCAAAAGTGAACGAGAACGACGAGGATTGGACGACACTCACGACAGTTACGGATGACATGGTGCTGGGAGCGAAAAACACAACAGATTATCGTTTTGTAATCAACAACTCTGCGGAATATCAGTATTTTCGCTTTGAAATCAACAGCATAAAAAGTGGAAGCGAATTTCAGCTTGCAGAGTTCAGTTTTATCAGCGGCGTGGATCTTTATCATGACCTTACCGACAACGGAACGCTGACGGGAACTACTTTCTACAAGCACACGGGTAGCGAAATCACACCTGTATATACTGTTAAGGCAGCAGATGGTACGGTGCTGACGAAAGACACTGACTATAGCGTTGCAATTACAAAGGACGGCAACACCGTTGCTACAGTACAGGAAGAAGGAGACTATGTTCTGACGGTTAAAGGAATGACCCCGTATATAGGCACTAAAACTCTTACTTTCACCGTTGGAGACGGCTATAAATATATCGATACAAATGGCACCGAGAAAAATTGTGAGATCTTAAGTGTACTTACAGGTGGCGGAAGCACCACACTTTCGTCGGGATGGTATGTTGTGAACAGTAACATCGCATACTCAGGCACCATCACCATCGACGGCGATGTTCACATTATTCTGGTAAATGGCAAAACTCTGACAGTCGACGCTATAGCTGAATGTTTTGTTGGTGCAAACAGTAATGATAGTCTTACCTTTTACGCACAGAGTAGCGGAAAAAGTGCAGGAACACTAAATGCAACAACTGCACAATCAGGCTATGCACGGGCGGTGGATGTGAATTCTTTAGTGTTGAATGGAGGAAATATTAATATTTATGGCAGATCAGACATTGATGTAGTACAGGTAAGCAATTTAGCTTTCAATGGAGGTAATGTAAACATTGATGGTGAGAGCGGCAGACTGTACTTTAACACTTCAGGTTTTACATTTAATTGGCGCAGTGCTTCTGACAGTTTTTATGCTAAAAAATGGTGTTGTAATGATTTTACATTTGCAAAACCTGTCAAATGCATTGATAATTCTAATGCATATAGTGGTGCATTTCATACTGACCCGAATTACAATTCACCGTTGGATGGGAATAAGCTGGTTCCCGCGACGATTTCCGATGTAACACTTGCAGATATGTCAAATGGCAGCGTAACCAAAAGCGATTCTTCGCTTCAAAGCGGATATTTTGATGGTGAGACAGTTACACTTAGTATTGCACCGGAGTCAGGGTATCGTCTCAGCTCACTTAATGTTACAAAAACGGATGATAATACGCAATCAGTACCGGTAAACGGTACCGGTAACAAACGTACATTTATTATGCCTGCTTATCCCGTTACTGTTACGGCAGTGTTTGCGGAGATTACCGAACCGTTTGAAGCTGCTTTGGAAGATTTTAATACAGTGTTCGAGGACTATGCAACACCTGATGCAAAAGCGATTACACTTCATAGTTTCAGCGAATCTGTCAATATAGAATCTGTATCCATTGATAATATAGAAGAGTTTGAATTGAACAAGACGGACGGCACAACTCTTGTGGCAGGAGGTACAGATACGAGTTATACTATTCAGCCAAAGGATGGACTTACTGCTGGAACGTATAGGGCGGTTGTAACCATAAACTACGGCGACAGTAAGACTGTGACGGCACAGACATCATTTATTGTTAAGCCTCACGAACTTACGGTAAGTGCACCGGGAGTGGCGGAAAATGATTATGTCGAGGGTTATACCGGTACGACTACGAGTAGTATATTCATTACTAATAGCGGTAGTAATCTAAAAACGATTAGTTCCGTGTCACTTTCAGGTGCAGATGCGGATTGTTTCTCGCTGGATAGCAATAAAAACAGTATCGACATTCCGGCGGGAAATACGGCTCAAGATAATTATTATATACGGCCTGTGACCGGCAAAAGTGCGGGAACCTATACGGCTGTACTTAATGTGACTTGCAGCGATGGTGAAACTGCGACGACTCAGGTGAAATTTAAGGTATTAAGTCCGACTTATGGTATGTCCGTGACTGCTCCTACATTTGATTTGGTATACTACGATGGATATTTTCCTACGAGAGAGGTTACTATTACCTATACCGGTAACATCGAAACTAAAGTTACTTCAATAAAACTGGAGGGAGCCGATGCTGATAAGTTCACGCTTAGCGGAAGCCTGACAAACATTTATCCGAATTATTATCGAAAATCTTTGGTTCCAAGCGTATATGACAGAGAGATTCACATCCAACCAAAATCCGGTCTTTCTGTGGGAACTTATAAAGCGAAAGTTACAGTAGTTAATGGTGGTGGTGTAAGTGCTTCGGATGAATTTAGCTTAACAGTAGGTAAGGCAACCCCTGGGATATCAGAACTGCCTGTCGCATCAGAAATCACCTATGGACAAAATCTTTCCGAAAGCAGCCTGACAGGCGGTATCGCAACGAATAATGGTAACGTTGTCGAAGGACAATTTTCATGGCAAACCGGGACAACAAAACCGGCAGTAGCAGATAGCAATAGTACAGAATATGAAGTGTTATTTACTCCGACAGATACAGAGAGTTATGAAACGATATCCTGCAATGTTAAGATAAAGGTGAACAAGGCAGATATTACTGTACCAACGGCGAATGAAAATCTGGTATTTAACAGATCCGCTCAGCCGCTTGTTAATGCAGGAAGTGTTGTCGGCGGAACTATGTACTACGTAGTAACAACAGAGAATACTGCACCTGATGAATCGCTTTATACAACATCCATCCCGACAGCGACGGATGCCGGAACCTATTACGTATGGTACAAAGCCATCGGAGATGAAAATCACAACGATACAGCAGCAGATTACGTGGAAGTAAAAATTAATAAAGCGAAAACAATCACAAATGCTCCAAAGTCAGTAATGAATGATGTTGCATACAGCAAAGTTAGTGATATACAGCTTCCGGAAGGCTGGGTATGGTCTTCAGAGGATTCTGATAAGGAACTTGTAGCAGGAAAATCTCTTACTGTAAAAGCTGTTTATAATAATGATGATAAAGAAAACTATGAAGAAGAAAGTTGCTCTGTTATGGTTACAATAACCAGAAAGCCGGAAGAGACAACAACAAAGCCGGAAGAGACTACGACAAAGCCGGAAGAGACAACAACAAAACCAATCGAGACAACAACAAAACCGGAGGAGACAACAACAAAGCCGGAAGAGACTACGACAAAGTCGGAAGAAACAACAACAAAACCGGAAGAACCGGAATTAACAGGCAAGGTAAATGGGCTTCGTCAAAGTAAAAACTCAAAGAGTTCCATAAGTTTAACATGGAATACTTTGGAAGGAGCAGACGGTTATCAGATTTTTAGATTGAAATCAGACGGCAAATACAAAAGGATAGCAACGACTAATAAAACTACATACGTAAATAAAAAGTTATCTGCCGGCACAATTTACAAGTTCAAGGTAAGAGCCTATGTAAAAGTAAACGGTAAAATCAAGACTGCATCATTTAGTAAAGCAGTTGCCATGACTACAATACCTGCTAAAGTATCAGGTGTAACAGTTAAAGCAGCAAAAAAAGCAATCAAAGTTAAATGGCAGGACACATCAGGTTCGGGATATATAGTACAGTATTCGACTGACAAAAAATTTAAAACCGGTTGCAAAAATATAAATGTATCTTCAAGTAAAAAGAATATAAAGATAACAAAGCTTACATCGGGTAAAACGTATTACGTAAGAGTATGCGCTTTTAGTAAAAACATAGCTAATAGCGGAGCATATAGTAAAAAAATAAAAGTAACAGTAAAATAAAAATGAGCATAAACAGCCGACCGGATTGATTGGTACATCAGTCCGGTCGGCTGTTCTAAAACATAATAAAACGTCGCTATACTGTAGGCTGACTACAGTACAACCTTTTCTATTTTACACACATGCTCCTTATTCTCGGAACGTTTTTCATAACTAATTC
>CAMHLZ010000031.1 GCA_946186125.1 uncultured Lachnospira sp. | reverse complement strand
GGAACTGGAGCTTATCGTAGACATAGATCCAAGACTGCCGGCTGTAATGAGTGGTGATGCGGCAAAATTAAAAAAGATTTTGTGGCATCTGATAGGAAATGGACTAAAATACACCAATAACGGAGGAGTGTATGTCCGTGTTTCGGGAATAAAACATTCATATGGAATAAATCTGATAATAGATGTAAAAGACACCGGAATAGGAATGACAAACGAAGAGGTAGAAAGGGTGTTTGACCGTTTTTATCAGGCAGATTCAGGCAGAACCAGGACAGCGGGCGGATTAGGACTTGGAATGGCAATTGTTGATGGATTTGTGCGAAGTCTTGGCGGATTTTTATTAATAGAAAGCAGCGAGAACAGCGGTACAACTGTACGTGTGAGTATTCCGCAGCAAATTGTAGATGAAAATGAATGTATGTCATTACGAAATCGAAATGAAATGATTCTGGGGGCATATCTGCATTTTGAAAAATATGAAAACCCACATGTCAGAGAGTTTTACAATATTATGGTAAGAAATGTTGTCAGCGGACTGAAGGTTAAAATGCATAAAGTGGAGAATGTTCAAAGTTTGAAAAAACTAAAAGCAGGGCTTAACATGACACATCTTTTCATAGGTCAGGAGGAGTATGAAGATAATGTTGAATACATAGAAAAGCTTTCAGAAGAAATGATGGTAATAGTTGTTGCAAATGAGAACTTAAATATAAAAGAAGAATCGAAAGTACGTATATTAAAAAAGCCATTTTACTCATTTAATGCAGTTGCTATTTTAAATTCCGGACAAAACACCGGTTCAGAAGAAAGATTGATTGTAAAAGGAGTGAGGGCTCTTGTTGTTGATGATGAGCCTATGAACCTAACAGTTGCCAATGGAGTATTTAAACGATATGGAATGATTGTAACAACAGCATTATCAGGAAGTGAAGCAATCGCTTTGTGTAAAGAAAAAGAATTTGACATTATATTTATGGATCATATGATGCCGGTAATGGACGGAATTGAAACGATGAAGTGCATACGTGCAGACAAAAGGGATATAGTTATTGTGGCATTGACTGCAAATGCAGTGAGCAGTGCAAAAGAAATGTTTATTAAGGCTGGATTTGACGGATTTGTAAGTAAACCTATAGAGCTTATAGAGTTAGAAAGAGTATTAAAGAGAGTCCTTCCGGATAGTCTGGTTACAGTAGGAAAACAGGAAATTAAAAAAGATGATGAGCCGATAGACGAAAACAGTAGATTTACTGAACTTTCAGAACTGGGTATAGACGTGAAAAAAGGTATGCGTTTTTGCCAGAATGACGCCGAATTTTATAAAACAGTGCTTTCACAGTTTGCTTCAGATGCACCGGTAAAAGTAAGCGGAATGAAAAAGTATTATAGGGAAAAAGATTTCAAAGAATATACTATTTTAGTACATGGTTTGAAAGGAATCTCTAAGACAATCGGAGCGGTACACTTATCAGAAATAGCATTGAATCTTGAGAATGCGTCAAAAGAAAAAGAAGAAGATATAATTAATAAGTATCATGATGACATGATTGAGAAATATGAAGCATTGTCAAAAGGACTGACGGATCTTTTGGGAGAAAGTATCATAGAAGAAAATGATGATATAATGGAGTTTATGCCGGAGGGAGATGAAAAAGAATGATTATAAAACAAATTGTCAAAACAATAAAAAACCCTAATACTGACTTTTCTGAAAGATGTTTTCTGCTCACAAACATGACGTCAGTATTTACATTATCAATTATCTTCTTGTGGGATATTTATATTGGTGAGAGTTTTGAAAAATTAATTATGCTGGCTGCTGCAATTGTCATTACTGCCATACTTGTTCCGGTCTTTATGATGAAAAATCAGATGGGTGTGGGAAGTATTGTTTTAGGAGCATTGCTGATAATAATAGTGCTTCCGGTTGAATATTTTACCGGAGGGGGTGTATATGGATGTACACCGATATGGTTTGCATATTCATTCCTGTACATAGGACTTAATATTAGCGGAACAAAGAAATATTTCATGTTATTAATTACGATGGTTTCTGCTATCGGGTGCTATATTATCTCATATTTGCATCCGCATATAATTACCATTCATAACTCAAAGACTGCACATCTGGATTCGATTGCATCGTTGATAGGTGTTGGATTTATGCTATATTATACAGTTACATTTCTGATAAAACTGTATAATGAAGAACGTCTGCATGCAAAAGAGCGTGCTGAAGAGATAAAGGAACTGAGTGAAGCACAGAACATCTTTTTTTCAAGCATGAGTCATGAAATACGAACACCCTTAAACACCATAATAGGATTAAATGAGATGATTCTCCGTGAAAATGCATCTCCGGAGATAAATGATGATGCAGCTAATATTCAATCAGCAAGTAAAATGCTTTTAAGTCTCATAAATGATATTCTTGATATTTCAAAATTCAGCGCAGGGCAGATGAAAATGAATGAAAGTACTTACTATACAGGAGATATGCTTTCTGACGTAGTAGGAATGCTCTGGGTTAAGGCGAAAGATAAAAATCTTGAATTTCATGTTGATATTACACCTGATTTGCCGGAACAGCTTATTGGAGATGAGGTCAGAATAAAACAGATACTTATTAATTTGATAAATAATGCCATAAAATATACTGCAGAAGGTTCAGTAACACTTTCTATCCAGTGTGCTGAGACTGGAGGAGACAGGATGAACGTTATCTATTCGGTAACAGATACGGGCATGGGAATAAAAAAAGAGAATATACCATATCTTTTCACGGCATTTAAAAGGGTAGATGAAGAAAGAAATAAATATATAGAAGGAACAGGTCTGGGACTTTCAATAGTAAAACAGTTAGTAGATTTGATGGATGGAAAAATTGCTGTTAACAGTGTTTACACCAAAGGATCAAAATTTATAATAGAGATACCACAGCGTTCTGTCGGAGAAAAAAAGATAAAAACAGATTCAATAGATGCGAGAAAACAATTAAAAAGTTACAAAGAATATCACCAAAGCTTTGAGGCACCAGATGCGAAAGTTCTCGTTGTGGATGATACATCAGCAAATCTTCTGGTAGTAAAGAAGCTTCTAAGAGATACAAAAGTTGAAATAACGACAGCCGTAAGTGGTACTGAAGCACTGGAAAAAACACTTAGTACTGCTTATCATGTGATTTTTATGGATCATATGATGCCGGGGATGGATGGAATAGAATGTATGCATAAGATACGTGAGCAGGTAGGGGGATTTTGTAAAGAATCAAAGATAGTTGTTTTAACTGCAAATGTTGGGGAAGATGCAAAGATAAAATACGCTAAAGAAGGATTTGACGGTTATCTCATGAAACCTGTTGACGGCAAAATGCTTGAAAGTGAACTGCGGCGTCAGCTGCCAAAAGATTTAGTCATGGTAACTGGTTCCGATGAAGAAATTCTTAACGAGAGTGTGTCGTGGATTGATGAGCATGTAAATAAAGCAAATGTCCTGATAACTACAGAGAGTGTTGCTGATATTCCGAAATCTTTAATAGAAAAGTACAATATCAGTGTACTTCCGCACATGGTTCTTACAAAAGACGGAGTTTTTGAGGATGGGTTTGAGATAGATACTAAGGGGCTGCTGGCGTATATGAAGGATGCGGATGCTAAAGTTGTTACAGAGTCACCAGATGTACGGGCGCATGAAGAATTTTTTTCAGAGCAGCTTAAAAAGGCAAATAATATAATTCATGTGTCAATATCGAGTAAAGTAGAAAAAAGCGGATGTATTGCAGCAACGGAGGCGGCTAAAGTATTTGATAATGTATTTGTAATAGATACCGGACACTTATCAGGCGGACAGGCACTTATGGTTCTGGAAGCGTGCCGTATGGCAGAAGAAGGATGTAAAACCAACGATATTATATATCGTCTGGAAACAATGAAGAAACATGTTCATACAAGTTTTATTGTTGATAATATGGATTATCTTGCAAGGGCTGCCCAGGTTACACAAAAGATGGCTAATTTTACAAAAGTATTTATGATAAGACCTGTATTGGAACTTAAAAAAGGTAAAATGGTAGTTGGAAGTGTATTTTTAGGCTCAAGACAATATGCAAGGAACAGATATATTAACAAAGTCCTTAAAACAAATGAAAAAATTGATAAAAGGATTCTGTTTATCACATATGTAGGACTGTCACAAAATGAACTGGAGCAGATAAAGGAAGATGTCAGCAGGAAGATTGAATTTGAAAACATTTATTATCAGGAAGCGTCTCCGGCAATTGCCGTTAACTGCGGACCGGGTACATTCGGCCTTTTATTTGCTACTGAAATAAGAGATAATTCCTTGTGATAAAGACAATAATTTGATATAATATAGAAAGAATAATGATGTAATTAGTAACTATGTTCTTAGAAAATCGAGGTGACGAATATGAAACAGGTCAGCATAAACGATTTAAAATCGGGAATGGTTTTAGCAAAAGATGTGATAGCTGATGGTCAGCTGATTATTTCAAAAGGTGTAGTTTTGTCAGAAGCATCCATTGATAAATTAAAAAAATATGTAATTCTTCGTGTTGCAGTTGAAGAAGAGATGTCACAGGCATTTACTTCATCTGTAGAAAAGGATTTGTCATATTCAGAACGTGTTAAGAATAGTCCGGAATTTAAAAAATTCAAGGAAAATTTTGATGATGCGGTGGATGCTTTAGAAACAAGTATGAATGATGTTGTAGAAAAAAACAAGCCATTGGATGTAGATGATATGCTTAGTCCGGTACTTGAGACTATGGAATCTTTGGAAAGCAGGATTGAAGTTTTTGCAATGATGCAGAATATGCGTGATTACGATGATGCAACATATGTACATTGTCTTAATGTTGCACTCATATGCAACATATTTTCAAGATGGCTTGACTTTTCGAATGAGGAGACGCGCATAGCGACTGCCTGTGGATTGTTGCATGACATCGGAAAAATTGTTATCGAAAAAGATATTATACAAAAGCCTGAAAAATTAAGTGTCAATGAGTATGAAATGATAAAAAAACACACAATAAAGGGTTACGATCTGTTAAGAGATTATCATATAGACATTCATATAAAAAATGCAGCACTCTTACATCACGAGCGTTGTGACGGTTCAGGATATCCATACGGATTAAAAGGGGATCTGATAGATCCGTATGCTAAGATAGTTGCAATTGCGGATGTATATGATGCGATGACTGCTACAAGGGTGTATAGGGATGCAATGTGTCCATTTACAGTAATATCTGAATTTGAAGGTGAAGGATTGCAAAAATATGATCCGCGTTTTCTGCTGACTTTCCTTAAGAATATTGAAAACACCTTCCTGCAGAACAGAGTTAGGCTGAGTAATGGAAAAGAAGGCGAGATAGTATTTATTAATAAGGAACATTTAGATAAACCTACGATAAGATGCGGTATGGATTTTATAGACTTATCAATTCAGAAAGATGTTCATATAGAAGCGATTATATAAAATAAAAAAGAGTTCGTTTTCGAACTCTTTTTTATACGTATCCATTGAACATCATTCCTGTATATATGGAAGTTTTATACGGGTCTGAAAATGGTTTTACAGGATGTGGATAAGATATCATCGTCTTATCTACATAATTCATAGGGTTAATCGTCATATTATTTGCCTGACTTGTCAAATCTTTTTTAAATCGATTTATCACGTCAAGAGAATCTTTTATCGTACCTTCGGATACTGCCTGTGTAACCAATCCGTAATCTACAGAAAGATGACTGTTCTCATCAATCCGTAATCCTGTGGACTCTAAATTGGATTTGTGTCTTTTGACAATTGTATTCAATTCTTTCATTAATCTTGAAGAATCACCTGAATTACCGGCACGCTCGCCTGCTAAATCCACAATCGAGTTATACTTAGAACAAAAATCATTCAGCGAGTCTACAAGCGAATCAAAATCCGGCTTAAAACCTACGTGTACAGTGTCATCACCGGTAGAATCATTAAGCGTAATCTCAAAACACTTATCAACTGTAAATGTGTTAGAAGAAGCACTTTTTTCCATTCCGTTTAATAAAAACTCGGCGTTTGCAGGTCTGGTTGTAGTCTGGTTTAGTCCCAGATAATCGACAATATCTCCCGGATTGTCAATGTTATTATCAATCGAGAAAATCTCAGACCTAAATCCCAGACCGGTATTAACTGATGTAAGCTGTAATGAAGAATTACCGATAGAATTCTCTATTACTCCTGCCGTAAGTCCCAAATCAGAACGGTTAATCAGTCTTGACAACTTATCCTGAAGACTTCTGTTAGTATCCGTGTCATTAACTTTAAATTGTAGTTCATAAGAATAATCTTCTATATTAATATCAAACGAATAGCTTCCGCGTGGAAGAGACATCTTATTTTGTGAAAGAAAATTTCCTGTGTTAATCTGAGGTGTGGCAAGCTGCTTTACCTGAATATTGAAATCTTTATTATTATCGCTCGAATCATTTCCTATATACTTTGCGCTGACTTTATCTTCATCGCTGCTGCTTGCTTTTTTCTTCTTCATTCCGTATAAAGAATCAGGTTCAAGAGCCTCAGAAACATCTTTAAGCGCATAAGCACTTTCTTTTATATCGATGGCAAGACGCTGTGTATCCTCAGAAACATCGAACTTATACAAAGGTGAGTGCTTACTAATCTTTACAATATTATTATAAACATCACGAAGCTCACTTTTTTTGTGAGTACTCTTGTTCTGAAGACTCGTATTGGCATATGTAGTTAAATAATAATTATAAATTGAATTAATCATAACCATCACCGACTTCCTGTCATGCAAAAAATAATAGAATCCCTTCCTTATAATTTCAAGAAAATATATTTATATGACTATATTATATAATTCTTTAGAATAAATAGCAATAGACAAAATAACGAAAAAACAATGTTAAAATAAGTAAAAATGTGCATTAAGTATAGATAAAAAAACATAAATAAAAGAAATATGTTGACGATTTTAAATGACTGTGTTATAGTAGAACGGCAATGGAAGAAGTCTTTTTTTTTTGCTCAAATAATTGAGCAACATTAAAATGAATTAAAGTGGAGGTGGATGTTGTGCGCGTAAAAATCACATTGGCATGTACTGAGTGTAAGCAGAGAAACTACAATATGACTAAGGATAAGAAAAACCATCCTGACAGAATGGAAACAAAAAAATATTGTAGATTTTGCAGAAAACACACATTACACAAGGAAACTAAGTAGTCAGATTTAGCAGAAAAGAGGTATATTTATGGGAGAAGCTAAAGCAAATAATTCTCAGAAAAAGAGTTGGTTTGCTGGCGTTCAAGCCGAATTCAAGAAGATAATCTGGCCGGACAAAGCGTCTATCACCAGACAGACAGTGGCAGTTGTCGTTGTTTCTGTATTCCTGGGTGCGATAATCAAGATTTTGGATATGGTTATTCAGCTGGGATTGAACTTAATAGCATAATTAAGGAGTAAGGTGAGTCTATGTCAGAGGCAAATTGGTATGTTGTTCATACCTATTCAGGGTATGAGAATAAGGTAAAAGCCAACATTGAGAAGACTATCGAGAACAGAAAGCTTCAGGATCAGATACTTGAGGTTACGGTACCATTACAGGATGTTGTGGAAATGAAGAACGGTTCAAAAAAACAGGTTCAGAAAAAAATGTTTCCGGGATATGTTTTGATTCACATGGTCATGAATGATGACACATGGTATGTTGTAAGAAACACAAGAGGTGTTACCGGATTCGTAGGTCCCGGATCCAAGCCGGTTCCGCTTACGGAAGAAGAGATGAAACCTTTAGGAATCAAAAATGAAGAAGTCGTTGTTGATTTCGAAGAAGGTGATGTTGTCACAGTAATCGGCGGTGTATGGGAGAATACTGTTGGAGAGATTAAAAAGATTGATACTCACAAACAGATGGTTACGATTAATGTTGATATGTTTGGTCGTGAGACACCAGTAGAGATAAGTTTCACAGAAGTAAAAAAGATGGATTTCTAACTAAAAACAGGTGGGAGGAATATTTAACCCGCTATTACCACAATTTATTTAGGAGGTGCCATAATGGCAAAGAAAGTAGAAGGATATATAAAGTTACAGATTGCAGCCGGAAAAGCAACACCGGCACCACCGGTTGGTCCTGCACTTGGACAGCATGGTGTTAATATTGTTCAATTTACCAAGGAGTTTAATGCCAGAACAGCAGACCAGGCAGGTATGATTATTCCTGTAGTTATAACGGTTTATGCTGACAGAAGTTTCAGCTTCATTACAAAGACTCCTCCGGCAGCTGTTCTTATTAAGAAGGCATGCAAGATTGAAAAGGCTTCAGCAGTTCCTAATAAGACAAAAGTTGCTAAGATTTCTAAAGCAGACGTTCAGAAAATTGCTGAGACAAAGATGCCTGATTTAAATGCAGCATCTCTTGAAGCTGCTATGAGCATGATAGCAGGTACAGCAAGAAGTATGGGTATCACTGTAGAAGAATAATTGATTTAGAAACAAATATGATTGAAATGTGGGAGGATACCAAACCCGCTATTACCACTAGGAGGTTAATATAATGAAACATGGTAAGAAATATTTAGAGGCAGCAAAAGCTGTTGATCGTGCTAATTTATATGATACTGCAGAGGCTGTTGCATTAGTAAAGAAGACAGCAACTGCAAAATTTGATGAGACAATCGAAGCACATATCAGAACAGGTTGTGACGGACGTCATGCAGACCAGCAGATTCGTGGAGCTGTTGTATTGCCACACGGTACAGGTAAGAAAGTAAGAGTACTTGTATTTGCTAAAGGTGATAAGGTGGCTGAGGCTGAAGAGGCCGGAGCAGAGTATGTTGGAGGAGAAGAACTCATCCCTAAGATTCAGAATGAGAACTGGTTTGAGTTTGATGTAGTTGTAGCTACACCTGACATGATGGGCGTTGTTGGACGTTTAGGTCGTGTACTCGGACCAAAGGGGCTTATGCCAAACCCAAAAGCCGGTACAGTTACAATGGACGTAAAGAAAGCTGTTGCTGATATCAAAGCAGGTAAGATTGAATACAGACTTGATAAGACTAATATTATCCACGTGCCAATCGGAAAAGCTTCATTTAGTGAAGAACAGTTAGCGGACAACTTCCAGACGCTTATTGATGCAATTATGAAGGCAAAACCTAGCACATTAAAGGGACAGTATTTAAAGAGTGTAACACTTACATCTACAATGGGTCCTGGTGTTAAGTTGAACACAGTTAAACTTTCAAACTAAGATTTAACGAAAAGTAATTGACAAATAAATAAATCAGTGCTATAATGCACAAAGTGTTAAGACCGAAGACAGTAGGTGCCGTAAGGCGTAAATTGATGATGCCTACCGAGGATTTAAGGACATTTTATTGTAATTTAAACCCATTCTGTCTTGCAGAATGGGTTTTTTTCCTTGAATTAAAGAGTCTTACCTAATATTATAAGGAGGCAGACATTCATGGCTAAAGTAGAGATTAAGAAACCAATCGTTGATGAGATTTCTGAATTATTGAATGGTGCACAGTCAGCAGTTATTGTAGATTATCGTGGACTTACAGTTGAAGAAGATACTAAGCTTCGTAAGGATTTACGTGAAGCAGGTGTTGTATATAAGGTATACAAGAACACGATGATTAACTTTGCTATCAAAGGAACTGACTTTGAAAGTTTAGCACCACATTTGGAAGGCCCTACAGCAATTGCTGTTTCTAAGGATGACGCTACAGCTCCTGCAAGAGTGCTTTATAAACATGCAAAAGATATTGAAGCTCTTGAATTAAAAGCAGGTGTAGTAGAAGGTGTTTATTATGATGCAAATGGTATTAAGTCTATCGCATCTATACCATCAAGAGAGGAATTGCTTTCAAAATTACTTGGAAGTATCCAGTCACCTATTACAAACTTTGCTCGTGTTATTAAGCAGATTGCTGAACAGCAGGAAAATAACGCATAGTAAGATAATATTAAAATATAATGGAGGAATTTAAAGATGACAACTCAGGAAATTATTGAAGTAATCAAAGGATTAACAGTTTTAGAATTAAATGATTTAGTTAAAGCATGTGAGGAAGAATTTGGTGTTTCAGCAGCAGCTGGTGTTGTAGTTGCAGCAGCAGGTGGAGCAGCAGCAGGCGGAGCAGAAGAGAAGTCTGAATTCGACGTAGAGTTAACAGAAGTTGGACCAAACAAGGTTAAGGTTATCAAAGCTGTACGTGAAGCTACAGGATTAGGATTAAAAGAAGCTAAGGATTTAGTTGACAACGCTCCTAAGATTATCAAAGAAGGCGCTTCTAAGGAAGAGGCTGAGGATATCAAGACAAAACTTGAGGCTGAAGGCGCTGTAGCTACATTAAAATAATTAATTAGCATAGTAAAAATATATCCCCGGGATTTGATTCCGGGGATTTTTTTAATCTTTTTTTTTCAACGAGAATTGTATTAAATCAGGTATTATCTTAAGAAAAACCCATAAAAAGATAGGAACTGCAATAGTACTTATCGCAGATGCGACAAACAGCCTGCCGGCAAATTCGCCTTTTCCAAAGATTGCAAGTAAAAAGGTTACAATATATAAAGATAATAACAAAACAATACACGCTATAGCCATTATTCTTTTGAAATTTTTCATAGAATCACCTGTTAAATCTTGTTACTTCGTCTCCAGATATTCATCTTTTCGGCATCTTTTATAAGCTGATCTCTGAAATCCGGATGAGCAACAGATATGATTGCTTCACATTTCTGCCAGGTAGGTAACCCTTTTAAATTAACTTTTCCATACTCTGTAACGAGATAATGGATGTTAGCTCTTGTATCCGTAACAATTGAACCATTATCAAGAGTTGGGAGAATACGTGATTTGAGTTCCCCGTCTCTTGTAGTAAATGTTGAGGAACAGCAGATAAAACTTTTTCCACCCTTTGAAAGGTAAGCACCGAGAACGAAATCAAGCTGTCCGCCAGCACCGCTGATGTTTTTTGTACCTGCAGATTCAGCATTTACCTGACCGAATAAATCAAGGTTTACAGCATTATTAATAGACATAAAGTTATCAAGTGCTGAAATACTTCTTATATCATTTGTATAATCAACAGGTGCGCTCATACACTCAGGGTTGTTATTAAGATAATCATAAAGTTTTTTTGTACCTGCACCAAAAGCGTAAGTCTGGCGTCCCTTATCGATAGATTTCCTCATACCTGTAATCTTGCCAGCCTTAGCTATATCAACAAAAGCATCAACATACATTTCAGTATGAACTCCGAGATCCTTTAAATCAGATTTTGCAATAAGCGAACCGACTGCATTAGGCATACCACCGATACCAAGCTGTAAACATGCTCCATCAGGGATCTCCTCTACGATAAGTTTTGCAACAGCTTCATCGACTTCTGTAGCAGCTGAGCCGCCGCCCATTTCAGCCATAGAAGGGTTATCACCCTCAACAATCATGTCAACTTTAGAGATATGAATACCTTCTTCAAATCCACCGAGACATCTTGGAACATTCTCATTTACTTCTACGATAACAGTCTTACCTACTTCGCATGCAGCAGCTAAATGTGATGCACTTGGACCAAAGTTGAAGAATCCATGCTCGTCCATAGGTGCCACCTGCATAATTACAACTGCCGGAGGATTCGGAGAATCTCTGTAGTATCTTGGTAATTCAGAATACCTGATTGGATTATAGAAAGAAAATCCTTTTGCAACGGCTTTTCTCTCAAATCCGCCCATATGCCATGAATTCCATGTGAAGTGATCGGCTGCATTTTCGATTTTAAATATTTCAGGCTCCCACATTAAAATTCCACCGTAAAAATCAACATTTTCAAGAACAGATAAGCGGTTTGCGATAGCTTTATCCACAGCAACCGGTGTAGTTGCAGCCCAGCCATAGTCTACTCTGTCGCCGGATTTGACTACAGCAGCAGCCTCTTCGGCAGAAACAAGTTTTTTAGAATATAATTCTTTGTAATCCATTTTAACCTCCAATATATAGTAAAAATTGCTATGAAATGTATTCTATCACTGATAATATTTACGGTCAAGAATAAGCATAAATAAAAAAAATAAAAAAAGATTGATAAATATTTGACGAACAATAAATTATTTGTTATCATATAGACGTAGTGTTAAAATTTGTGAAAAGAGGAACAGTATGACTAGGGCAATATATCCGGGAAGTTTTGATCCAATTACGCTCGGACATTTAGACATTATTAACAGGGCATCAAAAGTAGTGGATGAACTTATTATCGGCGTTCTGATTAACAAAAAAAAGAATCCGTTATTTACAATGGAAGACAGAGTGGCTATGATAGAAGAGGCTGTAGCCGGTATACCTAATGTATCTGTGCAATGTTTCGAGGGACTGACTGTCGAGTTTGCAAAGAAAAATGAAGCGAATGTCATGATAAGAGGTCTTAGGGCTGTTACGGATTTTGAAAGTGAGATGCAGATAGCACAGACAAATCACAGCCTTGAATCGGAAGTAGATACGATATTTTTCACGACGAGTCTGGAATTTGCATTTTTAAGTTCTACGATTGTGAAAGAAGTGGCATACTATGGAGGAGATATTTCAGAATTCGTTCCGGAGAACGTTGAGAGACGGTTAAAAGAAAAGTTCACAAAAACATGTAAATAAGTATGAAAGGCTGTTAAGTACAGCATTACATAATCATTATTTTTAAGGAGGATAATTTTTCATGTCAAAGAAAGTAGTTTTAGCAGGTGCTTGTCGTACGGCAATTGGTACTATGGGTGGTTCATTAAGTACTACACCGGCTGCAGAGTTAGGTAGCATTGTTATTAAGGAAGCGTTGAACAGAGCAGGTGTTGCACCTGAGGCTGTAGACCAGGTATATATGGGTTGCGTTATCCAGGCTGGTTTAGGACAGAATGTAGCGCGTCAGGCTTCTATCAATGCAGGTATACCAAACGAAGTTCCGGCAGTTACAATTAACGTTGTATGCGGTTCAGGTCTTAACTGTGTAAACATGGCTGCACAGATGATTATGGCAGGTGAAGCTGATATCGTAGTTGCCGGTGGTATGGAAAATATGTCAATGGCTCCATATGCATTAGATAAAGCACGTTTCGGATATAGAATGAACAATGCAGTTATGAAAGACTGTATGGTAAATGATGCATTATGGGATGCTTTCAATGATTATCACATGATAAAGACAGCAGACAACATTTGTGAAGAATGGGGTCTTACAAGAGAAGAAATAGATGCATTTGCATTAAAGAGCCAGCAGAAAGCTGAAGCAGCCCAGAAGAACGGTGCGTTTGATAAGGAAATCGTTCCTGTTACTGTTAAGAAGAAAAAAGAGACAGTTGAATTTAAGGTTGACGAAGGACCACGTCCGGGATCATCTATGGAAGGACTTGCAAAACTCCGCACAATCAACCCTGACGGATTTGTTACTGCAGGTAACGCTTCAGGTATAAACGACGGTGCAGCTGCAATCGTTGTTATGAGCGAAGAAAAGGCAAAAGAACTTGGTGTTAAGCCAATGGCTACATGGGTTGCAGGAGCACTTGCAGGATGCAGACCTGAGGTGATGGGTATCGGACCTGTATACTCTACAAGAAAAGTATTAGAGAAGACAGGAATGAAGATTGAAGACTTTGATATCATCGAGGCAAACGAAGCATTCGCAGCTCAGTCAGTAGCAGTAGGAAAAGAATTAGGTATCGATGTTGAGAAACAGTTGAATCCTAATGGAGGTGCTATTGCACTCGGACATCCGGTTGGAGCATCAGGATGCCGTATCTTAGTAACATTGCTTCATGAGATGGAAGCTAAGGATGCTAAGAAGGGGCTTGCTACACTCTGTATCGGTGGAGGAATGGGTTGTTCAACAATCGTAGAGAGAGATTAAGATAATAGACGTCCGGAGACTATTAAGACGGACATAAGCACAGTATCGTGATTTTACACGGTACTGTGTGTCATGTAAGAAAGGATATGTATATGGAATTTATCAATTATGAAGTAGAAGGATTTGTAGGTATTATCACTATTAATCGTCCAAAGGCTTTAAATGCATTGAACAGCCAGGTTCTCGATGAATTAAATGAGACGCTTGATTCAGTGGACACAAATGCAGTAAGGGCACTCATCTTAACAGGTGCCGGCGAGAAATCATTTGTAGCAGGAGCAGATATAGGTGAAATGAGCACACTTACAAAAGCTGAAGGAGAGGCATTTGGAAAGAAAGGAAATGACGTATTCCGTAAATTAGAGACATTTCCTATTCCTGTAATTGCAGCTGTGAACGGATTTGCATTAGGTGGCGGATGCGAGATTTCTATGAGCTGTGACATCAGAATCTGTTCAGACAATGCAATCTTTGGTCAGCCTGAGGTTGGTCTTGGAATTACACCTGGATTTGGCGGAACACAGAGACTTGCAAGAATTATTAACGTAGGAATGGCAAAACAGCTTATATATACAGCAAGAAACATTAAAGCTGACGAGGCATACAGAATCGGTCTTGTAAATGCAGTATATCCGATTGAAGAGTTAATGCCACAGGCTAAAAAGCTTGCTGAGACAATTGCTAAGAATGCACCTATAGCAGTTCGTAACTGTAAGAAGGCAATCAATGACGGATTACAGGTAAATATGGATGAAGCTATTGTAATAGAAGAAAAATTATTCGGTGACTGCTTCGAAACAGAAGATCAGAAAGCAGGAATGGGGAATTTCTTAGAAAAAGATAAAGAAAAGAAATTAAAGGTTGTACCTTTTCAAAATAAATAGTAAATTATAATAAAGAAATTTTTTAGGAGGATTTAAGATGAAGGTAGGTATTATTGGAGCCGGAACAATGGGTTCAGGTATTGCACAGGCATTTGCACAGACAGAAGGATACGAAGTATGTCTTTGTGATATCAATGAAGAGTTTGCAGCAAATGGAAAGAACAAAATCGCAAAAGGATTTGAGAAACGTGTTGCAAAAGGGAAAATGTCACAGGAAGATGCTGACAAAATTTTAGCTAAGATTACAACAGGTGTTAAGACTATCTGTACAGATTGTGACTTAATCGTTGAGGCTGCACTTGAGGTAATGGAAATCAAACAGCAGACATTCAAAGAGTTACAGGATATCTGTAAAGCAGATTGTATCTTTGCAACAAATACATCTTCATTATCAATAACGGAAATCGGACAGGGACTTGACAGACCGGTAATCGGAATGCACTTCTTCAATCCGGCACCTGTTATGAAACTTGTAGAAGTAATTCAGGGTGAGAATACACCTGATGAAATGAGAGACAAGATTGTTGCTATTTCAAAAGAAATAGGTAAGACACCTGTAGAAGTGAAAGAAGCTGCAGGATTTGTAGTAAACAGAATTTTAATACCTATGATTAACGAAGCAATCGGTATCTATGCTGATGGTGTTGCTTCTGTAGAAGGTATCGACACAGCAATGCAGTTAGGTGCAAATCATCCAATGGGACCTTTAGCATTAGGTGATTTGGTAGGACTTGACATTTGTCTTGCAATCATGGAAGTATTACAGGCTGAGACAGGTGATACAAAGTATCGTCCACATCCACTTCTTAGAAAGATGGTAAGAGCAGGTAAGTTAGGTAGAAAGACTGGTATTGGTTTCTACGATTATTCAAAATAATTATTTAATAAATATAAAAGTATAGGAGGAACAAAATCGTGGATTTTTCTTTAAGTAAAAAACATGAAATGGCAAGAGAATTATTCAAAGAATTTGCCGAGACAGAAGTTAAACCATTCGCACAGGAAACAGATGAAACAGAACATTTCCCAACAGCTATTGTTGATAAAATGAAAAAATATGGTTTCATGGGTATTCCAATTGAGAAAGAATTTGGTGGACAGGGTTGTGACCCTTTGACATACGTTATGTGTGTAGAGGAACTTTCAAAAGTTTGTGGTACTACAGGTGTTATCGTTTCAGCTCACACATCACTTTGTGCTGATCCTATTCAGACATACGGAACACAGGAACAGAAGGAAAAATTCCTTGTACCTTTGGCAAACGGTGAAAAGCTTGGAGCTTTCGGTCTTACAGAGCCGGGAGCAGGTACAGACGCTCAGGGTGTTCAGACTAAGGCTGTATTAGATGAAGAAGCAGGAGAATGGATTTTAAATGGTTCAAAATGTTTCATCACAAACGGTAAAGAAGCTGATATATATATCATTATCGCATATACAGATGTTGTAGAAGATAAGAGAGGAAGAAAGGTTAAGAAGTTCTCTGCATTTATCGTAGAGAAAGATACACCGGGATTCACTTTCGGAACAAAAGAAAAGAAGATGGGTATCCGTGGTTCAGCAACATATGAATTAATTTTCCAGGATTGCAGAATTCCAAAGGATAACTTATTAGGACCTAGAGGAAAAGGATTCCCTGTAGCAATGCACACACTTGACGGTGGACGTATTGGTATCGCAGCACAGGCACTTGGTATAGCAGAGGGTGCTTTAGAGCGTACAATTGAATATACTAAAGAAAGAAAGCAGTTCGGACGTGCAATCGCAGCTCAGCAGAATACACAGTTCCAGCTTGCTGACATGGCTACAAAGGTAGAAGCAGCTAAGTTATTAGTATATAAGGCTGCTATGAAGAAAGCACAGTATCAGGCAGACCATAAGACTTCTTATTCAGTAGAAGCAGCAATGGCAAAACTTTTTGCAGCAGAGGTTGCTATGGAAGTTACTACAAAGGCTGTTCAGTTATTCGGTGGATATGGATATATCAGAGAATACGATGTTGAGCGTATGATGCGTGATGCTAAGATTACAGAAATCTACGAAGGAACAAGCGAAGTTCAGAGAATGGTAATTTCAGCAAACCTTTTAAAGTAATATAAAAGTTCAGAAAATTAGAATATATAAGGAGTGAATAACAGTGAAAATCGTTGTTTGTATTAAACAGGTTCCTGATACAAAGGGTGGAGTTAAATTCAACCCGGACGGAACATTAGATAGAGCTGCAATGTTAACAATCATGAACCCGGATGATAAAGCCGGACTTGAGGCAGCACTTAGAATTAAAGATCAATATGATGATGTAGATGTTACAGTTTTAACAATGGGACTTCCAAAGGCAGAAGAAGTGCTTCGTGAAGCTATGGCTATGGGTGCTGACCATGGAATCCTTGTAACAGACAGAGTTTTAGGTGGAGCAGATACATGGGCTACATCTACTACAATTGCAGGTGCAATCAGAAATCTTGAATATGATTTAATCATTACAGGACGTCAGGCTATCGACGGAGATACAGCCCAGGTTGGACCACAGATTTCAGAACATCTTGGAATCCCTGTAATTTCATATGCAGAAGATATCAAAATTGAAGGCGACAGCGTAATAGTAAAACGTCAGTATGAAGACAGATATCACATGGTTAAGGCTAAAATGCCTTGCCTTATCACAGCTCTTTCAGAGTTAAATGAGCCACGTTATATGACACCGGGCGGAATCTTTGATGCATATGATGCAGAGATTACAGTTTGGGGAAGAGATAACCTAAAAGATGTTGATGACTCAAATCTTGGTCTTAAAGGTTCTCCTACAAAAATCGCTAAAGCATCAGATAAAGTTAGAAAAGGTGCTGGTGAAAAAGTTACACTTGAGTCAGATGAAGCAGCAAACTACATCATGAGCAAGTTGTTAGAGAAACATATAGTGTAAATTTGGAAAGGAAGAGTGGTGACAAAAATGAATTTAGAAGAATATAAAGGTGTATTTGTCTATGCTCAGCAGGTTGATAACGAAATCAGCAGCATTGCTTTCGAGTTACTTGGAAAAGCAACTGAGTTAGCAGGCAAATTAGATACACAGGTTACAGCAGTATTAATCGGTTCAGATGTAAAAGGTCTTACAGATCAGTTAGCTGAATATGGTGCAGACAGAGTTATCGTTGTAGATGATCCTGAGTTAAAGGATTACAGAACAGAGCCATATACACACGCTCTTGCATCTGTTATAAATGAGTACAAGCCTGAGATTATGCTTGTAGGTGCTACAGCAATCGGTAGAGATTTAGGACCTAGAGTTTCAGCTAGAGTTGCAACAGGTCTTACAGCTGATTGTACAGTACTTGAGATTGGAGATTTCCCAATCAACCCAATCCCTGGAAAAGAGCAGAAGCATAATCAGTTATTAATGACTCGTCCTGCATTTGGTGGAAACACAATAGCTACAATTGCATGCCCTGACAACCGTCCACAGATGGCTACAGTACGTGCAGGTGTTATGCAGAAGATTGAGCCAAAGAAAGGTGCTAAGGCAGAGGTTATCGAATACAATCCTGGATTTACACCTAATGATAAATATGTTGAAATATTAGAAATCGTAAAAGAAGTTACAGACGTTGTAGATATCATGGATGCAAAGATTCTTGTATCAGGTGGTAGAGGTGTTGGAAGTGCTGAGAACTTCAAATTATTAGAGGATCTTGCTGAAGCAATCGGAGGAACAGTAAGCTGTTCGCGTGCGGTTGTAGATAATGGCTGGAAGCCAAAGGAATTACAGGTAGGACAGACAGGAAAGACTGTTCGTCCACAGGTATATTTTGCAATCGGTATTTCAGGTGCTATCCAGCATACTGCAGGTATGGAAGAATCAGATATCATTATTGCTATCAATAAAGATGATACAGCTCCGATTTTTGACGTAGCTGATTATGGTATCGTAGGAGATTTGAATAAGATTGTTCCGCTTTTGACAGAGCAGATAAAAGCAGCAGCAAAGAAATAATTATAGTCGCAAAGTGGCGGTCATCGAAAGGTGGTCGCCATTTTTTTACAAGGGTGGTGTTGTTATGATAACAAATGATGCAACAATTTTAAAAATAAAACATGAAGTATTATATCAGGTGGCCAGACTGGCATTTGCGGGAGAATTAGAAGAAAAAAAAGAACAATTACCATACAAAATTATACCAGGACCACATGCAATATTCAGATGTTGTATATATAAAGAAAGAGAAATAATAAGACAGAGAATCAATCTTGCATCAGGAAAATGTCCTGATGGAACAAAAGATGATAACATAGTACAGATGATTACGGCAGCATGCCAGGGATGTCCAATATCGAGATATGTAGTAACGGACAATTGTAGAAAATGTATGGGAAAAGCCTGTCAGCATGCGTGTAAATTTGGTGCCATATCGATGGGCAGAGACAGGTCGTATATAGATCCTGCAAAGTGTAAAGAATGTGGTGCATGCGCAAAAGCATGTCCTTATAACGCAATTGCAGATTTAGTACGACCTTGTAAAAAAAGCTGTCCGGTTGATGCAATTACCATGGATGAAAACATGATATGTAAAATAGATATGGATAAATGTATCAGATGTGGAAAATGTATTCATTCGTGTCCGTTTGGAGCAATAGCATCAAAATCTGATATAGTTGATGTCATAAATGCCATAAAATCTGATAAAAAAGTCGTTGCGATGCTTGCACCTGCAAGCGAGGGACAGTTTGGCAATGATATTACGATGGCAAGCTGGAGTGCTGCTCTTAAAAAAGTCGGATTTGACGACATGTTTGAAGTCGGACTTGGAGGAGATATGACTGCATGTGCAGAGGCTAAAGAATGGGCAGAAGCATATAAAGAAGGTAAGAAGATGACAACTTCATGCTGTCCGGCTTTTGTAAATATGATAGAAAAACATTTTCCAGAGTTAAAGGAAAATATGTCAAATACAATATCACCAATGTGCGCCGTTTCGAGATTGATTAAAACAAAAGACCCGGAAACCGTAACAGTATTTATAGGTCCGTGTATTGCGAAAAAAAGCGAAGCTCATGATCATAATATTAAAGACAATGCTGATTTGGCACTGACTTTTGGAGAAATCAGGGCAATAATGAAAGCAAAAGAAGTAAATCTTGAACCTGTTCCGGAAGAATTACAACAATCAAGCGTATATGGTAAGAAATTTGCTAATGCCGGAGGAGTAACAGAAGCAGTTATAGAAAGCCTAAAAGAATCAGGAGAAAACGCCGATATAAATGTCATGAAATGCGCAGGTGCGGTTGAGTGTAAAAAAGCCTTAATGCTTATGAAACTTGGAAGAATAGACGAAGATTTTATAGAAGGAATGATATGTGAAGGAGGATGTGTAGGAGGACCAAGTTCACATAAAGGAGAAAACGAGTCAAAAAAAGCCAGACAAACACTCTTAGCAAATGCGGACGACAGAAAAATTAACGAGAATCTGGAAAATTATGATTACAACTCAGTAGATATGAACAGAAAATAAGGCTTGGTGAATAAAATGCAGTGGGTTACACATTATGACATAGCAGCCATTATAATGGAAATAATTATTTTTGGATATACGAATAAACTGTTCAGACAGAAAGATAAATCATCGGTTTATTTTTTGCTTATGCTGATATTTAATCTTGTTGCAACAGTATTTGATTTGGTCACGGTTTATACGTATGTTCCTGTTGAACAAGGGAAAATTCCGGTATGGGCCGGCTATTTATTTTCAATGATATATTATTATAGCGAAAATTTAATATCGCCTTTGTTATATATGTATATTTTATCGTTATTAAACGGCAGGGATACCAGAAAGATAGAAAAAATCTGGTTTTATTGTGTTGTTATATTTTATACCGTTATAATTTTCACAACGGGCATGACCAAAGCTGTATTTTATTTTGAAGATGGTGTATATACAAGAGGACCGATAGTCGCATTGCTGTATTTTATAGCATATATGACATTTATGGCGTGTCTTATAATAACAATCAAGAACAGATACCGCCTCATAAGGTCACAAAGAATAGCGGTATATTCATTTATCTGCTTTGTCTTTGTGTGCGTTGTTATACAGATGTACATAGATAACATTCTTCTGACAAATTATGCCAGTACCGTATCGTTGCTTCTGGTATTCTTATCGATACAAAATCCTGAAATATATAAGGATCCGGTTACAGGAATGAGTAACGCCAAATCATTTTATTCAACAGTTGATATTGCCATTAGCAACAGAAAAAAATTTACAAGTATAATAGTAGAGATTGACGGATTTAAATACATTAAAGATTCATTTGGTAATGAAAATGTGGAGGAGTTGGTTATACATATTGCTGGCAGATTAAGTGAAAGATGCCGTAAAAAGAGATTATTTTATTTAGGTGATGTACGATTTGGAATTATCACATATCATGATGACGTAATAATGATTACGGAAGAATTATGGGAAGAATTTGCAGGGCAGATTTCCGTTTCGGAGATTAATATGACAATGCTTCCGTTAATATGCTATGTTAATTATCCGGATGCCGTGTTATCTTCCAATGAACTGGCAAGTGTTATAGATTATGCATTTACAGAAAGTAGAGACCTTATGAACGAAGGTACATTGTGTATAGGAAGAGATTTTCTCACGAAAAAGCAAAGACAGCTTGCAATATCCCACCTTATAAGCCAGGCTATAACTAACGATGGATTTACCGTTCATTATCAGCCAATAAAAAATGTTAAGACGGGAAAATTCTCATCGGCAGAAGCATTAGTAAGACTAATTGACAGTGATTTAGGATTTATAAGTCCTGAGGAATTCATCCCTATAGCTGAGAAAAACGGTAAAATACTAAAGTTAGGAGAAATTGTATTTGAAAAGGTATGTAAATTTTTAGCATCGGGAAGTGCAGAAAAACACGGTATAGAATACATAGAGGTTAATTTATCAGTTGTCCAGTGTATGCAGGCAAACCTTGCAGAAAAGCTGATTAGCATAATCGATAAATACAACCTGCCATACTCGGCATTTAATCTTGAAATAACAGAGACAGCTGACTTTGTGAACAATGAGATGTTAATCTCGAATATGAACAAATTGCTGTCTAAGGGAATCCAATTTTCGATGGACGATTATGGAACCGGTTTCTCGACATCGGATTATCTTATAGAGCTGCCTTTTAAGATGGTAAAGATAGACAAAAGCATTGTATGGTCAGCCATGAGTGATGAAAAAGCATTTAAGATATTAAAATATACCGTGGCTATGATGAAGAGTCTTGAACTTGAAATTGTGGCAGAAGGTGTGGAAACAAAAGAGATGGCCGAAACCCTGATAAATATAGGCTGTGATTTTTTACAGGGATTTTACTATTCAAGACCGATAAGCGAAAATGCATACATAGAATTTCTTAAGAAATAGTTTGAAATATTCATTGAAATAGTATATACTGTCTGTAGTTATAAAACTATACAACAAAGGAAGGATAGAAAAATGGCAGAGAATCAGGAATTAACTTTATTGGAGACATGGCGTGGTATTGCTTATTCAGCTGAGAAAAGTCAGCAGGAGAGTAATCGTTTCTGGGCTAATTATTTTAATATCGAAAAAGGAATATATGAAAAAATATTAGCTAATCCGGATGAAGTTGTCAGTGGAACAGTAAAAGAATTAGCTGAAAAATATCATACAGAGTTACTTATTATGGTAGGATTCTTAGATGGAATTAATGACAGTCTGGTTGAAGAAAATCCGATAGACTCTATGACGGAGGATACGAATGTTAGTCTTCACTTTGACAAAGAACTTTTATACAAGAATATGGTAGAGGCAAAAGCAGAGTGGTTATACACATTACCACAGTGGGACGACCTTCTTACCAAAGAGAGAAGAAAAGAATTGTATAAGGAGCAGAAAAACTCTCATACAGTTGTTAAGGGTGCAAAAGTTGGAAGAAATGATCCGTGTCCGTGTGGAAGCGGTAAAAAATACAAACATTGTTGTGGAAGATAAAAAAAGAGTTCGCATTTGTGCGAACTCTTTTTTAGGCAGTATTATTTGATTTTTTAGAGTGAGCACTTGATTTGCTTACTGTTAATCCGATGGAATCCATGTATTCTAAAAAGTCATTAAAATTTTTCCTGCGGATATAAGGCAGGTGTATCTTTGTTTTATTGGCACAATGAAAATGAATTGAATAAATATACTTATGAAACAGAGTATAATAATGTATCTCATCAATTTTGTCCAAAGGGATTATATCAAGGTTAGCATAATTCATAAAAATAAAATAATGTTTTGTAAAAATCATATTTTTCATTCTGCACAGTATATAATCCGGATTATTCAATTCAGCATTTACACGCATAAGTGATTTTAAATCGCCATTGATTCTTTTGAATTTGCTGCATGCAGGAAACAGACCCGGTAATATCATATACATAATATTCGAAACAATATAGCGAATAAGCAGTATTGACAATACTAACATAAATATTCCAAGAAACAAAAACAGGTAAGTTTTATATCCAAGTTCGTTAATGTAGCAGACAGAACTTACGGAAAGCATACCGTCTGCCGTCCAGTTAAGGTCTTTTGAAAAATCAGATATCATTTGTTTAATAAGGTTATTCTGTTTCTCCAGAGAAGCTTTCATAGAATAACCTTTAATAACATCTTTTGGTGTCTTAATCTTTTCTGAATTAACCAGAACAAAAGTACATGTGTTATCATTAAGACAGTAATAGTAATATCCAATTATGTGCCCGTTTTTTATATAATCGTAACCGGTATAATACAAAGAATCAAACGAAATATTAATATACCGCACGTCAGAAGCATACACAGAATCAATATCTTCAGCCGTATAGAGTTGATTAGGTGCAATAATCTCCCTGAAAGGTACACGGAAAAAAATAATAATCAGAACCACCGATACCAGTAACGGAACGATAAGATTAACAAAACTAATTTTTCTTATTTGTGAATAAATATAATTTGTTTTCAATTTTTTACTCCTATTCAAATATCTGACCACTATAGTATAATTTAAAAACTAAGAATAATCAACCTTGCATTTCATATTAAAAACTGATACTATAACAATGGTTTTAAGATAAATATAGAAACGAAAGGAAATATTAATGGATTCATATAATGAATTTGCTTCGGTATATGATATGTTTATGGATAATGTGCCATACGAAGAGTGGAGCAGATATCTGATTGGCAAATTAAAAGAAGCAGGAATAGAAGATGGAATAATATTAGAACTTGGCTGCGGAACAGGAAGTATGACCGAATTACTGTCAGAAGCGGGATACGACATGATAGGAATAGATAATTCAGAAGAGATGTTAGGAATTGCGATTGAAAAAAGAGATGAATCCGGACATGATATTCTTTATCTTAACCAGGATATGCGGGAATTTGAATTATATGGTACTGTTCGTGCCGTTGTCAGTGTATGTGATTCATTAAATTATATTACCGATAAGGAGGAACTTCTGAAAGTATTCAAACTGGTGAATAACTATCTTGATATAGGCGGAATGTTTATATTTGACATGAATACAATCGACAAATATAAAAGAATGGGAGACGGCATAATCGCAGAAAACAGGGATAACGGAAGTTTTATTTGGGAGAACTGGTTCGACGAAAGTGAGAATATTAATGAGTATGATATAACATTATACATTGAAGATTCTGATGGAAAATATGACAGATACGAAGAGACACATTATCAAAAAGGATATACGGTAAGTGAGATTAAAGAATTGATTGAGCAGGCGGGCATGCAATTTATAGGAGCAGTAGAAGCTTTTAACGATAATGAAATAACACATGAAACGGAACGCATGTATATCATGGCAAAAGAAATTAAGAAAGCAGGTATTTATAAAGATGAAAGATTATATAGTAAGAGCAACGGCAGCCGATGAACAGATAAGAGCGTATGCAATACATTCAACCTCGATAGTAGAAAAAGCCAGACAGATTCATAACACAAGTCCGGTAGCTACAGCGGCTTTTGGAAGATTACTTTCAGGTGCGGCAATGATGGGAAGCATGATGAAGGGCGAGAAAGATATACTTACAGTTATGATGAAGGGTGACGGCCCTATTAACGGAATAACAGTTACCGCTGACTCAAATGCAAATGTAAAAGGCTATGTCGGAAACCCAGAGATAGTAATACCGCCTAATTATCTGGGAAAACTTGATGTAGGCGGTGCCATAGGATATGGAACCATGACTGTTATAAAAGATTTAGGAATGAAAGAGCCATATTCAAGTCAGGTGAGTTTAACAACCAGTGAGGTGGCAGAGGATCTTACCTACTACTTTGCATCTTCTGAACAGATTCCTTCAGCGGTTGCACTTGGTGTGTTGATGGAAAAAGATAATACAGTAAAGCAGGCGGGTGGTTTTATATTACAGCTTATGCCGTTTGCATCAGAAGAAGTAATAAATTTTTTAGAGAAGAAGATAGAAAAACTTGATTCAGTGACTAATTTAATGGAACGTGGGATGACGCCGGAAGATATACTTCAGGAAGTGACAGGTGAGCTTGGACTCAAGATAAACGATACCATACCAACGGCATACAGATGTAACTGTAGCAGGGAAAGGGTGACGAAAGCACTTATAAGCCTTGGAAAGAAAGAACTTAAGGATATGATAAATGATGGAAAAAAGATAGAAATGCATTGTAATTTCTGCAATAGAGATTACGGGTTTGAGATAGAAGAATTGAAAGAATTATTATAGCTGTCAGAGGACAGCTATTTTTATTAAAAAAAAATAAAATAATGCTACAAATTCTAAAAATAATCACAAAGTATATTGACAGTAACACTAAGTATGATATAATAAAATCACAAACGAAACGAAATAATACAATATTGAATTGTGCAAATTGCACAAAAAACATAATAAAATTCGATACTAAGAATAATGAGCGTATACAGGTTGAAAAAAAGTGTACAATGTTGGCGAAATTTGTATAGTATAATGCTTAGTTTATGAGAAAGGATGATGGGAATGAGAAAGGTATATTTAAAAGGTGCAGCGTTGGCTTTGGCAGCAATTCTTGCCTGCCCGGGGATTTGTGGTATCAGAGCATTTGGAGATGACATGACGGATGTGGACGTTATCGAAGATTTGGATGGATTCGAAGAAGATGAGGATTTTGTTGAGGGAACAGTTACAGAAGTAGGCGAACTTGAGGTAGGAAACGTTGGCAGTACTGATGAAGCTGAAGATGAATGGAGCGAGGATACCGGCGAATGGGTTGAAGATGAAGATGACTTCGATGATGAAGAAGATGAAGATGACGAAGATTGGGGTGATGGCGACGACACAGATGATGAAGACTGGGGTGATGGCGACGATACAGATGATGAAGATTGGGATGACGGCGATGACACAGACGATGAAGACTGGGGCGACGACACAGATGACACAGATGACGAAGACTGGGGCGACGACACAGATGACACAGATGACGAAGACTGGGATGACGGCGATGACACAGATGACGAAGACTGGGATGACAGCGATGATGATAGTGACTCGTATACAGTAATTTTTATGGATGGTGACGATGTGATTTCAGAGCAGGAAGTTCAGAGTGGAGAATATGCTGAAGCACCGGATATCGAAAAAGAAGGATACGATTTACAATGGGATGAAGACTTTGATGAGGTTACTGAAGATTTAACAGTTAGTGCTGTATGGGTTGCAAAGGAATATACAGTAAGCTTTAATGCGAATGGTGGTAAGACATCAAAGTCAAGTATTAAAGTAACATATGGTCAGAAATATGGTAAATTACCTACAGCTACAAGAGATGGATATAAGTTTACCGGATGGTTCACAAAGAAGAAAAACGGAAAGAAAGTAACAGCTTCTACAGTTTTAAAGACAGCTTCTAAGCAGACATTATATGCCGGATGGAAGAAGAGCGGCAAGGCAGATGTTAAACTTTCAAAACCGGTTGTAACGAAGGTATCAGGCTTGAAGAAGAAGATTTCTGTTACGGTAAAGAAAGATTCAAATGTGGCTGGATATGAAGTTCAGTATTCGGTAAAGAAGAATTTCGCGGGAGCAAAGACTGCAAACATTACTGTTAAGAAAGGAACAAAGATTATAAGCGGACTCAAGGCAAAGACAAAATATTATGTAAGAGTAAGAAGTTACGTAAAGACTGACGGTAAGAAGGTTTACAGTAAATATAGCAAAGTTATTAATATAAGCACTTTGAAGTAGAATGAGTTAAGAGATATGGTGGGTTTTACAATAAGCTGATGAAAACAGATTGTTGTAACCCGCCTTTTTAATTGAAAGGAAAAATATGAATTATAGTACAGATTTACATACACATACGGTTGCCAGCGGCCATGCTGAAAATACAATTGAAGAGATGGTGGAAGAGGCGAGAAAAAAGAAACTTACGCTATTGGGAATAACAGAGCATTCAGTACGTATGCCCGGGACCTGTTCTGAAGAATATTTTGAACAATTGTCTGAAAAGAAAAGGGATTACGGCGATATAGAAGTATTATTTGGTGCAGAATTAAATATATTGGATTTCAAGGGAACAGTAGATTTAGATGAGCGGATAATGCAAAAATTAGATTTGTGTATTGCCAGCATCCATATTGGAATAGGATATGAGCCGGGAAATATTGAAGAAAATACAAATGCCGTAATTAGTGCAATAAAAAATCCTTTTGTTAATATTATAGGTCATTTGGATGATGGTAACATACCGGTTGATTACGAAAAAGTTATAAGTGCGGCCATGGAAAATGATGTATTATTGGAAATTAACAATAATTCGCTTACGGGTTGTCCGTGGAGGATTAATGCAAGGGAAAATATAAAAAAAATCCTTGATATTTGTAAATATAATAAACATCCGGTTTGCATTAACAGTGATGCACATAGCATAAATAACGTCGGAAAAAACAAAGAGTCTCTTGAATTTATCAGAGAAGTGGGATTCCCGGATGAATATGTATTGAATTATTATCCTGAAAAATTAAAAACATTTTTAAACAGATATAAAAACACTGGATTTTAGTGCTTTAGTATGATAAACTATTAGTGCAGAAAAATGTTCTGTTTTCATGGAATGGAAAGGATATGAATGTTTTATGACAGATAAGATACATACAGAGGCGGTTGATGAGTTATTTGACGCCATTTTGACATTGAAAAACAAGGAAGAGTGTTACTGCTTTTTTGAGGATTTATGCACTGTTAATGAACTGCTCTCCATATCGCAAAGATATGAGGTGGCAAAAATGCTGAAAGAAAAAAAGACATATCATGATATTGCAGAAAAGACAGGTGCATCTACTGCTACGATAAGCAGGGTGAACAGATCACTCAATTATGGTAACGATGGTTATGATATGGTGTTTGGAAGATTAAATGATAATTAAATCAAAAATTATACCGGGCAGTTTTTCGTCCGGTATAATTTTATTTATCAGAGTTAGTCATTTTTGAAATTTCGTCTATAATTTTTTCTATAAGCTGCTTTCTGATATATGTGTCGTATGTTAATATGCATATAAGAGAAAACAATTGTAAAAAATCCCGGTCAGACTCTTTGCGGTCTGAAAATACGTTACATGATTGCTCAAGACATTTGGACAATTCTTCGGAAAGATTCATCTGACGATCCTTTTCAAGACTGAATATCTCGTCATATATATCCTCAAGGGAACTGTCATGTGAACTCTTAAAATAATTATCTGCGAGAGGTCCTAACAGTGTCTTGATATCATTAATTGACATAATATTTTTAAAATAATAAATAAAAATAAGCATAATAACATGTTCTTTTGAATAACGTTTTTTATCAGGGGGAGGCAGAAGATGATTCTTGGCATAATTGTTAATCATTGTCTTCGTCAGAATTTTATCATCTTCATAACGTTTTGAGCTGCTAAGGTGTTTTTCCATAAAAGTAGTAACCTGATCCATATATAAATCAATTGAAGGAATCTCTTCTGAATTAATAATACTAATATTATCTATGAGTTCATCAATCAATTTTTGAGTATTAATGGACATATTAATATACCTGCTTTCTTAAAAAATACATATAATATTACATTATATATCATTTGTTGTGGCTTTACAAGAATAAAAATGATAGTGACTTTTGTTAAAAAAGGTAGTATAATTAGAATTATTACAGAAAGATGGAGGATTTTTTTTATGGGAATTATTACAAGATTTAAGGACATTATGTCTGCTAATATCAATGCTTTGTTGGATAAGGCAGAAGATCCGGAGAAGATGATTGACCAGTACTTAAGAAACATGGAAAGTGATCTTGGCAAGGTAAAAGCAGAGACGGCTTCGGTTATGGCAGAGGAACAGAGATGTAAGAGGGAACTTGATGAATGTACGGCTGAGATTAATAAGTTCCAGCAGTACGCAGAAAAAGCTGTTGCAGCAGGTAATGATGCTGATGCAAAACAGTTTCTTACTAAAAAGAATCAGCTTGTTCAGAAACAGGAGAGTTTACAGCAGTCATATGATATAGCTGCATCAAATGCAACTAAGATGCGCCAGATGCATGATAAGCTTGTAAAAGATATGGCTGATCTTAATGAAAGAAAAGATTCAATTAAGGCTAAGATGGCGGTTGCCAAGACTCAGAAAAAAATGGCTGAGATTGGCGGAAGCTACACAGGTGCGCAGAATAATATGTCAGCATTCAGTAAGATGGAAGCAAAAGCAAATAAAATGCTTGATGAAGCTAATGCCATGGCAGAGCTTAACCAGTCTTCAGCAGAGGCAGATATTAATGATCTTGCAAGCAAGTATGACACAGAAGCAGATCTTGCCGGCTCAGCCGTAGATGATGAATTAGCAGCATTAAAGGCTCAGATGGGCAAATAATATAAATCAGGAGGATTCGTAATGGGACTTTTTGGCGGACAGTTAGCAAATGTTGTTGAGTGGAACGAGAACAGAGATGACGTCATTTTTTATAAATGGAACAATGATGAGATAAAAAAAGGAAGTAAACTTATTCTTCGTGCCGGACAGGATGCAATATTCATGTTTAACGGTAAAGTAGAAGGAATCTTTAAAGATGAAGGAAGCTTTGATATTGAAACACAGATAGTACCTTTTTTATCTACATTAAAAGGGTTTAAATTCGGTTTTAACAGTGGTATGAGAGCAGAAGTTCTCTTTGTCAATACAAAGGAATTTATTATAAAATGGGGTACAAAAAATGCAATAAGCATACCTGCACCGGGATTGCCGGGAGGAATGCCAATCAGAGCATTTGGTACATTTACATGTAAGGTTGATGATTATCTTGCGTTGATAGACAAGGTTGCCGGAGTAAAGAAGCAGTTTACCGTTGATGACGTAAAAGAAAGAGTTATCACTAAAGTGGATCAGCTTTTGATGAAATGGATAACAAAAGAAGGAAAAGACATGTTCAATCTTCAGGCAAATGCTTATGATATCGGAAATGGTATTAAGACTGATCTGGATATGGAGATATCTCAGATTGGAATAACTATCACGGCATTTAACATTGAGAGTTTCAGTTATCCTGACAGCGTCAGAAAGATGCAGGAGCAGGCTGCGTCAGAAAGCATGATGGGTGACGTTAATAAGCACATGCAGATGCAGATGGCTGAAGGTATGGCAAAGGGAAATGCGTCCGGAGATATGGCGAACACCATGGCAAGTATGCAGATGGGTATGATGATGGGACAGCAGATGATGAATTCAATGGCTGGAACAATGAACCAGGGCATGCAGCAGCAGGCAGCACCTGCAGGAGACGGTCAGGTGCCTAAGTTCTGCCCGAATTGTGGTACTGCTACAAATGGTGCAAAGTTCTGTTCTAATTGTGGAACAAAGTTAGGTTAAATAAACGTTCAGAATAAAGATAAAAAACAAGTGTGAGAAGTTGTTTTGACAGATATGGTTAAAGATGTTAGAATAATTTCTCACACGTTTCTTTGTGTAACAAAGAGCCGGATGTGCAATAAATTAAGCACAATATATGGAAAAAATAACTTGGAGGAATCTGATGAGTAGTATTTACGATACATTAAATGATATGCAGAAAGAAGCAGTTTTTCATACTGAAGGTCCCCTGCTGATATTAGCCGGTGCGGGTTCGGGAAAAACCAGAGTGTTGACGCACAGAGTAGCCTATCTTATAGAAGAAAAGGGTGTGCAGCCGTGGAATATAATGGCTATTACATTTACCAACAAGGCAGCAGGAGAGATGAAGGAAAGGGTTCAGAATCTGGTCGGATTTGGCTCGGATCAGATATGGGTCAGTACATTTCATTCGTCATGTGTAAGAATATTGAGAAGATATATCGACAGACTTGGATATGAAAATCATTTTACAATATATGATACAGATGATCAAAAGTCATTAATGAAAGATGTTTTTAAAAGACTGAATGTAGATACAAAGGTTTATAAAGAAAGAAACATACTTGCACAGATTTCAAAAGCAAAAAATGATTTTATTTCACCGGAACAGTATGCTATTGATAATCAGGGGGATTTTTCAAAAAAGAAAGTAATAGAATGTTATAAGTTGTATCAGGAACAATTAAAAAATAACAATGCTCTTGATTTTGATGATTTGTTGGTTAAAACCGTTGAATTGTTTGAAAACAATAAAGATGTTCTGGAATATTACAGAGAGAGATTCAAATACATAATGGTTGATGAATATCAGGATACCAATACGGTTCAGTTTAAATTTATCAGTATGCTTGCTAAAGAACACAGAAATTTATGTGTGGTTGGTGATGATGACCAGTCCATTTATAAATTCAGAGGTGCCAATATTAAAAATATCCTTAATTTTGAAAGTGTCTTTACTGATGCACATGTAATAAAACTTGAACAGAATTATCGTTCGACCCAGAATATATTAAATGCCGCAAATGAAATGATAAAGAATAATACCGAACGTAAATCAAAGACATTATGGACAGACAGAGGAGATGGCGAAAAAATCACATTTAAAATGGTGGATTTTGCCCAGCAGGAAGCAGAATACGTAGCTGAAAGCATAAAAAAATACGTTGAAAATGGAAAAACATTTAAAGAGTGTGCATGCCTGTACAGGACAAATGCTCAATCCAGATTGCTTGAAGAGGCATTGATGAGAAAAAATATTCCGTATAAAATTGTCGGTGGAATTAATTTCTATCAAAGGAAAGAAATAAAAGACATCCTTGCCTATTTAAAAACGGTTAATAACGGTGTGGATGATCTTGCAGTGCGTAGGATTATAAATGTGCCTAAAAGAGGAATAGGAGCTGCCAGTATAGATAAAATTCAGGAATATGCCGACAGCAGGGGAATCAGCTTTTATGATGCGGCACGTGATGAAAAATGCCTTGAGTACATAGGACGTTCATCTGCAAAGGTTAAATCTTTTGTAGATTTGATACAGGTTCTAAGGACAAAAAACGAATTTATAAATGTCAGGGAACTGATAGATGAAATAACAGATGTAACCGGATATGTGAGAGAACTTGAAGCTGAGAATACAGATGAATCAAAAGAGAGGATTGCAAATATCGAGGAATTATTGACAAAGGCGGTAGATTATCAGTTAAAGGCTGAGAAACCTTCGCTAAACGGCTTTTTAGAAGAAGTTGCATTGGTGGCAGATATAGACAGCCTTGATCCGGAAAGTGATTATGTGGTGCTTATGACCGTACACAGTTCAAAAGGTCTTGAGTTTCCTAATGTATATTTATGCGGAATGGAAGACGGGCTGTTTCCGAGTTATATGTCTATTTCTTCAGATGATCCGCTTGATATTGAAGAAGAAAGAAGACTTTGCTATGTTGCAATAACAAGGGCGATGGATAACCTTCACATAAGCTGTGCCAAACAGAGGATGGTCAGGGGCGAAATACAGTACGGTAAAATGTCAAGGTTTTTAAAAGAAATTCCTTTAGAATTACTTGATACCGGAATGAAAAAGGCTGAACCGACTGAAAAAAGAAGGGTAACCAGACCTACACAGGCATCATCGGCAAGGCAGATTATTAATTCGAAAGCTTTTGAACCGAGACAATTTAAGGTTACAAAACTAACAGGATTAGAGTATGGTGAGGGAGACAGGGTAAAACATATTAAGTTTGGTGAAGGAACTGTTGTATCTGTGGCTGAGGGAGGAAGAGATTTTGAGGTAACCGTTAATTTTGATAAAGTCGGTGTGAAGAAGATGTTCGCTTCTTTTGCAAAATTGAAAAAAATATAAAAGAAGTAGTAAAAAATGGATTAATGTGATATAATACACCTATATGAGTGGAAGGAAGGATGCATATATGGACAGATTAGAGAATTTGATGAATAGTGCTAATATAGCAAAGATTAATGAATTGCTCAAAAAGCAGGAAAAAGAGGAGAAAAAGAAATGTAATCTTACGTGTATACTTACGATTGTCGGAGTCGTTTTAGTATTGGCGCTTGCAGCATATGGATTATATAAGTATCTTACTCCGGATTATATGGATGATTTTGAAGATGATTTCGAAGATGAATTTGAAGATGATTTCTTTGAAGATGATGAAGAATAATTTGAGCTTATTCAATAAGGTAGCATTGCAGACCATACGATAGTATGGTCTGTTTTAAAATAATGGTTTCTATTCAAAGCAGGAACAAATAATGACATGAAGAATGAGGTTAAAATGAAGAAAGGCAATATATACGAAGGAACAGTTACACAGGCACAATTCGGAGGAAAAGGAATTGTAGATGTATGTGAAGAAGACAGGGTTAGTAAAGTTATAGTAAAGGGAACTGTTCCGGGACAAAAAATACAGTTTAGACTGACAAAGAAGAAAAATAGCAAATTGGAAGGTAAGGTTGTGGAAATACTGGAGAAATCTCCTTTAGAAGACCGTCAGTCTCCATGCCCGCATTTTGGACAATGCGGTGGGTGTAGTTTTCAAAATATCAGTTATGAAAATCAGCTGGAATTAAAATCTCAAATTATTAATAATATATTGGATGAAGCTATAGATTATACATACGATTATGAAGGCATAATAGGAAGTCCGGATGAATTTTATTATAGAAATAAGATGGAGTATTCATTTGGAGATGAATATAAAGATGGTCCGTTATCACTAGGAATGCATAAAAAAGAAAGTTTTTATGATATCGTTACAACTGATAATTGTATGATTGTAAACGATGACTATAATAAGATTCTAACGACTGTATTGGATTTTGCAAAAGAAAGTGGACTTGGTTACTTTCATAAGATAACACATATAGGATATTTCAGGCATTTGCTTGTAAGGAGATCTGCAACTACGGGAGAAATAACTGTCAATCTTGTGACAACTTCGCAAAATGATATAGATTTTTCAGCTTTAAAAGATAACCTTTTAGCTCTTGAACTTGAAGGAAATGTTGTAGGAATAACACATATCATTAATGATTCTGTTGCGGATGCGGTTAAGTGCGATAAAATGGAAGTCATATACGGAAGGGATTATGTTGTAGAGAACATAATGGGACTTTGTTTTAAAGTGTCAACATTTTCGTTCTTTCAGACAAACTCACGCGGTGCAGAAAGATTATACGAAAAAGCAAGAGAATACATAGGAACTACAGAGAATAAAATAATTTTTGATCTGTATAGCGGTACCGGTACAATTGCACAGGTACTGGCACCTGTTGCGAACAAAGTGGTGGGTGTTGAAATAGTTGAAGAAGCTGTAGAAGCGGCAAAAATTAACAGTGAAAGCAATGGACTTAATAATTGCTATTTTATAGCGGGAGACGTATTAAAAGTCTTAGATGACTTAGAAGAAAAGCCTGATTTAATTGTATTAGATCCGCCAAGAGACGGTATTCACCCGAAAGCACTGAAAAGAATAATAGATTATTCAGTAGACAGAATGGTATATATTTCGTGTAAGCCGACAAGTCTCGCAAGAGATTTAGAAGTTTTACAGGCGAGCGGCTACAGAGTAGAAAGAGCCTGTGCAGTGGATATGTTTGCACAAAATGCAAATGTCGAGACGGTATGCTTATTGTCGAAACTTCATGAAGCGAAGCATCATGTGAATGTGTGACTGGATATGGATGAACTGGATTTGACATCTGCGGAGAGTAAGGCAACCTATGAGGAAATCAAAGCATACGTGGCTGAGCATAATGATGGAATGAAAGTTTCAAATCTGTATATTGCACAGGTTAAGGCTAAGTATGGGATTATAGAGCGAGAAATCCATCAAAGGTAAAAAGATTTTCTGATTTTGCTATTATGAAGGCAGAGTTTTATGGACAATATGGCAGCTCAAAAAAAACGGGTTATTCTATATGATTGATAAAGCTTCATCAAAAAGATTTGAAGGATGGCCTCTTGATTCATTATCAATCAATAAAGAAAACGGCAAATATTTTGTTGATGGAAGTATTGAAGAAAGCAAAGAAAATATCATAAAAGATCAATATCAAAAGAGTGTCGTAGATTTTTTGATTAAGTCTTTACATATAGCATAGTATAGGAGAAATGAGACAACTGGAGTTTCCTGAGAATATTCAGGCAATTGTCGGCGGAAAAGAATATTCGCTGGATAATGCTGTCTTAAAAATCTGGCCGGAAAGTGAAGAAACAAATGGCGAATATGCAAGTGCAATAAGAAGTTTCAAACACAATTTGGATATTCAAAAGATACACATAAATTTTGATATAAAAGATACTATTGAGAGGCCGAATGATATTTGAAGGAGAAAATAGTGGACAGAAATAATACATTAACAGATCCTAAGAAACTTGTCAGAGTAGAATTAAAAAATGCTGGATTTGATATTGATAAAATCAAAATACCGGATAGAGTATATCTTCTTGCTGATGACATTTTTGATGAAATGGTGTCAAGAAATGTAGGAGAATATAGATATCCATTAGGTGGGAAGCTGTATGTGTTTAATAAAAATGAAAACATTGGTTTTATAAAAGGGCATATGTGCTCGCCTGCGATAGCTACACAAGCGGAGGATTTAATTGCCGGAGGCGTTAAAGAATTAATTCATGTTGGATATGCCGGAGGCTTACAACCAGAATTAGTTCCGGGAGAGATTATTCTTACGGACGGCGCTTTTAATGATACTGCAGTAGCAAGGTTGTACGGATATGATTATGATATAATTCATTCATCGAAGGATTTGACGAACGAGATTGAAGAAATGATAACAAGTGCAGAAATTCTATACAAGAGAGGAATTCATTTGACAACGGACGCAGGTTATAGGGAAACGTGGGGACAAGTCATGGATTATCGGGACAAAGGAGCACTTTGTGTTGAAATGGAAGGTGTTGGTTTGTTTACAATAGCTAATTATAGAAAATGTGTAGCAACGGGTATATATGTTGTTTCTGATGTATATTTAGAGGATGATTGGAAACTTGGATGGGAAGGCAATGATATAAAAAAGGCTGTCGGTGAAATTATTGATATGATAATTAAGTCTATAAGATAAACGGGAGTGGTAAGATTGTTATGAAGTTTGAAAATGTATACTTTATTAATGGGACAGCATATGCCGGAAAATCCACAATGGTAAAACTTCTGGCAGAAAAATATGACGGAATTGTATGCGAAGAAAATTATCAGGATAGACTTTTAGAAAATTTGGATGCCAAGGCGTTTCCTAATATTACTTACACAAGAGATTTACAGGATTGGAGAGAATTTGTAAAAAGAACTCCAGATGAATATGAGGCATGGGTAAATGGTGTTACGAAAGAATGTACGGTCTTAGAACTTGAATTTTAAAGAACTTGGTTTCAAGAACAAAGAAAAGAATTCTTGTTTTCGGCTTACCTTTGTAACCATTGTGGAAGTTAAGTCCGGTAAGAGTTCAACGGCTGGATGGGGAAGGCTAAAGAGCGGGATTGGATAGATTTCGTTGGACTTCGTGAAAAGAGTGTAAACTGAATAACGAATCGTTACCCCGCCTGCGGGCATTGAGAGAAATCCTGATGTTCGCAGGTTTTTTTCATTTACGAAAAAAAGTTAAACTGCTATAATAAACATGACATACTGTTGTCATGTTGAGTTTGCTATGATATATACGGAGTGTGAGAGATTATGAAAATAGACAGGCTTATCGGGATATTGTCGATCTTACTGCAGGAAGAAAAGACTACGGCTCCTGAACTGGCGGAAAGGTTTGAGGTATCTCGCAGGACAATAAACCGGGATATTGAAGATCTTTGCAAGGCGGGGATTCCCATAAGGACTGCACAGGGTACCGGCGGCGGTATTAGCATCATGGATGGATACCGTATGGACAGGACGATTCTGACTTCCAAAGATATGCAGATGATTCTTGCTGGGCTGCGAAGCCTTGATAGTGTAAGCGGAAGTCAGTATTATGGTCAGCTGATGGAAAAAATCCAGACAGGATCATCAGAGTTCATCAGCGACAGAGATTCTATGCTGATTGATCTGTCATCTTGGTATAAAGGATCTCTTGCTCCGAAGATTGAGGTGATACAGAGCGCGATAGAAAACAGGCACCTTATACAGTTTAAGTATTATGCGCCGTCCGGTGAGAGTAACCGCAGGATAGAACCATATTATCTGGTTTTCCAATGGTCAAGCTGGTATGTATGGGGATGGTGCTTAGAAAGCAATGATTATAGACTGTTCAAGCTGAACCGTATGGATCGGGTTGCAGAAACTGATAAGGAATTTGTCTGCCGGAATGCGCCTATGCCGGATTTGTCGAATGAGAAGATTTTTCCGGGCGGGATTAAGGTAAAGGCTATTTTCACATCGGATATGAAGTGGCGGCTGGTCGAAGAGTTCGGACCACGTTGTTTTACGGAAATGGATGATGGAAGGCTGCTTTTTTCAGCTGACTATACGGATATGGAAAACCTTGTGACCTGGCTTATGACATTCGGGGCAAAGGCTGAGGTGCTGGAACCAAAGGAAGCACGAGACATTATCCGCAGGAATGCAGAGGAAACATTAAAAATATATGGAGGATTAGCATAATGAGATTAGATGGCTTTGGAATACTTGTTGAGGATATGGGGAGGATGATCCGCTTTTATAGAGATGTTCTTGGATTTGAGATCAAGGAAGCAGAGAATACCTCCAATGTGTATCTTGTGAAAGACGGAACACTTTTTCTGCTTTATGGCAGGAAGGACTTTGAGAAAATGACAAGCCGACGGTATGAGTATATCAAAGGGCTTAACGGCCATTTTGAACTGGCGCTGTATGTTGATACATTTGAAGAGGTGGATGCGGCATATAAGAAGGCTGTGGAAAATGGCGCAACATCCGTGCTTGAACCGGAGCTTGAGCCCTGAGGACAGAGAACCTGCTATATTGCGGATCCGGAGGGGAATCTTATTGAGATCGGTTCATGGAATAAGCCTTATGAAATGAAAGATCTGACGGAGGGATAAGGGATATGGCGTTTGATTACAAGAAGGAATACAAAAAATTCTATATGCCGAAGGGCACGCCGTCTATCGTCACTGTTCCGAAGATGAATTATATCGCGGTCAGGGGCAGCGGCAATCCAAACGATGAAGATGGCGAGTACAAACAGGCTATAGGCCTTTTATATGGAATCGCATTTACGATTAAGATGAGCAAAAAGGGTGACCATCAGATTGATGGATATTTTGATTACGTGGTACCGCCTTTGGAAGGATTCTGGTGGCAGGACGGCGTGGTTGGTGTAGATTATGCGAATAAGGATTCTTTCCAGTGGATATCCGTCATCCGCCTGCCTGACTTTGTGACGAAAGAAGATTTTCACTGGGCTGTTCGGGAAGCGATGGTTAAGAAGAAACAGGATTTCTCAAAGGTAGAATTTTTCACCTATGATGAAGGCTTGTGTGTGCAGTGTATGCATATCGGATCGTATGACGATGAGCCTGCTACGGTAGATGCTATGCACAGATTTATGGAAGAGCAGGGATATGTTCTTGATATTACGGATCAGAGAATGCACCACGAGATTTATCTGAGCGATGCAAGGAAGGTTGCACCGGAGAAACTGAAAACTGTGGTCAGGCATCCGATAAGGAGGGCTTAAGGGTATGGAATATATAAGAGTTACGAAGGAGAATCTTGAAAAAGAGCATATTTGCTGTGCCATCTCCAATAATAAAGATGTTCAGGTATCGTCGAAGAAGTCATGGCTTGCGGACAGATTTGATGAAGGACTTGTATTCCTGAAAAGTGTGGAGCGCGGAAAATGCTTCATAGAGTATATTCCTGCGGAGTATGCTTGGAATCCGATTGAAGCACCTGGGTATATGTATATTGATTGCCTATGGGTTTCCGGTTCTTTCAAAGGGCATGGATATTCAAGCAATCTGCTTTCCGAATGTATTGATGACAGCAAGGCCAAGGGAAGAAAGGGACTTTGTATTCTTGCTGCAGCAAAGAAAAAGCCGTTCCTGGCGGATCCGAAGTTCCTGAAATATAAAGGATTTGAAATCTGTGATGAGGCCGATAATGGGATTCAGCTATGGTACCTGCCGTTTGAAAAAGGAACTGAGAAACCAGTGTTCAAGGAATGTGCCAGACATCCCCACATAGATGAGAGCGGTTATGTTCTTTACTATACGAATCAGTGCCCATTTAATGCAAAGTATGTACCGGTTCTGGAAGAAACCGCTGAGAAGAACGGTATATCATTAAGGACTGTAAAAATTGAAAGCAGAGAAGATGCTCAGAATGCACCGACTCCGATCACGACGTATTCGCTATTCCGTGATGGGGAGTATATCACGAACGAGCAGATGAATGACAAGAAGTTTTTGAAGCTTGTGAAAGGATAACTCTACTTTCCGTAGGTTGTTATGAGGCTTCCGGTGCAATATCATTTGT
>CAMHLZ010000030.1 GCA_946186125.1 uncultured Lachnospira sp. | reverse complement strand
ACATGTTTCATGACACATTGGTGCCTTTCGCAGAAAGGCGGATTATAACTATGAAGAAAAAATTGAAAAGAATTGCTGCCCTGGTATTGGGTGTTGCCGTGGCAGTCGGAGGAAGTCATTGCGACTATCAATTTAGTCAAAGGGTGGAGGCGTTGGCCGACACCACTGTTTCAGGGGATACCCATGGCATGATTCACGTGGATGGAGACAAATTGTATGACGAGAACGGTAAAGAATATGTCATTAAAAGTATGGGCATGGGTAATAAAGTATGGGATAATCCCACTAAACCGGTTAAATCTTATGCCACTGAGGAAAGTTACAAGGAATTGTCAGAATTAGGGTTTAATGGTGTAAGATATTATATCAATGTCAATCTTTTTGAAGACAAAGACAATAACTATAACTACAAAGAGGATGGTTTTGAATGGCTTTCGCAAAACATTGCATGGGCGGATAAATATGATATGAAAGTCCTGATTAATATGCATGTGCCGGCTGGTGGTTTCATGAACACGAGTAGTGCATATTTATGGAATCCGCAGGCAGATAATATGAAGCGATGTAAAGAATTGTGGAAAGAAATTTCAAGAAGATATAAAGATAATAAGGCAGTGTTGGGATATGGACTGTTAAATGAGCCCTTCATGCTTAAGGGATATAATGATACAAAGTACGAGGATTCTTATTGTTTGGATCAGTACTATGATTATATTGAAGAATTAAAAGATGCAATTCGTTCTCAGGGAGATAACCACATTTTATTTGTAGAACGTCCGTATGGTACAGTGTATTACTCAGATACCAGCGGAAAATTTACATCTACGGCAAGTTATGTCTGGGGCGATACCGGTTCGTTCAGAATAATCAATGATAGTAATACGGTTTATGAATTTCATTATTATGAGCCGGGAGCATTAACTCATACAGGGCTGGATTATGGTTCATATGAGCCTGATTATGTCTACACGGATGCCACTGCGATACCGAGAGGTGGTAAAGTTGAAAAAAAAGATTATTATGATGTTGCGACAACATATGATCCTTCATCAGATTCATGGCAGAATATTGAAACAGGTCTTTGCAAAAATGAAGGAAATTTCAATTACGGCTATTGGACACTGCGTACTGCAGGTCATGGGGAGAATGGTTCCATTCTGGTGGATGATGTTGTTGTAAGCGAATATGATGAAAATGGTAAGTATGTAAGAGATGTTAATGTGTATCATTTTTCAAATCCTAAAGCAGGGTTTAGCGGATGGGATATCGATAAAACCGGAGGCAGTCATGGTTATGATGCAGCAGAAGGACACTTCCAGAATGGCTGTATAAAAATCAGCGGCTTAAAGAATGGAGCGTACAGGTTATATAAGAGCGATATGATTAACTTTGTGATGAAAACTGGTTATTCATATAAGGTTAGTGCATATGTTAAATTTATAGATTGTGATAATACTGCTACGGTTAATCCTGGTATTCAGGCAAAAAAGGCAGAAAGACTGTATCCGTTAAATAAAGATTATCTTGATTATTATCTGAGTATATTCAGACAGTTTGGAATTGATAACAATGTGCCAATGTACGTAGGAGAAGTGGGAGCATCCTGCACCACAATTAATTCTGAAAACAATGCAATCCAATGGGTTTCAGATATGTTGGATCTTTTTGAAAAATATCATTTAGGATTCAGTTATCATGATTACCATGACCAGAACTGGGGATTATATCAAAATCGTCAGGAAGAATATTGTAGCATAGATAAACGAAATGAAAAATTGTATAATCTATTTCAGAAAAAACTGGTAAAAAAACAAGAAGAAGAGACAACGACCAAACAGGAAGAAACAACGACAAAGCAGGCTGAAACAACAACAAAGCAGGCTGAAACAACAACAAAGCAGGCTGAAACAACAACAAAGCAGGCTGAGACAACAACAAAGCAGGCTGAGACAACAACAAAACCGGTAGAAACGACAACAAAGCAGGCTGAGACAACAACAAAGCAGGCTGAGACAACAACAAAGCAGGAAGAAACAACTAAAAAACTTGAAATAAAAGATGTAGAAATTTCAGGTAAAAGCGGTAAAGTTAGTGTTGGAGATTCAGTAACATTAAAAGCTAGTGCAAAAGGTGGTACAGGAACACTTAAGTACAAATTTGTAGTGAAGTCTGATAAAGAACATACTATAAAGAACTACAGTACATCAAATAAAGCAACATGGAAGCTTACAAAAGCGGGAACATATAACATTATTGTTTCTGTAAAAGATAATAGCGGTACAGTAGTAAGCAAAGAATTAAAGAAATTTGTAGTAAACAGCAGGTTAAAGATAAGCTCATTTGAGACATCAAAGAAGAGCGGAAAAGCTTATGTAAATAAAAAGATAACACTTACTGTTAAAGCAAATGGCGGAAGCGGAGATTATACTTACAGATTTGCATTCAAAAAGACCGGAACAACAAAGATAGTGTATTCCGGTGAATTCAAATCAAAGAATACATTGGTATGGAAAACTTTAAAGGCAGGAAACTACATTTTATATGCATATGTAAAGGATGTAAATACTAAGAAAGTTGTAAGTAAGACAATTTCTTCATACAAAGTAGTAAAATAAAAACTACGGTGCGTTGAAAAAACTCAACGCACCGTTATTATGTTTGAGAATGATAGGAGTAAATATGAAAGAATTATTAATAAATTTGGAAGATAACGAGTGGAGCTTAGAATACATAGATCATGACAGACAAATAGCGAGAGCAATAGTGTTTGACGATGAAGGATATTTTTACTTTGTCAGAGCAAAACGGAATGATGATTTTGGGAAAGCAATACTTATTGAAACAGCAGGAGGAGGTGTGGAAACGGGGGAAGAATTAAAATCGGCTATTAAAAGAGAGCTAAAAGAAGAGTTAGGAGTCAGTGTGGAGATCATTTGTAAGCTGGGGGTGGTAAGTGATTATTACAATTTGATTCACCGTCATAACATAAATAACTATTTTCTATGTAGAATAACAGACTTTGGAGAAAAGCAGCTGACTAAAGAAGAGATAGAAGATTTTAATTTATCAACTCTAAAACTTAAATTTGATGAAGCAGTGAAAGAATATGAGAAGCGTTCAGAGACAAGATTGGGAAGACTCGTTGCAAACAGAGAGTTACCAATATTAAAATATGCAAAAGAGGTAATAGGAGAAAATTCATGTATGATATAGGATTTAAGACAGAAGCCGGACAATTTAGATTCAGAGGTACTGCAATTATAATAAAAGACGGAAAAGTATTGATGGTGCATGACGAAAAAAGAAAATACTATTATGCTATTGGAGGAGCTGTGAAAATTGGAGAGACATCAGCAGATGCAGCAATCCGTGAAGTATATGAAGAGAGTGGATTAAAAGTCGAAATAGACAGATTAGTTCTTGTACAAGAGGTCTATTTTGAATCAGAAGAAGGGGTGCATCATGAACTGGCATTTTATTATCTTATGAAAGATATTGGAGAACAGCAGATTGCAAGTAATAGGGTGATAGATTTTGCTGAAGAAGGATTAGAATGGATAAGTATTGATAAATTATCCGATTACAAGATTTATCCTCAAATTTATAATGATATTTTAAAAGATATGCCGGAAGAAATAATACATTCTGTTGTCGATGATAGAAAAAGGTGAAATAAAATAAGAGTATAGCAATCCCGGATAGCGTTTCAGATATGGGATATGCTGTGTTAAATGAATGTCCTGAGCTTAAAATAATATGTAGTGAAAACTCATACGCATATGAGTATGCAAATGAAAATGGAATAGCTGTGGAAGTAAATTAATAAAATTTAAGACTGCCACCTGTTAATCAGACAGGCAGCAGTCTTTAGTTTAATCTTCCGTGTCTTCCCAGATATTTTCATCCGGCGTATAGCCTTTCTTTGCTAAAGACTTTTCAACAAGTTTTACTATAAATCCACTTATTATACAAAGAGCCATGATTATCCATCCACCGATTATGTTTGAAGATAGAGAATAATTGCTTTCTGCACCGTAAATACCGCCGGTTTTAATAAGTGATACAAGATTCCAGATAAAGAAACAGGTAAGCGCAAGCGGTGAAAGAATTTTAATTGAAATCATAAACCACCATGCAGGCATTTTGAAACCAACCGTATTGCGGTTTACTTCTTTCAAGACCTTAAGCGGATTGAAAAGCCAGCCGATGGTAACAGCTTCAAGGATACCTACCAGAATCAGACTGTATGCATTACACCAATGATCAACAATATCCAGCCATGCGAGCCCTCCACCGGTAGTAAACCAGAGAGAAAGAATACTGGCAACAATACAACAATAAAAAGTAGTTTTTTTATGTGACAGATTAAATTTGTCTGAGAGTGCGGTCGATACGCCTTCAATAATAGAAAATGCACTATCAATTGCAAGCGTGCACAGGCAGAAATAAAAAACAAAAGCAAATATTGTATTAGCCATACCACTATCAGTCAACAAAACGATAGACTGAGGGTATACAATAAATGCAGTTCCGATACCGGAATCTGTCATATTGTTAAGCTGACCGGTTCCACTCATCGTCGTAAAAAGTACGATACCGGAAAGAATACTTATGGCAAAATCTGAAAATGCAATGATAATGGAATCTTTAGCAACATTGGCATCTTCTGACAGGAAGGAACCGTATGCAACCATAATTGCCATCATAATCGAAAGTGAGTAAAATACCTGACCGATTGCATCAATCCAAAGATCTGCACTTCCCAGGGAAGAGAAATCCGGAATAAAGAATTTTGCAATTCCAGCTATTGCATTTGGCATCACAATTCCTTTTACAGCGAGAATTACAAGGCACAAGATTGGAAGAAATACTGTATATTTTACGACCTTTCCCACCGTTCCGGTACCATTTCTTATACATGCGTATATTAAAACCCAGGCTATTATAAGGCATCCAAGTACCGGCAGCGAAATGGTATTATACCCGGATGTAGTTCCTGTTGTTTTGATTAAATCTGCCCAAATACCCGAAGCTTTTTCAGTATTGCCGGTTATATTAGCGAATTTAAAGCTTGCAAATGTCATCAGAATAACCCATGCAAATACCACTGCATAATACACTGAGATTACAAATGCATTCGATACTGCGAACCAGCCTATAGGTTCCGTATGTTTTCTGATACCTTTAAGTGCACCCGGTACACCACAATGCATCTTACGTCCGATTGAAATCTCCATCATTAGAAAAGGTATACCTATAGCCAGCATTGCTAAAAGGTAAGCAAGTAAAAATGCTCCACCGCCATGTTTTGCTGCAAGCCCCGGAAAACGCCAGGCGTTGCCTAAGCCTACTGCCGAACCGACAGAAGCCAGGATAAACTGGGAGCGGGAGCCCCAGCTTCCACGTTTTTCACTAATCATAATAATCCTCCGTTTCGATTTCATATTTTAAATAAATAGTTATACTTTAATAGTTTACCACAATAGTGTCAAAAATCAATAAAAAGCGGTTATTTTATGTTTACAATATCGAATATTGATAATAATATCGATATTCGATATATTATGTAAAAAAGTGAGATATTTAAAATGGCCAGAGAAAAATATATAACGCTCACAGAGCAAATATATTATATATTTTACACGGAAGATATTATAAGAATGTGAATTGTGAAAAGCAGGATATGATTATGCTTGAAAATTTTGATAATATGGATAAAATAGAACTTAGAAAAAGAAATGAAGAAAAATTAGAAAAACGAGGTAATAAAAATGGGTGAACAAAAAAACAGATGTTACATATCGGCAAGTGCATTTTTAAAATTTGTCTTTCCGGAGGAATATATACATATTCCACATCAAAGAAATAAGGAATATTTATATATAGACTATGAGCCGGCAGAGGTGATTGTAAGTCCTGATGGAGATTGTAAGATTCAGACAGGTTGTCATCCGTTAAGCTTCAGTTCAAAAATCTTTGGTTCAATGGAAGATCAAAACAAATTAGAGAGTAAGGTAAAAAGTGACCTTAAAAAATATAATTATTCATTTGATGGATTTGTGAATAAAACAATAGATGGAAAAAATTTACAGGGTGTAAAATACACATTCACCGACAAGGGAGTGAATATGTACGGAGAAACATATTCAATACTTATCAATGGAAAGTTTCTTCATTTACTCAGCTTTTTCACAGATATGAACAACTTAGAGAAAAATAAAGATTTGTGGGATTCAATGTGTAGTGAGTCTACGTGGAGAAAAAATTGTAAATAAAAATTGGAGGAAAAAAATGATAAAAGTATATTGCTACAACAAGTGCTCAACTTGTAAAAAGGCTCTTAAATGGCTAGATGATAATAAGGTTAAATATGAAATGACTGACATCAAAGAAAATAATCCTGATGAGACAGAGATTAGAAAACTATATGAAAAAAGTGGTTTACCTTTAAAGAGATTCTTTAACACTAGTGGAATGATTTACAGAGAGATGCAATTATCAAAAAAGCTTCCGGATATGAGTGAAGACGAACAGATAAAACTGTTAGCGACGGATGGAATGCTTGTAAAACGGCCATTACTAATTACAGACCGGACAGTACTTACCGGATTTAAGGAAGCGGAATGGGAGAAAGAACTGCTATGAAAAATGAATCAGAAAAAAGACTGGCAGTGATTTTTCCGGGTATCGGATATCACAAGGACAAGCCACTATTATATTATGCCGCAAAATTACTACAGGGCATGGGATATGAAGTAATAAATATCATATTCAGTGATATGCCGGGAAAGATAAAAGGCGATAAAGTAATGATAAAAAAGGCAGCAGGAATAGCTTCATTACAGGCCGAGGAGCAGCTGGCAGAAATTAATTTTGCGAAATATGACAAAGTAATTTTTGTTGGAAAGAGTATAGGTACGGTAGCTTTGGCAAAGTATGTATATGAGCACAAGATAAATGCAAAACAGGTGTGGTACACTCCGCTTGAGGAAACATTTTCATATAATCAGCATGAAGTAATTGCGTTTATCGGTGAAAGTGATCCGTGGTCGGATGTGGATAATGTGAAAAAAATAGCTTTAGACCAGGGAATCAAATTGTATTCTTATGAGGGATGCAACCATTCTTTAGAATCAGAAAATATAGATAAAAATCTAACAATCTTACACGAAGTAATAAAAAAAACGCAGGAATATAGTGTGAAAAATCATATTGGTATATGATTTTTCACACGGCAAATTGTGTCGCATGCGCCACAATTTGCAATTAAGTAGTGTAGGTTACGTACTAAAAGACAGAAAAGTGTAATTTAGTACGTAGTAAACTGTATAAACCTACGGACCAAATGCGAAAAAACGACTATACTAGTATAGTCGTTTTTTCGCATTTGGTCTAGTTGTTTTTCGACAGCTATACTAGATATAAATTCTACTTATCACAAGCAATAAGAATTGTAAAGTTTTCAAAATAATAAACTAATGATATAATCCCTTTCACAAGCAAAGCCTACTAAACAAGTAGGAAATACTAAAATTGAAAGAAGGTGATACGTGTGATACGTTTTGAGAATGTCAGTAAAAAGTTTTTTTCAAAAGATGGTGAAATAGTTGCTGTAAATAATGTTAGTTTAAACATTAAAAAAGGTGAAGTATTTGGAATAATAGGATTTTCCGGAGCGGGAAAATCCACATTAGTCAGACATATAAATTTACTGGAACATCCAACTGAAGGAAATATATTTTTTGATAATGTTAATCTTACTGAAGCGAATGAAAAAGAGTTGCGGGTTTTCAGGAGAAAAATAGGAATGATTTTTCAACAATTTAACTTATTTTCACAAAGAACAGTATTAGATAATATTGTTTATCCGTTAGAACTTGCAGGTGTTGGAAAAAAAGAAAGAATAAAAAGAGCTGAGGAGCTGCTTGCATTGGTTGATTTGGTGGATAAAAAATATTCCTATCCTTCACAATTATCAGGAGGACAAAAACAAAGAGTTGCTATTGCAAGAGCACTTGCGACGAAACCGGACGTGTTGCTTTGCGATGAAGCAACAAGCGCATTAGATCCTATAACAACACGTTCAATACTGGGATTACTAAAAGAAATAAATGAAAAACTTGGTGTAACGATAGTAATAATAACCCATGAAATGAAAGTTGTAGAACAAATATGTGATAGGGTTGCAGTCATGAGTGAGGGTGTAATAGAAGAAGCAGGAAATGTAAAAGATGTATTTCTGAATCCTAAATCATCAACAGCGAGAAGGCTTATTATGCCGGATGACAGGGTAAAATATTTATATAATGACAGAAGAATATTAAGGATAGCTTTTGAGGGACAGTCTTCTTATCTGCCGGTTGTATCATCATTAACCATACAATGTGAAACAATGATTAACATTTTGGGAGCAAATACTGAAAATATCGGAGGCAAGGCATATGGACAAATGCTCATAGAAATCCCAAAAGAAGCTGATAAAGAGAAAAGAATAAAACAATATCTTGATGAACATGGATTATATTATGAAGAAGGAGGTGGGGTAAATGGATAAAGCTCTAATAGAATTGCTTAAAAGTGGTGTTTACGAGACTTTGTATATGACTTTGATTTCAACGTTAATTGCATATGTAATAGGTATTCCTCTTGGTGTAATTGTATATGTGACAGATACAAAAGGAATATGTAAAAACAGAATTGTAAATTTTATATCGGGTGCAATTATAAATATAGTAAGATCTGTACCATTTCTGATTTTGCTGGTAGCGATACTTCCATTTACAAGACTGGTTGTCGGAACAACGATAGGTTCAGATGCAACGATTGTTCCATTAGTGGTAGCGGCAGCACCATTTGTTGCAAGATTGGTTGAATCATCACTTAAAGAGGTAGATGCCGGCGTTATTGAGGCAGCTAAGGCAATGGGTTCATCAAAAATACAGATTATAACTAAGGTGATTCTGCCGGAAGCAAAGCCATCGCTGCTAATAGGTGCAACTATTGCGGTATCGACAATACTTGGTTACTCTGCGATGGCAGGATTTGTAGGAGGCGGAGGCCTTGGTGCTATTGCAATTAATTATGGATATTACAGATACAAAACAGATGTGATGCTCATAACAGTTGCTTTTCTGGTATTAATTGTACAGTTTTTTCAGGAAGCGGGAATTAGAATTGTCAATAAAATAGATAAGAGATTGCGGTAAAATGGATTATTAAATAAATTAATAATAAATATAAAAAAAGAAAGGTTAAAAAGGTGAAAATTATGAGAAAAAGCTTATTAAAGAAGAAAGCAGTTGCTGTATTATTAGGATTTAGTGTTGTTGCAGGTTTATTTACAGGCTGCGGAAAAGAAATTGTAAATACAGAAGCTAAAGAGAATGACAAGACGATTAAGGTTGGTGCAGTACCGACGCCTCATGCCGAAGTGCTAAATGCTATAAAGGACAAACTAAAAGATGAAGGATACAATCTTGAAATTGTTGAATATAACGATTATGTATTGCCAAATAAAGCATTAGAGGATGGTGAGCTTGATGCAAACTACTTCCAGCATCAGCCATATCTTGATGATTTTAATGAAGAAAATAAAACTCATATCGTATCAGTAGCTTCAGTACATTTTGAACCATTTGGAATTTATGCAGGCAAAACAAAATCATTGGATGATTTAAAGGATGGTTCAACTGTTGCAGTGCCTAATGATACAACAAATGAGGCAAGAGCTTTACTGCTTCTTGAAGCAGAAGGTCTGATTAAATTAAAAGAAGGAGCCGGTATTACGGCAACAGTACTTGATGTAGAAGAGAATCCACATAATCTGGAGATAAAAGAACTTGAAGCAGCTCAGGTTGCAAGAGCGGTAGGTGACGTTGATATTGCGGCTATTAATGGAAACTATGCCATAGAAGCGGGATATAAAGTAAGTGATGCACTGGCTGTAGAAGCATCAGATTCACTTGCAGCTACGACATATGCAAATATTGTTGCAGTAAAAGAAGGAAATGAAGATTCAGATAAGACAAAGGCTTTAGTTGATGCAATTCTTTCAGATGAAGTAAGAGATTATATCAATGATACATATGATGGTGCTGTTGTACCTGTATTTTAGTAATATTTTCTTTTAAATGGAGGTTAAAAATGTTTACAGAAGAAGAATTAAAAAATAGTCCTGTTGCTGTTCTGGGCGGTGGGGCAGTAGGTAAAACGATTGCAGCAGATTGTGTGCTTGGAGGAAATAAAGATGTTCGTTTATATGACATTGAGCCATATGCATCTGAAAGTTTAAAAGATGTTGAAAAGACGGGAATAACACTTAAAGGTATCCAAAAGAACAAATACGGATTTAAGCGCTCGGGTACGGCACATTTTAATCTGGTTACTACAGATATAAAAAAAGCAGTAGAAGGAAGTAAATTAATTATTGTAGCGATTCCTTCTGTAGCACATGAAGCATTTTTTGAAAAACTGGTTCCTGTTCTTGAAGATGGGCAGCTTTGCCGACGACAGATCAGGAAGTGTTTTTAAATAGTTCAAAGTATCTCGGATGTTTTGATTCAATTACACAGGGAGATGGATGGACAAGTGGTAATACAGTACTGGATATAGGGTTTAGTAATGTGAATCCGGTGCTTCACTGTCCGGGTACATTGCTAGTATAGTCGTTTTTAAATACACCCACTTTATATTTGCCTATGATTCCATCTGCGGCGTTATCGTCAATCGACGTAGCCACCGGCTACGCCTCATTCCTCTGCCTTGCAGAGTGAAATCATATCCAAAATATAAAGCAGGGTTAATTTAAAACGACTATACTAGGTGTTGGAGTTATGGAAAACTGGGGTGTGATATTTGGTGGAAATGATAAATATACTTACTCAATTTACAGCCATGCGTATTGTAAATCAATTGCAGAGGTCCAGTATTCATTTTTCCTTGAAGAGGTAGAACTTGCTGAAAAAATAGGAGTAGGAATTCAAAAATATCCTAAGAAAAATTTCCTTTCAAGGACAAGTATTCTCGGACCGGAATACATGGGGGATGATTGTATTATTCCTTTTGATGAGCAGTATCAGACCGCATACGGTACAGGACCGTTTACAATTAATAACCGTTATATAACAGAAGATATTCCTGTGGGATGTCATATATATCATGAATTGGGTAAAAAATTTGGTGTGAAAACACCTGTTATTGATAGTATGATTACACTTGCATCAGTAATGACAGGACAGGATTTTTATGAAAAAGGACTGACACTTGATGATATAGGAATAGGTCATTTAGATAAAGAACAGTTATTAGATTATCTTAACAATGGAAACTATGTGAACATATAATTCGAGGAATGAAATAGTATGAAAGAATTAAGTATTAGAACCGGAAAATTTACAGATTCAGTGATTAGAAGAATGACAAGGATATCCCGGAAATATGATGCAATTAATTTGTCACAGGGATTTCCGGATTTTGATCCTCCAAAAGAAATAACCGACAGACTTTCAGAGGTAGTACTTAGCGGACCACATCAATATGCAATCACATGGGGAGCGCAGAACTTTAGAGAAGCATTAGCTAAAAAATATAAGCATTTTGCAGGGATGGATATAAATCCGGAAGAAGAGATTGTGGTGACGTGTGGAAGTACTGAGGCAATGATGGCATCAATGATGAGTGTGTGCAATCCAGGAGATAAAGTTGTTATAATTTGATGCTGACGAATTGGAAAATGCAATAAAGCAACCCGGAGTTAAAGCACTTATTCTTTGCAATCCTTCAAATCCATGCGGTAAGGTGTTTAATAAAAAAGAACTTAATATAATTGCAGAACTTTCAATAAGGTACGATATTTTCGTTATAACTGATGAGGTATATGAACATATAGTATATGAGCCAAATGAGCATATATATATGGCTGCCTTGACTGGGATGAGAGAAAGAACCATAACGTGTAGTTCATTGTCAAAGACATATTCAATAACAGGCTGGAGATTAGGTTATGTAATAGCTGATAAGAAAATTACAGAGAGAGTGAAAAAGGTTCACGATTTTCTTACTGTAGGAGCAGCTGCACCCTTGATGGAGGCAGCTGTAACAGGTTTGGAATTCGAAGATGACTATTATTTAGAACTACAAGAACACTACACTCATATGAGAAATCTGTTTCTGAATGGTTTGGATAATATAGGGCTTGTAACTACAAAACCTCAGGGAACATATTATGTTTTAATGGATATAAGTGAGTTTGGATATAGTGATGATTTAGAGTTTTGTGAAGAATTAATAAAAAAAGTTGGTGTGGCAGCAGTGCCGGGATCCGGCTTTTTCAAAGAAGATGTCAGGAATCTGGTAAGATTTCATTTTGCTAAAAAAGATGAAACGCTTATTGCTGCATTAGACAGGCTTTCTGATATTAATAAAAAGATGAAAATATAGAAAGGGATTTGGGTCATATGGCATATAGAGGCAGAATAGAAAATAATGATGATTTAAGAAAAACATATGCTTCACCGGAAAGATTTACGGCAGGTTTCGCCATTGGTATTATAGCGGTTCATCTTATTTATCCTAAAATGCCGGGAAATGTCGCTAACGCGACAACATATTCATTTCCTGTATTGTATAAGGAAGTAGATATTGAAATAGAAAAGCTTTTTGAAGGAGATCCGGATTTAAAGAATATAATAATTGAAGCAGCAAAAGAATTGGAAAATCAGGGCGTAAGGGCAATAATAGGAGCATGTGGATATTTTGCTCATTTTCAAAAAGATGTTGCAAATGCTGTTAATGTACCTGTGTTTTTATCAAGTCTGTGTCAGCTTCCACTTATTAAAACATCGCTGTCAGATTATAAAAAAATTTTTATACTTGCAGCGAGTGGTGATAATATAGATGAAAGATTACTTGAAAAAGTAGGAAGTGACATGCAACGGATAGTTGTACATAACATAGGAACACTTGATAGTTTTTCACCGATACGTTTTGGAAAAACAAAACTTGATAATGGAAAATTGATGAGTGATTTATGTGAAATTGTTTTAAAGATAACAAGTGAAAGAAATGATATCGGAGCTATTTTGCTTGAGTGCAGTGATTTACCTCCATATGCAAAAGCTATACAGGATGTAACAAATCTTCCCGTATTTGACTTTAATACGATGATAGATTTAGTTTATCACGCAGTTGTTCAGTGGAGTTATTTTGGATGGATGTAAAAGACAATGAAGGATTATTTCTTCTCGCGCAAATTATATTCCGTATCTTCTAAAATCATTTGAATCATAATACTAGCAAAACAAGGATCAAATTGTGTGCCTAATCCGTTTTCTAATTCATTTATTACATCTTCCTGAGGCATCGGGTAACGATAACTTCTATAACTGGTCATGGCATCATATGCATCGGCAATGGCAATAATTCTGGCCTGTTCAGGTATATTTTCACCTTTAATGTGGTCGGGATATCCGTTACCGTCATACCTTTCATGATGCCACCTTGCACCAAGATAAAGAGACTCTTTTTCTTTAATATTTTTTAAAATATTAGAACCGATAACAGGGTGATTCTATAGCCGTAACGTCTTGCGATTTCTTTTGAATAATTAGCTACGCGGCCTGAATGACCTTTTGTATAAGTGTCTTTTGCATCTATGGTTTCTGCAAGAGTCTGTACAATATGTATAAGCAATTGCTGATTTTCAATAGTTTTTTTATAAACGGTCTGCTTGAGCATTGCCTTTGTATTTATCAGGTCGAAAATCTGCTGTATAACAACCATTATCAAAAAAGAAATAAGTCCTGTAATCATACATACAAAGTTATGATCCTGTTGAATAAAAAGTATGGTCGCAATCTCTGCAATGCACATTATCATAAATAGCAGGAAACCGATAGCTGTGTAAAAATATTCTTTAATACGTTTATTATACATATCTATGATTATAGTTACAATACAGCTTATTGTAGCGGCGGTTCTGGATTTCATTAATGTAGATAAGAAGTGAAAATGGCATCATCATACAGAATAAGAATCCCATAAAACCATCGACATAATAAATCTCAAATATAAATGGCGTATATTGCGAAACAGATAAAAGCCAGCAGGCAACAATAAAAACGCCAAGAGCGGCATATAGCATATGCATACGTTCTTTGTTCATAAATTGAACAATTAAAGCAATAATCATTACCAATAAAGAAGCAACAAGAAGGACAACTGTCATCACAAAACCGAGACCATATTTCTGAGCCATGTATGAATTGAAACCTTTATTTGTTGTTATGAAAGTTTCAAAAACTATGGTTGGATTTCAGTCAGTTTTATAACGGATAATTTTAAGTTCGGCACCAGAGTCATTTGCATCAAGTGGCACAGTTACATAAAACTCCTTGAGAGAGCCGCCGGGAATACCGGTATCATTGATTTTGTCAAAAGATTTTCTCAATTCTCCGCTAATATATACTTTTAGATTGCTTCTGTTTTCAAAGCAAAGGATTTGACCAGGTTTTATATTTTCAGGTAAGCTGGTTATGATGGTGAAATCTTCATCATATGCACGGTTATCCACGTAAGTCCTTCCTGTATTAAATTTATTGCCGGAAGAGTCAAGTACAGTCCATTTATCAATATATTCAAGCGGAGCATTTTTGTATTTGCTGTTTACGGTATTCATTAAAAATACACAGCAAAAAAACTAAAGGTGAGCATAAAGAAAAATAAAATTTTTAAAATGGTCCATTTTTTTATCTTACGTGCACAATTAACCATACCCGTTACCACTCAAATAGTCACAAATTATTTGATAAAATTAACACATATATTATACCACATCAGAAAATTAATATCTACTTTCAATTTACTTAGATATGTGATAAACTCATACATATTGAAGTAGAAAAAAGGGGGATAACATTTTTGATAAAAATGAAATTAAAGATGACAACGGTTCAGGTTATTTTGCTTGGATTTTTATGTATGATTTTATTTGGAACGTTTCTTTTAATGTTGCCTGTTGCAACTAAGGGAGCACACGGAGCTTCTTTTTTTGATGCTCTTTTTACTGCAACATCGGCAGCATGTGTGACCGGTCTTTCGGTGCAGGATACAGCAACTTACTGGTCAATGTTTGGAAAAATAGTGATAATTCTGCTGATTCAGGTCGGAGGCATGGGAGTTATTACGGTAGTGGTTGCGATAACGATGCTAATGGGTAAAAAGATTGGACTGGCACAAAGAAAAATTATGCAGGAATCCATATCTGCTGACAAACTTGGCGGTATTATCGGATTTACGTCTAATATAATAAAGGTTGTGTTTGTTATAGAATTGTTAGGAGCAGTTTTGCTGTTTCCGGTATTTTATAAAGAACACGGCATATTAAGTGGAATCGGGTATTCACTGTTTCATTCTGTGTCTGCTTTTTGTAATGCAGGATTTGACCTTATGGGATATCATGAGAAATTTTCGTCTCTGACTTATTATAATTCGAATGTTTTGTTGAATATTGTAATAGTAATGCTTATTCTGGTTGGAGGTATCGGATTCGGAACATGGAAAGATATATGGCACAATAAATGGCATTTAAAAAAATACAGCCTTCAGAGCAAGCTGGTACTGTGTGCCTCAGTTGTTTTGCTTGTTATACCTTTTATTTATTATTATTTTGGGGAATATACATGGTTAAGCGGAAAAGAGCGTGTGCTTGCTGCTGTATTCCAGACGGTGACTCCGAGAACAGCAGGATTTAACACGCAGGATTTGACAAAGCTGAGTGACAGCGGCATAGTTGTAATGATTATGCTGATGCTTACGGGTGGAGCATCAGGTTCTACTGCGGGTGGTATGAAGATAACTACGATAGCAGTGCTTGTATGCATGGCTGTTTCTGTGGTCAGACATCATAAGGATGCATCGGCATTTGGCAGAAGAATACATATGGAGTCTATAAAAAATGCAGCTACAGTAATGATTTTGTATAACATGCTGTTTGTTCTGGCAGCAGTTGTAATTAGTAAGATAGAAGCATTACCGATGCTGACATGCATGTTTGAGACATCATCGGCGATTGCAACTGTCGGCCTGACACTGGGAATTACACCGGGGCTCGGCATGGTGTCGAAAGTGATATTGATTTTACTTATGTTTTTGGGAAGAGTAGGAGGACTGACCATATTCTTTGCGGCATTTGCAGATAAGAAAACGCACATGGGAAGATTTCCGGAAGAAAGTGTGAGTGTAGGCTAATAGTGTAAAAAATGATATTGGTATATTATTCTTCACACGGCTATTTGTGCTGAGCCCGAATAGCTCTGATGCAACACGAGAAAATTTTAAATATAAAAGGAGTTTGCTGATATGAAATCAATTTTGGTAGTAGGACTTGGAAGATTTGGAAAATGTGCTGCAAAAAAACTTCATGAGCTTGGACATGAGGTTCTTGCGGTAGATAATGTGGAGGAGCGTGTCAATGATGCATTACCTTATGTAACGGATGCTATGATTGGTGATACAACGAGCCGTAGTTTTTTAGAGTCGCTTGGTGTATCAAATTATGATTTTTGTTTAGTTGCCATTGGAGATAATTTTCAGAATTCGTTGGAGACCACTTCATTATTAAAGGAAATGGGAGCAAAGTATGTTGTTTCAAGAGCAGCAAGAAATGTACATAAAAAGTTTTTGCTTCGAAACGGTGCAGACGAAGTGGTATATCCCGAACGCCAGCTTGCGGAGTGGACAGCAATACGTTACAGTTCGGATCATGTATTTGATTATATAGAGCTGGACGAATCATGTGCCATTTACGAGATAGAGGTACCGGATCATTGGGTTGGTCATACGATTGACGAGATGAAGATAAGAAAGAATCATGGCTTGAACATAGTCGGTATCAGAAGGGATGGAAAAGTAAATATGGAAGTGACTCCTGATTTAGTGTTTGATAAGGAAATGAGAATATTGCTTGCGGGTAACCGTAAGAATATTGAAAAATGCTTCAAATAAAATTAAAAAGAGTTTTTCCGACGGTTTAAAACGTACGACCTGAGGAAAACTCTTTTTCGTGTAAGGGAGTGAAAAAGATGAAGATATTATTAGTTGCAGTTAATGCAAAATACATACATTCATGTCCGGCGATATACAGCCTCAAAGCATATGCAGATGAATATAAAAAATCAAATTCAGATATTGAAATCGCAGAGTACACAATTAATGACAGATATGGAGATGACCTTTCAGATATTATAAGAAGAGAACCGGATGTAATAGCATTTTCAACATATATCTGGAATGTGGACAGAGTCACAAAGCTGATTAGCGATATTAGAAAGATACGTGGAAACAGTTTGAAAATATGGGTAGGAGGACCTGAAAGTACTAATTCACCTGAAAAGTTTCTTGTCAGGGCGGAAGAAAATATAAATTCAAATCACCAATTTGAAACAAGTATAGAAAAAATGGCTGATGTATGCATATTAGGTGAAGGAGAACATATTTTTACAGAATTAACGGATTATGTATCGAATAGAGAAGAAGCGGAGAACATATATGATATAAAAGGACTTGCATTACCATCGGAAAACGGAGTGTGCTATACACAGAGTGCTCCGATGGTGGAAATGAATAAGATACCTTTTTTGTATAAAAATCTGTCATTGTTTGATAACAGAATAATATATTACGAATCAAGCAGAGGATGCCCTTTTAATTGTGCATATTGCTTATCGAGTATTGACAGAAAAGTAAGGTTCAGAAATATAGAAATAGTAAAAAAAGAATTACAGTTTTTTCTGGATAATAATGTAAGACAGGTAAAATTTGTAGACAGAACATTTAACTGTAATCACAGTCATGCCGGCGAAATCTGGAAATATATAGGTGAGAATGACAACGGAATAACCAATTTTCATTTTGAGATAGAAGCGGCTCTTATAACCGACGAAGAAATAAAGTATTTGCAAACACTTCGTCCAGGACTGGTACAGATGGAGATAGGAATACAGTCGACAAATGAAGAGACATTAAGACATGTCAACAGGAAAGCTGAGATTGATAAGATAGAGTATGTTGTAAAACAAATACGTCAGAGTAATAATATAAATCTTCATCTGGATTTAATAGCAGGTCTTCCGTTTGAAGATATGAAAATTTTCAGTCAATCTTTTAACAGGGTATATAAAATGCGCTCAGACCAGTTCCAGCTTGGATTTTTAAAAGTATTAAAGGGGACCGAAATACAGAAAAAATGCGAAGAATTTGGAATTGTATCCTCAGCAGATTCGCCATATCAGGTGCTTTATACAAAATGGATGTCATATGCGGAATTAGTAGAACTCGAACATATCAGTGATATGATAGAAGTATTCTATAACTCACGGTTTTTTATAAGAAGTTTACCGGTTATTGAAAAACTATTTGAAAGTCCGTTTGAGATGTACAAAAAATTATCTGATTACTATATAAAAAAAGAGTATCACATAAGACAACCCTCAGCTCAAAAAAGATATGACATCATGAAAGAATTTGTGAGTGAGCAAAAAACGTCGGATGCAGATTTGAAAAATGAGATTGAGAATTATATTGCATTTGATAAAGCATTACATTTTAATAAAAGCAGACATATGGAGCATACAGAAACTTTTATGTTCCGTGATGGAGAAAAGACTTATCATTTCAATTATAGAAATAGAAATCCGGTAAATGGAGAAGCTGAATATAATGAAGTATAATTCAAAAAATGCCATAAGATGGCTTATTGTTTTTATAATTATTATAATTGTCACAATATGGCAAAGGGATTTAGTCGTATCTGCCATAAAAGAGATTTTCCGTATACCCGTATACATTACCTGCGCCTGTGTAATTTTAATGATGTTATATTTCATGACAGAAGGAATGATAATAAAAATAATTGCTAATGAAAATGCGAGCGGATTAAAATGGACAGATGGTGTCAGATGCTCGTTGTTTTCAGCATTTTACAAGACAGCTACGTTAGGAACAGGTTCAGGTGTTGCAGAGATTTATTATCTTGGGACAAAGGGAATAAAGACTGCACAATCTACCTGCATTACACTTTCACAATATACCGTTCAGAAGATTACATTGACATTGTTTGGGTGTGCGGGATACGTGTTCATATTATTGCAGGGAGAAAACAATGTATTGGAATACAGACAATGGATAGTGACCGGGCTGGCTGCTTCAATATTGGTTTCCGGAGGTCTGTTCGGTATTTCGTACTCAGAAAAATTATCCGGCCGGATAAAAAAGATAATTGCACATATATTTAAAAATAATAATGAGCGAAAAGAAAAATTAAGTATCAGGGTATCAGAATTTAATAATACAGGGAAAAAAATATGGAATAGAAAAACCGGTATTCTGATTATTTTAAATATTCTAAAATTTACTGCGTGGTACAGTATACCAATGGTGATTTATCTGCATGAATATAATTTACAACCTGTGCATATATGTTACATGGCAGTAATAAATATGTTAGCGGGAGTTATGGCTGCACCGGCAGGAGTTGGTACGTTTGAATATGTTTTTATGAGGTTTTACGGAGAAAGATATGGAGTGTTAGCAGCGACGGCTCTTATCCTGTATCGTTTTTTTACTATGATAGTACCGATGTTTATAGGCGGCATATACGGGGGGACTGATAAAAATCAATATAAGAAAGGAAATAAAAAATGGAAAGAGAAAAGATGATTATTTTACTTAGGATTATAATTCCTTTGATTATTGCAGTATGTTCGTTTACTGTTATAACGGAATATTCAACATCAGAGAAGGTACATGAAAAAACAATTAAATCACTGGATGAAAAAAAGAAAACAGTTCTTGAACTGTCAGGCGGGGCTACGGCGGCATCTGTCGCAATAACACTGATACCTGGAGATGCAGGAACCCCTATAGCAGAAAAACTTGCGGATTTAAGCGGATATTTCTTAATTGTTTTTTCTGCAATATATTTAGAAAAATATCTCGTAACTGTAATGGGATTTGCAACATTTAAGATATTGATTCCTGCAGCCTGTGTTTTAATAGCTGCAAATACATTTATGCGCAAGAGACAATTTGATGAGCTGGCGGCAAAACTTGCAGTATTTGGAATTGTAATTTATCTTATAATACCAACAAGCATAATGGTTTCAGACTTTATAGATGATAAATACAGCGAGTCGATTAACCAGACAATAGAATCAGCTAAAAACAGTACGGAAGATATTGAGACGGAAGATAACAAAGAAGAAGGCAGCTGGTGGGACGGCATAGTGTCAAAGGTAGAAAACAAAGTAGATGAGACAATCAGGAAATTTGAAGATATACTAAATAAAATGATAGAAGCATTGGCAATACTGATTGTAACTTCATGCGTAATACCAATTGCCGTAATAATTTTCTTTTTGTGGGTATCAAAGATTATTTTTGGAATTGATTATGATTTAAAAAATGTGAATCCTCCGAGAGGAAGTGAAGCATTGCGATATATTAAACAGGATAGAGAAAACTGAATACATAATTTAAAAGAAAGTTGCTTTGAAGAATTATTCATCAAAGCAATTTTTTTTATAAAAAACCATTGACAAAAAAAAAAATATAGAGTAATATAAGTGTACTGTTACGAGTAATACACTTGTTACACATAGAATAGTATGGAGGTTGATGATAAATGAAAAAAGGAAAAAAGGTAGTAATCGTTACTGTAGTGATACTGGGAATAGGAGTTGGGGCAGTTTTTGTGAAAAACAGTATTTCCAATGCCAAAACTATTGAGGAGGCAGAAAACATAGATGCTATAATGACAGACTATGTTACCAGACAGGATATATCAGATTATATTAATGCATCCGGGACAATAGAGAGTGAAAATGTTGTTAATATTACAACAACGCTGGATCACTCAAAAGTAGATGCGTTAAATGTGGATTTGGGAGACAGTGTAAAAAATGGTGATGTACTATGCGTGTTCAGTAATTCAGAAATACAGTCCGAGTACAATACACTAAAGGCGGCGATTGATAATACTAATGAGATGAATAAAAATGAGAGTGCGATAAATAAAAGAAATCTTGATAAAGCATTGGCAAATAAAACAGAACAGATAAATGCAGCTAATGAAGAGTATAATAAAGCAGTTGAGGCAAGAGACAATGCATATGCTGAATACAACAGGATGAAATCAGCATATGATGCGATGGAAGAAAAAGACTTTGAACAGGGAGAATTACTGAACGAAAAAGCAGCAGCTTTGCCGGATTTAGATGAAGCAGTAAACGAGGCATACAATAATATATCGGTAGTAACCAGAAGTGCAGATGACGAAATTCAGGAAGCTCAGGATATCGTCAATGCTGAAAAATATCGTATGGCGGATACAGAATCGCTTACCCAGCTTGAAAAACTTGAAAAACAGTTAAATAACTGTACGGTAACATCACCGATGGACGGAATCATTACGGCACTTAATGTTAAGACGGGAAGTATTCCTTCAACAGAAGCACTTATGACTGTTTCAGATATTTCAAATGTAAAAGTATGTGTTAATATTAATGAAGATGACATACTAAAAGTAAATGAAGGAATGAAAGTAAGCATAACAACAAATGCAACGGGAGAAAAGAAGTATAACGGAGTTATAAGTAAAGTTGTAAAGGTAGCTGTTACAGGTGAATCAACAGATGAAATGCAGACGCCTCAGACCGGATATACGGCAGAGATAAAGATTACGGATAATGATGAAAAACTTCTTTTAGGAATGAAAGCAAAATGCAGGATAATAATTGCAGAGAAGACGGATGTATTAACAGTTCCGTATGATGCAATCATTAGTGAAGATGAAAAAGATTATGTATATGTTGTTACAGAAAAAGATGGCAGTCGTATTGCAAAGAAAACAGAAGTAACAAAGGGTGTCGAATCAGGATATTATACAGAGATTTCCGGCGACGGAATAGCTGAAGATACAGAGATTGTTGCATCAGCTGAAAATGTGGAAGATGGTGATGTAATTGAGTAAAAAAATAATCGAAATGAATAACATTATCAAAAAATTCTATATTGGAAAACCTAATGAATTACAGATTCTAAATGGCATATCGTTAGATGTTTCAAAAGGAGAATTTGTATCCATAGTAGGACAGTCGGGATCAGGAAAAAGTACACTTATGAATATAATAGGGGCATTAGACCGTCCGACAGAAGGAGAGTATATATTTGACGGTGCGGATATCAGCAAATTTTCTGATGTAGAGCTCAGCCATGTAAGAAATAAAAAAATAGGTTTTGTGTTTCAGAACTTTCATCTTATTTCCAGGGTTAATGCATTTAAAAACGTAGAAATGCCTATGATGTACGCGCATTTAAAGCCGAAAGAAAGACAAAACAGGGTAAACGAATTACTTGATCTGGTAGAAATGAGTGAGAGAAAGAATCATAAGCCAAATGAACTCTCAGGCGGACAAAAGCAGAGAGTAGCAATAGCAAGAGCGCTTGCAAACGATCCGGAAATAATACTTGCAGATGAACCTACCGGCGCACTTGATACAAAGACAGGAAGACTTGTGATGGATTTGTTCCACAAACTCCATAAAGAGCAGGGAAAGACGATAGTTTTAATTACACACAGTCCGGAGCTTGCTTATGAAACTGACAGGATAATTACAATAAGTGACGGAAACATAGTGAATGAGGAGGTAAAAAATGGGAATATTTGAGACGATAAAACTTGCTCTTTCAGCAATAGTAGGAAATAAAATGCGCTCGTTTCTGACAATGCTTGGCATAATTATAGGAATAAGTTCAGTTATAACCATTACAACAATAGGAAAATCAATAAGAGCGACGATATCGACGGCATTTAATGAATTAGGTGGCAGCGAATTTTATCTCTACTTAATGGATGAAGATGAATATAGTTATTACAACGGTGAAGAAAGTGCAGATGAAGAAGGAGAAGGAGAACAGACCGAAGAATACGAAGAAGAGGAAGAACCTGCAGAAGAATACATTACTGAAGATGATTATTTTACATTGGATATGTTTGAACGTTTAGATAAAGAATATCCGGGACATTATAAATTAGCTGTTGCCGAGACAGTAGGAAGTTCGAAACTTAAAAATTTTGACGGAAAAGATGTTGGTGTAGATTTTGTCGGAGCTACACGTGGTGGAATGGAATCATATAAAATAAAAATGTTATCAGGAAGAATGATTTCTGACAGAGACAGTAAAGAAAAGAAACATACAATTGTTGTGTCTGATAAATTTGTAAGTGAATATTTTAGAGCTGATACAGATGCATTAGGAGAAAACATAGAAATACCGATAGATTTAACAGGAAACACAGAAGAATTCACTATAGTGGGAGTGTATAAATATACATTAGAAACCGTAAAATCTCTGATGGGAGAAGCAGGCAGAAAGACTACACCGGTATTTATACCGTATATAACCTGGAATAATATAATAGGAAATCCTAATGACAATATCGGCGTGTCTGTAAAAGTTGAGTGGAATTCTGAAGAGAACTATGAGCAGGAAAAGGCAAATCTTAAAGAATTTTTTGACAGGGAGTATGAAGAAAGAACGGGAAGTGTCTATATAGGATCAGCGACAGAAGAACTTGGCATGATAGATAAGGTTTTAAATATCATAACACTTGCAATATCTGCAATTGCTGCAATATCGCTTATTGTCGGAGGCGTCGGTGTAATGAATATCATGCTTGTAAGTGTTACCGAAAGGACAAAAGAGATTGGAATTGAAAAAGCTTTAGGTGCACCAAATTCAATTATACGCAGACAATTTGTAATCGAGGCGGTGACAATCTGTCTGGTTGGAGGAATAATTGGAATTGCAGCCGGGGTATTTAATGGAGTTTTAATTGGAAAAGTTGGAGGACCGACATTGATAAATGTTTTATTTGATGGAAGTGACATGATAAAATTCACTATAACACCATCAATTACGGCTATTATTATATCGACAGTATTTTCGGTGCTTGTAGGAGTATTTTTTGGATTCTATCCTGCGAATAAAGCGGCAAAACTTGACCCGATAGATTCACTCAGATATGAATAATAATAAAAAAGGCAGATAAATATAATCTGCCTTTTTTATTGTTTAAATTCAAGAATTATGATAAAATAGTGTCATATGATTTGTGGGATAAAGTCTGCATTTTTATGCAGATTGAAGGAGGAATATATATGGATTTGATGTTTAATGAAGCTTCGCGGAAGAGAAAAATCTGGAAAACGGTACTTTTAGTTTTAGTATTCAGTGCTATTAACTATTTAGGGAGGGGAATTGCAAGAAATTGTAATTTACCGGTATGGCTTGATACGATAGGTACATATTTGGCGGCATATTTTATTGGAATGGGAGGTTCGCTCGGGACGGCTGTATTGGGAAGTATGTTGAACGGAATAAAAGATGTTACTACTATGTTATATTTATTTACCAGTATAGGCGTAGCTGTTATCTGGGGATTCGTTGCGCAGAAAAAAAGGATGAAAGATTATGGCTATGTATTAATTGTGGGATTTGTTATTGGAATCATTGCGGTAATATTGTCAGTACCGGTTAATCTTGTCGTCAGAGGAGGAAAATCCGGAAATATCTGGGGAGATGCGGTATTTGATATGCTAAGCTGGTATAACGTTTCTAAGATGTTAGCTGCGTTAGCTGACGAAGCGATTGTGAATATATTTGATAAGCAGATTACTGCTGTAATTGGATGTGCGGTAATTAGTGTAGTTACATGGATATCGGACAGAATCAAAATAAAAGAAGTAAAAAACACTGTAGCACAAATATTGGTTATAGCTGTTATCTCTGCGTCAGTACCATTTATGTCAGGAAATGTCGTAGAAGCAGATGCTGAAACGATAGAAGATGAATATGCGGATGTAATGGGACATTATATGGCGTTTGTTTATGACAGCAACAATGGTATGCCTTCATCAGAGGCAAATGTGGTGGAAGAGACGGATGACGGGTATATATGGATTGGAAACTATGCAGGTTTAACAAGGTTTGACGGTGTAAAGTTTGAATTTATAACGGACGGTGGGATTTCGAATGTTACGGCTATGGCAAAAGATGCAGACGGAGTATTGTGGATAGGTACTAATGATAAAGGAATCGTGCGTTATGATAATGGCGAGTTTAAGTTCTATTCAACAGATGACGGGCTTACAGGAAATTCGGTCCGTTCTATTGCAATAGATGATAATGGCATAATCTACATTGGTACAATGAATGAGTTGTGCATGATGGATAAGGATGGAAATATAGTTAAAGTTGAAGGCGATATTGTTTACGCAAGAAGTCTTGAGGTGTATGACGGCTGTGTTATAGGTGTAGATAATGACGGAGAGTTATTTGCAATAGAAAACGGTAAAAAAGTCTGTGGTATATACAGTGAAGATAATGAGACTGTGTTTACCAGTGTTGGAGCAGATAAACAGGGGCTTGTTGTTGGAAATACTTCCAATTACATAGAGCGTGTATCATATAAAAATGGAAAATTTACCATAGGTGATAAAATAAGTATAGGTTCACTTGCAAATGTTACATCGGTGAGAGTTGATTCTAAAAACAGAGCATGGGTGTGTGCAGAAAATGGCTTAGGTTATATGCTGGATGACAATTCAATGCAGGTATTGAATTATGATAATTTTGACAGATCGGTTCAGTGGATGCATGAGGATTACGAAGGAAATCTTTGGTTTGCATCTTCACGTTATGGAGTTTTAAAACTGTCTGAAAATAATTTTGTTGATGTATTTACAATGGCAGGTGTTGATGATGACGTTGTAAATGCAGTTGCTATTTATAATGACGAATATTATTGTGCTACAGATGGCGGATTAGACATTATAGATAAAACTCAGAGAAAAGAAGTTGAAAATGAAATTACCGGGTATTTAGAGGGAGAAAGAATAAGAGCATTATTAAAAGACAGCAAAAATAATCTGTGGGTATTCAGCTACGGTAATAAGGGACTTGTAAAATATAGTGCAGATGGTAATGTTACTAATTTTACCATGGAAAACAGTGGTGTTACAAATAATAGATTCAGATGTGGTGTGGAATTAGGCGATGGTACCATTGTAGCCGGTACGAGTGATGGAATAAACTATATAAAAAATGATAAAGTAACAAGTACACTGACGGCAGCTGACGGAATGACAATTACCCAGATTCTGTGTCTTTTAGTAGGAGATAATGGAGAAATCTATGCGGGCAGTGACGGCGCAGGAATATATGTTATAGAAGACGGAAAAATAAAAGACACTATCACTACAAAAAATGGTCTTTCATCGGATGTCATTCTAAGAATTGTGTCGGATGGTGAGGATGGCTACTTTGTTATAACAAGTAATTCACTGTGCCATATGAAAGATGGAAAAGTAAGACAGCTTACGAATTTTCCGTATTTTAACAATTTTGATATTGTAAATGTAGGGACAGATACTTATGTTATATCCAGCAACGGATTATATGTTGCTGATACACAGAGTTTGAAAAACAATAGAGAAGATACGGTATATAGTCATTTTGGTAATACTGAGGGATTATCGGAAAGTATAACTGCAAATTCATGGAACATAGTAGAAAATGATGAATATTTGTATCTTTGCTGTAATAATAGCCTTATTAAATACATGATAAACAGTGAAAAAAATATTGAGCACGAATACAAGTATGGTGTGGAAAGTGTTATCGCCGACGGAAAGGAAATAAAAGAAAAAAATGGTGTATATCTGATAGATTCTTCTGTAAAAAAAATCGGAATAAAAGCATCAATCAGAAATTATTCTTTGAATAAGATTAAGGTAAAGTATTATATAGATGGATTAGAAGATAATCCTCCGATAGTTTCACAGGATAATATTGTTCCGATTCAGCTTACAAATCTGAAATATGGCCGGTATAAAGTTCATTTGCAGCTGATTAGTGAAGATGAAGAAGAAATATTGGATGAAAAAAACTATGTAGTTGAGAAAGATGCACAGATGTGGGAAAAGGACTGGTTCAGGTTATATCTTATCATTGTGCTTGTGTGGTTTGTAATATTTGCAACATGGCTTGTGATGAACTGGGTAAACACAATCCGTAAGAGAAAAGACCTTGAAAAATATAATATAAGGCTTGAAAAACAAGTGGCTGAGCAGACCGAAGCAATAAAGCAGCAGGCTGAAAAGATGGAGAAATTCCAATGGTCGGTTGTAGAAAGTATGGCTTCTCTGATAGAAAGCCGTGACGGTAATACGGGAGAACATGTTATTAATACGAGGTTTTATGTTTCGATTATCGCCAATAAAATGTATGAGGAGAAACGCCATCCTGATATAATAGATAAAAAATTTGTTCAAAATCTCGTAAGATCGGCACCTATGCATGATGTAGGAAAAATTAAAATTTCAGATACAATACTAAATAAACCGGGTAAATTTGAAGACTGGGAATTTGAAATCATGAAGAAACATTCGGAATATGGAGGAGAGATTATCGGTAATATTCTGGGGAAAGATGCAGATGGAGAACTGATTGAAATGGCAAGAGATGTTGCATTGTATCATCATGAAAAGTGGAACGGCAAGGGATATCCAACCGGAAAGAGCGGAGAAGATATACCGATTTCTGCAAGAATTATGGCAGTTGCGGATGTGTTTGATGCCCTAGTGTCAAAACGTGTATATAAGGACTCTATGCCTTTAGAAAAAGCATTTGAAATTATAGAAAAAGACAGTGGTGTACATTTTGATCCGGAAGTAGCAGAAGTGTTCTTAAGCTTGAGAAGTGTTGTAGAAAAAAGACTTGAATCAAGAATGAAAAACAAAAATAAATAAAAAACATATCCGGTACCGGGCTGAATGGTATCGGATATGTTTTTTTAATTATTTATATGCTGATGTTCCATAGGAGTTGATTCTGACATTGGTAAGAATGTATATCCGTTAGTCAGACCCCATTGGAGAATCTGTTCAACTGCATTTACGCTGAAATCTTTAATATCGTGTTGTAATACAATGGAAACATCATGTCCTGCTATGCCGGAGGTAACGTTTGCTACTACCTGTTCAGTTGAAATTGTGCCGCCTGCATCTCCGCTTGAAACATTCCAGTCACAATAGTAATAACCGTTAGCTGTAAGCGTGTTAGCCAGGGCAGTCATAATACCTGAGCAATACTTTGCACTTACAGTATTTGACGAACCTCCCGGAAAACGGACTATTGATGGCCGCTTTCCGGTCTGGGCAAGAACTATGTCACTCATCTGATTCAAATCAGCCATATAAGCATCAACGCTTGAATAAATATAAGCATAATTATGTGAGTAAGTATGTACAGCTACTGTATGTCCGCGTTTTGCTTCTTCGGCTATCAGGTTCTGATAGTCCGGATATTGGTTTGTTACGAAAAATGTTACTTTAACATTGTATTTATCAAGTAAATCAAGCAACTGCTGTGTGTACTTGTACGGACCGTCATCAAATGTAAGATAAACTACATGATCCCCAGGATTTACGGAAGCAACCTGTTTTTTATGAACGAGAACAATTCTCTGGGCTGTTCCGACATTTCCAGATTTATCCTTGGCAGAATATGTAAGCGTATATACACCCGGAGTATTAATATCGTAATCACCATCTATGGTAACAGTTTTTGTGACATCTCCGTCTACATCATCATTTGCAGTAGCGCCCGGATCGGTAAATTCTGAGCCGATTTCGACCGGTATAGTAGTATCTCCTGTTAATGTAATGGTCGGAGGAACGACATCTTTATATACTATTTTTCGAACAACTGATGCTTTGTTGCCAAAGCTGTCCTCTGCTGAATATGTTATAATGCCGTCACCCGGTGTCCTTACAACGTTTGCAGTAATATCACCATCATGATTATCAACGGCTGAATATCCTTCTTCAACATATTCACCGATTGGAGATGTAAATGAATCCGGATTGCTCACAAGATTTATTACGGGTGGAGTGGTATCAGTTACATTAACAGTAATTGTGATACATGACGTAACACCTTTATAGGTAGCGTAGTATTTTAGTTTGTTTTTACCAATTGTACCTGTATCGACATTGCCTTCTTTAGTTACTTTTAATTTTATCTTTTTGCTAAAAAATAATCGTCTGTGTGCAACAGCTGTAATATTTGGTTCTAAAAATGTATCACCGTATTCTATAGTTCTTGTGACTGACTTCGTATTAAAATCAATTACATACTTTGAACCACGGCTTAGAGCAATTATTAACATGCACACAACAAACAAAAGTACTGAAGAAAGGACAATTATGGTACGTTTTTGCTTTTTGTTCATAGTTCTCCTCTTTTTTTATTGCTTTTGTTTTACTACTATAGGTTATACCACTGATGAAATAGTTCTTCAAGTTCAATATTAAAAACATGTCACAAATCTTCTTCGATTTCTGAGAATAATTCGAGCTGTGATGATTCGAATTCAATAATTTTCTGAATTTTAAAATACTCAATTATACCTGCTATAATTGGAACCGGTGACATTGCAAGACAAAAAATACCGGTATATACCCAGAGAGAATCAGGAATAAGATTTACAAGTCCTGAGCCGGCGACAAATAAAGCTATGGCGCTTCTGATATGAGCTAAAAGGGTTCTTCTGTTGGCGAGTTTTGTACGTTCTATTGATAGTCTGGATTGTAATTGTGAACTTTTATCTTTCATGAATATCACCTCGTTACATTTAAATACTTAAATATATTATACAAAACGAGCCTGATAAATAAAAGTCTTTTTGGTTCCAATTATTCTTGTTAAGTTTTGTAAACAGTGTTATAATCGTACAGGAAAAATCAGGAAATAAGATGGAGGAATAAAATGAATATTGTTTGTTTGGATTTAGAAGGTGTGTTAGTACCGGAGATATGGATCGCGTTTGCTGAGGCGAGTGGTATCCCAGAACTTAAGAGAACTACACGTGATGAGCCGGATTATGACAAGCTTATGGAGTGGAGACTTGGGATTTTAAAAGAACACGGACTTGGATTGAAAGAAATACAGGATACGATTGCTAAAATAGATCCTATTCCCGGAGCAAAAGAATTCCTTGATGAACTTAGAAAGATAACACAGGTAATAATCATAAGTGATACTTTTTCACAATTTGCAGGACCTTTAATGGCAAAGCTCGGTTATCCTACAATTTTCTGCAATTCGCTTGAAGTAGCTGAAAGTGGAGAGATAACAGGATTTAAGATGCGTTGTGAAAAATCAAAGTATACAACAGTAAAGGCGTTACAGTCTATAGGATATGAGACAATAGCAAGTGGTGACAGTCATAATGATTTAGGAATGATCAGAGCAAGTAAGGCAGGTTTTTTATTTAAGAGTACAGATCAGATTAAAGCTGACAATCCGGATTTAGAAGCATTTGAGAATTATGATGAGTTGTTAAATGCCATAAAAAAAGTGCTTTAATATAATAGATATAATATCCAGGTCATAAGTTCAAAATATTGAACTTATGACTTTTTAAGTTGAACTTATATTGAACATATGCTAACATAACTATTAGTATAGTAAATATATTCGATAAAGGAGATGTTTATTTGGCGGTATTTGCAGAACGTTTAAAGGAAGCGATGGAACATCTGTCGTTGAAACAGGTGGATGTTATACGAATGTCGGAACCGGTTGGAGAAAAGTATGGAATAAAGATTGGTAAAAGCCATATAAGTCAGTATCTTAGTGGAAAGACGGAACCAAGGACAGATATTATAAAAGTGCTTGCGGAAACATTAGAAGTTAATCAATTGTGGCTTCAGGGAGAGGACGTGCCTATGATGAAGTCAGTATCGGTTAAGAGAATAGGAGAAGATGGTATGAGAGAATTTTTAAAATCTACAAAGTTAGACAATGTATTATATGATGTAAGAGGACCTGTTGTTGAAGAAGCTAACAGAATGGAAGCAGGTGGAGCTAATATATTGAAATTAAATATAGGAAATCCGGCACCGTTTGGATTCAGAACCCCGGATGAAGTAGTCTTTGACATGAGACAGCAGCTCGCCGAGTGCGAGGGATATTCTGCATCAAAAGGGTTGTTCTCTGCAAGAAAAGCCATTATGCAATACGCACAGCTTAAGAATATACCTAATTTAGACATAGATGATATATATACAGGGAATGGAGTCAGCGAATTGATAAATCTTTGTATGCAGGCTCTTTTAGATGATGGAGATGAAATACTTATTCCTTCGCCTGATTATCCGCTTTGGACTGCAACCGCCACACTTGCAGGAGGAAAAGTTGTACATTATGTATGTGACGAAGAGGCTGAATGGTATCCGGATATGGACGATATAAGAAAAAAGATTACTGACAGGACAAAGGCTATTGTTTTGATAAATCCTAACAATCCTACGGGTGCACTCTATCCGAAAGAAGTTTTACAGGAAATAGTAGAAATTGCCAGACAGAATCAGTTAATTATCTTTTCAGATGAAATATATGACAGACTTGTAATGGACGATGAGGAGCATGTGTCTATTGCGTCTTTGGCACCTGATTTATTCTGTGTAACATTTAGCGGTTTGTCAAAATCACATATGATAGCAGGCTACAGAATCGGCTGGATGGTATTAAGTGGCAATAAGAAGATTGCGAAAGACTATATAGAAGGCTTAAATATGCTTTCAAATATGAGACTTTGTTCAAATGTTCCTGCCCAGTCAATCGTACAGACGGCACTTGGCGGACATCAGAGTGTTAAGGGATATGTAGTGCCGGGAGGAAGAATATATGAACAGAGGGAATATATATATAAAGCATTAAATGATATACCGGGAATCAGTGTAGTAAAGCCAAAAGCAGCATTTTATGCATTTCCTAAGATAGATGTAAAAAAATTTAACATTGTGGATGATGAAAAGTTTGCACTTGACTTCTTAAAGGAAAAGAAAGTGTTGATTGTTCACGGAAGAGGATTTAACTGGAAAGATCCGGATCACTTCAGGGTCGTATACCTTCCTAGAGTTGAGATATTAGATGAGGCAATGAAGAATCTGGGTGAATTTTTACAGACGTACAGACAGTAGTGATAAGCTTTACTTATAACGAGTTATAAGATTTAACAATGCAAATCATATTGACATAGTAGGAATTAAAATGTTAAGATATCACCATGAAAAACAGATAACAGCTTTGAAAGGAAATGGTGATAGATATGAGCGGAAAAATAACAAGAGAAAACAGAAAGTTCAAATTTGAAACATTGCAATTACACGTCGGACAGGAAACTCCGGATCCTGTTACGGATGCAAGGGCGGTACCTATTTATCAGACGTCATCGTATGTGTTCCGTAATAGTGAACACGCGGCTGCAAGATTTGGTCTTGCTGATGCCGGAAATATTTATGGAAGACTTACTAATCCTACGGAGGATGTGTTTGAAAAGAGAATTGCAGCTCTTGAAGGTGGTGTAGCGGCTCTTGCGGTTGCATCAGGAGCAGCAGCCATATCATATACTATCCAGAATCTTGCACATAATGGGGATCATATTGTGGCAGCGGAGAATATATATGGAGGTACATATAATCTTCTGGCACATACTCTTAAGGATTACGGAATTACGACAACGTTTGTTGATCCTTCACAAACAGATGCAATAGCATCAGCGATACAGGAGAATACAAAGGCGATATTTATAGAAACTCTCGGCAATCCTAATTCAGATGTGACGGATATAGAGACAATTGCAAAGATAGCACATGATAATAAGATTCCGCTGGTAGTTGATAATACATTTGCGACTCCTTATCTTGTAAGACCTATTGAGTATGGTGCTGATATAGTAGTACATTCGGCAACAAAATTTATAGGCGGTCACGGGACAACAATTGGTGGTGTAATTATAGACAGCGGCAATTTTGACTGGGAAGCATCAGGAAAGTTTGATTCACTTACAGAGCCTAATCCGAGTTATCATGGAATAAGCTTTACAAAGGCTGTGGGAAAAGCCGCTTTTGTTACGAAGATAAGAGCGATTCTGCTTAGGGATACGGGAGCTACATTGTCACCGTTCCATGCATTTTTCTTCCTGCAGGGGCTTGAAACACTTTCGTTAAGGGTGGAAAGGCATGTTGAAAATGCGCTTAAGGTTGTAGAATATCTGAGTCAGCACCCTGATGTTGAAAATGTGAATCATCCTGCTGTTACAAAGGATAAAAAACAACAGGAGTTGTATAAGAAGTATTTCCCAAACGGAGGCGGATCAATATTCACCTTTGAAATAAAGGGAGATGCACAAAAAGCAAAAGATTTTATAGATAATTTGGAGCTGTTCTCATTGCTTGCCAATGTAGCGGATGTTAAGTCGTTAGTTATACATCCGGCGTCAACCACACATTCACAGCTTACAGAGAAAGAACTCTTAGAACAGGGCATAAAGCCTAATACTATAAGATTATCGATTGGCACGGAAAATATTGATGATATAATCCAGGATTTAGAAGAAGCATTTAAAGCGGTAAAATAATATTAAAAATGTAAAAAGGCTTTCGTGATTGTATGATGCAATACGGAAAGCCTTTTTGTGTTGGATAAATATTTAATGTGTGGTAAAATTACATATATAATATAAAAATGGAGGATGTAATGAGAAAATCATTGAATCAGATAATAGATGAAATCGTAGAAAGCTATGATAATCATGAAATTATAACTAAAATAGATTATGAATCCCAGCCAAGCAGAAAAATTATTAATGAGATAGTATATAAGCTTCAAAAAATAATTTTTCCGGGATTTTTTGAAGAGAAAAATCTAAAAAGAGAGTACATAAAGTATTATGTAGGCGAGTTGTGTGAAGATGTTGAATATAACCTTACGAAACAGATAGTTAAAGCATACAGATGTTGTTTTGAATATCAGAATATGCCGGATAAGCAGGTGAAGGAGCAGGCAGAGAATGTTACTGCACAGTTTATGAGTACGCTTCCTAAGATAAGAGAATATTTAGATACCGATGTTCAGGCTGCATATGAGGGTGATCCGGCGGCTTATGGAATGGATGAAATAATTTGTTCATATCCTGGTATATTTGCTATTATGACAAGCAGAATAGCACATGAACTGTATTGTTTGAACGTACCGCTTGTTCCAAGAATTATGACAGAGCATGCTCATAATAAGACGGGAATTGATATACATCCGGGAGCATCTATAGGGAAATATTTTTTCATAGATCATGGGACCGGAATAGTTATAGGAGAGACTACCGTTATAGGAGAGCATGTAAAAATATATCAGGGAGTAACATTGGGCGGATTGTCTACAAGTGGAGGCCAGAACCTGAAAGGAACAAAGAGACATCCTAACATAGAAGATTATGTTACGATTTATTCAGGGGCATCAATACTTGGCGGAGATACCACGATAGGAAGCGGAACCGTGATAGGAGGAAATGCTTTTGTTACACATTCTGTTTCTGCAAATACAAAGGTAACGGTGAAAAATCCGGAATTAAAATTTAGACAGGAAGGCTAGTAACATATGGACATAAGAACATATTTAAAAAATAATAAACTGGTAACTGATGGAGCTTTTGGAACTTATTATGTGACTAAAGGCGGAAAATCTGATATAATAGAGATAGCGAATACATCAGAGCCGGAACTGGTAAAAGAGATTCACAGAGAGTACATAGAAGCAGGTGCGAAACTTATCAGAACGAATACATTTGCTTCAAATGCAGAGCTGTTTTCACATGACATGGAAAAAGCGATTGAAAATGTGATAAGCGGTTATAGACTTGCAAAAGAAGTGGCAGATGAATATCAGGATGTATTTGTTGCCGCGGATATGGGACCGATTGTCTTTAATGATATATATGACAGTATTTCTGCTGAAAAACAATATATGGAGCTTAGTAAAGCATTTGTTGATAATGGAGCAGAGATTCTTATGTTTGAGACTCTCGCTTCTGCAGATGATATTTTAGGTGTTGTTGAAAAAATAAAAAAATATGCAGGAAATGATTTGTTTATAATAGTACAGTTTTGTGTTGATCAGTATGGTTTCAGTAATGCAGGCAGAAGTGCGAAAAGTCTTGTGGAAGAGTGCTTAAAGACTGAAGAAATTGATGCCGTCGGATTTAATTGCGGTGTCGGTCCGATGCATTTATACAAAATAATTGAGGACATGGGGATTCCTGATGGAAAATATATTACGGCACTTCCAAACGCCGGATATCCTAAGTTTTCAAAAAACCGGATGGTGTTTTTAAATAATGAGAATTATTTTACGCAAAAAGAATTGAAAATTGCAGAACTTGGCGTGCATATTGTAGGCGGGTGCTGTGGAACGACACCCACATACATAAAGAAATTGGCAGAAGGTATCCGAAATATCAGGGAAGAAAAAAATGATTTTATAAGGATTTTATCTGATAATACAGATTATAATGTGAAGGATAACAGTTTCTTTGGAGATAAGACGGGCAAGCTTATTGCCGTGGAACTTGCACCGCCATTAGACTCAAATGATAATAAATTGATGGAAGCAGCAAATTTTCTGAAAAATCTTAATGTGGATGTGCTGACTTTTCCGGATTCTCCTTCAGGAAGAACAAGGGCTGATTCGGTTCTTATGGCATCAAAAGTCCGTTCATCAACGGGAATGAAGGTAATGCCGCATATATGCTGCAGAGATAAAAATGCAATTGCTATAAGAGCACAGCTTTTAGGTGCTTATATGAATGATATTCAGAATTTTCTTATAGTTACGGGAGATCCGGTACCGACAATGATAAGGCAGAATGTAAAAAGTGTCTTTAACTTTGATTCTGTTGGAATGATGAAAATGATTAAGGATATGAATAGTGAACAATTTTGTAAGTCACCTGTAGTATATGGAGGAGTAATCAACTACGACAGACTAAATCTTGATGTGGAAATCAAACGTATAGAGAAAAAAATGGAAGCAGGAGCAAAGTTTTTCTTTACACAGCCGGTATTCACAAAAGAAGATGCTGAAAAAATTATAATGATAAAGAAGAATACGGGAGCAAGGATTCTATGTGGTTTTATGCCGCTTATAAGCAGAAATAATGCCATATTTATAAAAAATGAAATGACGGGAATCCGTGTGACGGATGAGATTGTTGAACATTTCACTGATGAAATGTCACGGGAGGATGCAGAAAATGCAGGAGTGGAAATTGTAAAAAATGTTATGGAGATAGTTTCAGAATATGTTGATGGTTATTATTTTACATTTCCATTTAACAGAGTTTATTTGTTGGAAAGAATTCTCTGCTAATTGCTAGAGGAAGGGAGGAATTTTTATGACTATCAAAAAAGTATTAACTACAGAATTAAAAGAAGGAATGGTAATAGCCATGGACGTGTTTGACGGTCAGGGCAGACTGGTAGTGCCGTGCAAAACAAGGCTTGATGCAAAGATTATTGAAAAATTGGAAAAGTATTCCGTATTTGTAGTTAAGATACTTGAAGGTTACGATGAAGAAGGGGGAGCGGGTGAAATTGTCGGATTCTATGAAAAATTAAGTACATCACTGGAATTTGAGCAATTTGAAGGAGCGTTTAATAAAGCGACTCTCAAATTGAGAAATAATTTTGAAAATATTGCATCCGGTGAAGTTGAACTTGATGAAAAAGAAATCCTCTCCGGAGTTCAGGAAATTATTCAGGTTAATAAAAGTGCAAGCATGCTTGACATGTTAAATTGTATGAGAGGATATGATGACTTGACTTATGTGCACTGTATCAGTGTGGCACTTGTGTGTAATGTTATGGCAGGATGGCTTGGAATGAGCAAAAGTGATACCGATGAACTTGTGCTTGCCGGTTTGCTGCATGATATAGGTAAGTTGAAAATTCCGAAAGAAATAATTACAAAAAAAGGAAAGCTGACAGATGCGGAGTACCGTGTGGTAAAATATCATCCGCAACTCGGATATGACATTTTGAAAAATACCAATTTATCAGAAAGGGTAAAAGATGCAGCATTGATGCATCATGAACGCTATGATGGAGGGGGATATCCGTCAGGATTAAGTGGTGAGAAAATAACTGAATTTGGAAGAATCGTGGCGATAGCGGATGTATATGATGCCATGACGGCTAACAGAGTATACCGGGATGGATTGTGCCCGTATGACGTAATAGAGCATTTTCAAAAAGATATGAGAATTTATGATCCATATTTCCTTCTAGTATTTCTTGAACACACGGCAGAAAGCTATGTAAGCAATAAAGTGCAGTTAAGCAATGGTGAGGAAGGAAAAATATTAATGATTAATAAGACTAACATAAGCAGACCGGTTGTAATGGTTGGTGATAAAGTCAGAGATTTATCGAGAGACAGTCAATTAAAAATATTAAAGCTTTTATAAAAAAATGCCGCTATATGCGGCATTTTTTTATGAATGTTTCTTTCTGCGATATTCTTTCGGGGTAATTCCGTATGTCTTTTTAAACAGACGGTTAAAATATGATGCGTTAGTGATTCCGCATTTTTCCGCGATAATACCAACCGGATAGTCTGTCTCTGCAAGGAGATGTGTCGCGATATTCAGACGGTATTCGTTAATGTAGTCTACACAGGTAATTCCCATATAAGACTTGAAATATCTCATAAGATAATGTTCACTCAGTCCGGCAACCTCAGCCAATGCAGCAATTGTAATCGTCTGCTGATAATTGTTCTGAATATATTCAATAATCTTCTTGATAGTTGTTGCTTCGCTGTTAGAACCCGGTGTAGAGCTGTATTCCGTACAATATTCCTTGAACAGATAATAGAACATCTTAAATAATTCGCTTTTGATGTTGAGTTCGAAGAAACTGTCTGCATCATGGTAAATTTTTTTCATGTTATAAAAACAATTACTTATATTTTTGTAGCACACATCTGACGGGTGAATAACTGTAGGAAAATCCAGTTTACCCTCAAGCAAAGGTGTAAGATATTTCATTGAACAGGCATCGGTAACCTGGGAATTCATCATACTGAGGCTGAAAACCATAGTATTTGATTCTGCCGGAATATTATTATACTGGCCGAAACCATGAAGTACTCTTGGCTTTATTATGACAAGATCTCCTTCTGATACTACGATGGTTTTTAAATCAATATTGAAACTCATTTTGCCCTTTTTAATCATTATGATTTCAAATTCATCATGCCAATGAACCGGGTAGTTCGTATAGTATTCAGGCATCGAAGAACGATACCATACATAGGGCATCAATAAATTACCATGTTGTCGGTCTTCTTTTAATTTTAAATATTCTTCACGTAACATGACATTCCTCCTGTATTTCGATATTTATGTATTTTATCTGATAACCCTCATATTAATATGAAAATATATATACCACCCTAAAAAACAACATAACTGCTGTTAATTTCTTACTTGTATCAACACATCAAAACCATAACATCAAATAACGTTAATTAAAATGTGGTGAAATTCTTTTGTTCTTTAATACAGATGAGATTTTATCGTGCTGTGGGAGTCTAAAAAAATGAATAAAATGAAATTGAGTCAATCGTGAATAAAGCTTTTATTCATCCCTAGATACTGTTGTCTGTATAGCTAACTGTATTATAGTAACTAATAAACAAACAAATTCATAACTTTAGTGCTATTATAATACACATAAAATTATTAAGCAATAGATAATTTACACAATTTTTTCTTTGCTCATGGCACTATTATGGTAATGTGTGTCAAAAGTTACATCTTTACCGAACCACTCCGGCGGAGAAAAACTGTCAGCTTCATCGCGGGTATTAAATTCTACTTCAGCCAAAATAAGTCCTTTTTTATATCCGTCAAAAATGTCAAGCTCAATGGTATGAGAGTTATCTAAAGGAATAAGATATCTTCTTTTAGATATAACATTTCCATCGGCTTTAGGGAGAAGATGATTATATCCTTCACAGGTAAGGGGGAGATTATACTCTTCACGTTCAAGTAATCCTTCACCTTTATAGGTAAGAAAGTAATCATCATCCTGACGTCTTATCCTTATTACGGGATTAGTACACAGATAAGCCTGCTCTATATTGTAATAACGGTATTGATTAACGTCAAATGGAATAGAGTCAATTAAATATTTTCTTTCGATTTCCATAAAAACACCTCGCAATATATGATTACTTTTATTAGTATTTTATAACATAATAGATGATGTAGTCAATAATGTTTCTGCTTTTTGTTATCATTATTGACAAAGCGTAAATTCTAAATTACTATAAATGTAATTTCAGTAATAAAAGGAGGATTTCAGAGTGGTTTATGCATTTTTAGCAGAAGGGTTTGAAGAGACGGAGGCAATTGCCGTAATTGACATTATAAAAAGAGGCGGCATTGACCTGTGCACTGTTTCAATTAAAGATGATAAAATAGTAAAAGGTTCACACGGTGTGAGTATAGAAGCAGACATGAGTATATCGCAAATTGATTTTGAAAAGGCTGATATGCTGTTTTTGCCGGGAGGAATGCCGGGAACACTTAATTTGGCAGACTGTAATATGCTTACAGAGCAGATAAAAAAATTTGCTTCGACGGGAAAAAAGCTTGCAGCAATTTGTGCGGCACCTTCAGTGCTTGGACAGCTTGGTGTACTTGAGGGGAAAAAGGCGATTTGTTATCCGGGATTTGAAGGAAAACTGACCGGAGCGCAGATAACAAATGAAAAAGTAGTAAAAGACGGAAATGTTTTTACATCTAAAGGCATGGGAACGGCAATTGACCTTGGACTTGAAATTGTAGCCGAATACAAGGGCAGAGGAAAGGCTGATGAAGTTGCGGAATCAATACAGTATAAGTAGATTTATTGTTCAGGGTATTTTGATATTATGTGTATGTTTAACTATAAGCGGCTGTGTAAAAAAAAGTGCCCGGGCACATAACAAATATGAATCAAAAGGAAACGGCAGCATATCATATAGAGATAATGATTTTGAAATGAAGTTGGAAAATATTTTTTCGTGTAAGGGTGAGAAAATTGATTATTTGTCAGGTGTGGACATTAAAGGAGACATTACCGTAACTGTGGATTCATCAGGAGTTGATACGACAGTTCCCGGGAAATATCTTGCCATATATACAGCTTCAAAGGGAGAGATTTCAGAATCAGAACAGGTTGAAGTTATTATAGAAGAAAAAGAAAGCACAACAGATGCAGATGAAATGGCAGAGGCGTACAATTTCAAAAGTGATGAGGTTATATCTGATGGTGTCACATATCCTGAAAAAAATGCCGGAACTGCAAAGATTACACTTTCAAATGGTATTGTAGCAGAGATTGATTGCACGACAAAGAGATATATAGTAAGTACAAGAACAGATAACTATAATGAAAAAAAAGGAAAACACATGTATAATATCAGCAGACTGGTAATAACTTTTAATACGGGAGAAGAACGTGTTTTGGAAACAATTCAAAAAAAGATAGACTAAATCCATGTTTTGTGCTATAATGCTATGATGTTGAAAAGTGTATGTGAAAAATAAATACAAGACCCGTGAAAAGGTCAGACATGGAGGCAAAGATGAGTTTTAAAGTTGAAACGTTAGAGAAAAATATGGCAAAGCTTACAATTGAGGTTGAGGCTGAAAAAGTTGAAAAGGCTATTCAGAAGGCATATACAAAGCAGAGAGGCAAATTTAACGTGCCTGGATTCAGAAAAGGTAAAGTACCTCGTAATCTTATAGAAAAAATGTACGGTGTTCAGGTGTTTTATGAAGATGCCGTTAACGATATGATTCCTACAGCATATACAGAGGCAGCTACAGAGAGCGGACTGGAGATTGTTTCAAGACCTAAAATTGATGTTGTTGAGATAGAGAGCGGAAAGAATTTTATATTTACTGCAGAAGTTGCAGTTAAGCCTGAAGTTACACTTGGAGCATACAAGGGAATAGAAGTACCGAAGACAGAGATTAATGTTACAGAAGAAGAGATTCAGCAGGATATAGACAGAGTAAGAGAACAGAACTCAAGAATGGTTACTGTAGAGGACAGACCTGTACAGGATGGAGATATTACAAAAATTGATTTCAAAGGATTTATTGACGGAGTGGCATTTGAAGGCGGAGAAGGAACAGATTATCCTCTTACAATAGGTTCTCATGCTTTTATCGATAACTTTGAAGAACAGTTAATCGGTAAGTCAATTGGTGAAGAGACGGAGGTTAATGTTACATTCCCTGAAGAATACCAGGCTGAAGAATTACAAGGCAAGCCAGCTATGTTCAAGGTTACGGTAAAAGAGATTAAGTACAAAGAGCTTCCTGAATTTGATAATGATTTTGTACAGGATGTATCAGAATTTGAGACAGTTGATGAATACAAGGCTGATGTTGAAGCTAAGATAAAAGAAAGAAAAGAAAAAGAAGCTAAGGTAGAAAAGGAAGACAATGTAATCGAGAAGATTATTGAAGGCGCT
>CAMHLZ010000029.1 GCA_946186125.1 uncultured Lachnospira sp. | reverse complement strand
GTGTGTAGTTTTGAAGGTACGGAATAAAAAGAACCATTGACGGTTCTTTTTTTTTTGTGTAAATAAAGTGCAAATCTCATTTAGATATGTTATAATATTCTATGTTAGATTTGATTGGAGGACTTCTACATGAATATGACATCATTTGATGCAGTGTGTCTCTCTGGCAGAGGTACATCTGAGGCAATCGATAAAGGAATAAAGTACATATCAATGGAGGATAATTATGAAGAAAATGCAGAGTATATATCAAGAATAAGCCAGCAGATCATATTGAGTGATGCAAATGAATACTGGGAGCCTTTATTGACATTGTGTGATATTGGAGAAGTCAGTATTAAAACTACAAAGGCAAAAGGATTTTTATACAAGGCATATATAAATTATTATAATTATGTCGGATTGAGCCCTAAAGTAGTGGAGTATGCTTTGAAATATGGAAAACTTGAATTAGAACCGATAGACAATTATGAAGTATACAATATGGCGGCGTTTAGCCTGTTTGAAACGGGATTTTATGAAAAAGCAATAGAATATATTCTTATGTCGCAAAAAGCATTTGATTGTGATGATGTGAAAACAATATTTAAAGTCATGAGCTATAATAATCTTGTATATTGTTACGCCGCAATCAACGATGAAAAAAAAGTAGTTGAAACATATAGGATGTTCCGAGAATTGATAGATAAAGAACCTCAATGTGAAAAACTATTTACAATGTGCACATTATTTGTAAAGTTAAGAATCGCCAAATCAAATGAAGATGTGATAAAATCTGTTATGAATGGGTATTTAGAGTATATTTCACAGAGCAGGAAAAAAAATAATATGGGTGTTATGGAAAACGAAGATGTTCACATTCCGTTTATTGATTATTCGGTAAAAAAAGGAGATTTATCGCAGGCGGCAGATATATGTAAGAATCTTATACAAAATCCAAATATATGCGGCAGTAAAAAACAGATATACAGACGGCTTCTTACAATATATCAGTTACAGGGTGATAATGTTCCAAAACAGGATTATTTTGACCTGGTTGTAGAATATAATAAAATATTAGAAGACTATAATAAAAAATATGATGATATCATGCATGAACTGGTTAAAGAGCAGTTTAGAATTTCACGGATAGAAGACAAATTTAATGAAATGAAAACTACCTATAAGATAGATTCATTAACAGCGTGCTACAACAGGAAAGCATTTGATATAGAAATCGAAAAGGAAACTGATGAGAAAAAAGCGGGAACTATCATCTTTATAGATTTGGATTATTTAAAAAAGGTCAATGATACATACGGACACAATAATGGAGACGTTTATATACGATATTTTTCTTATATAACAAGTAATGTTATGGATTCAAAAGCAAAGCTTTACAGATATGGCGGTGATGAATTCATAATTATCAGCAGAGCAGGATATTCAGAAGCAGCAAGTTTCATAGAAAAGTTAAAGACAGCATTTAAAGAGCCATGCAGGTTGATAGATGAGAATGTTTATATGCAGTTTTCTTACGGTATATCATCTTTTGATGGCGTTAAGATAAAGATAAAAGATGCACTTTTAGATGCAGATAAAAAAATGTATGAAAACAAAGGAAAAAAAAGGAGATAAGATATGTACAAAAACTATATTTTTGATTTATATGGGACATTAGTAGATATTAGAACAGATGAAAAAATTCTGGAATTGTGGGAAAAAATGACAGAGATGTATGGGTTCAATGGTGCTATGTACACACCAGATGAATTAAAAATGTGTTATCGCAAATTTTGTAAAGAAGAAAACAAAAAATTTGATGGAAAAAAATATTATGAAATTAATATTGATTATGTATTTCGCGCATTGTATGAACAGAAAGGTGTACATCCAAGTACTGAGTTAATAAGATTTACCGGTGAAATGTTTAGAATTATTTCTACCAAATTTATAAAGCATTATGAAGGTGTTCCGGAATTTTTTGAAGAATTAAAACAAAAAAACAAGAAGATATATCTTCTCTCAAATGCACAAAGTACGTTTACGACACCTGAAATTAAGTATTTGGGTTTATGGGATTATTTTGATGCAGTTTTTATCTCTTCTGAGGAAGAATGGAAGAAGCCGTCAGAGAACTTTTTCAACAGGTTAATTGATAAGTATAATTTAAATATTAAAGAATCTATTATGATTGGTAATGATGCTTCTACTGATATTGCAGGTGCAAAAGCAGTAGGAATGGATTCATTGTACATACATACAGAAATATCTCCTGAAAATGAAGATCCGGAAAAGGTAGAGGCCACGTATAAAGTAGTAGATGGAGATTTCAAAAAAATCCCAAAACTTATATTGAAATAAAACCAATTAATTTACTAAATATGTAGTTCATATAGTACAAAATTCCTATAAATTCTAGTTTTCTTTTTGGTAAAATTGTGCTACAATATATGAGGTACAAGGTCAAGGTATTAAAATTTTAAAGGAGGATTCTATGAAGAAAACAAAGAGAATTCAGTCATTAATTATGGCGGTTGTAATGCTCTTAAGTACAGTGGTTTTTGCAGCTTCAGACATTAAGGTAGCTGAAGCAGCTTCTACATTGACAGTTAAGTTGTATTACTTCAGAGAAGACAATGCATATAGTGCATGGGATGTATGGTCATGGGCACCAAACGCTGATGGTGCGGCTTATACATTTGACACAACGGAAGAAATCGATGGAAAGACATATGGTGTTGCTACAATTAATGTAGCGGTAGGAACATCAAAAATCGGTTACGTCGTAAGAACAGCAGGTGAATGGACAGAGAAAGATGTTGATGCCGATCAGTTTATTTCTACAATTGATTATGCAGGTGGAACACTCAAGTACTATATCACTTCAAAAGTTGCAGGTGGAACAATTGATGATACAGAGACAAAAAAAGGTTGTGTAATCACCAATCTCGAATTAGCAAAAGATGATAACGGAAAATACACAAAGATTAATGTGACATTTAACGTTAATCCTGCTTCATTAGCAGAAGATCCTATTACGGATGTAGAGGCAGTTCTTGATGTAAAGGACAGCAATGGAAATAAAGTTGATATTGCAGCTGTTTCACCTATGGAAGAGGGTAGTGTTAATACAACTATCTTATTAGATAAAGAGATTGACATCAAGCAGGCTACAATGAACGGTGTTAAGTACACGGTAAACTTTAATGATGCTGATTATCCTGTTCCGTTGCCGGACTATTATTCAAGTGAAGATTTTGAAAAAGAGTATACATACAAGGGTACGGATTTAGGTGCTAACTGGACAAAAGATTCTACAGTATTTAAAGTATGGGCTCCTACAGCAGCTTCTGTTTCTGTAAAACTTTACAACAAAGGAGAAGCCGTAAAGGATTCAAAGGGAAATCTTGTAGAAGATAATGAGAGCTTGATTAAAGAAGTTCCTATGGTACTTGGTGAAAATGGTGTATGGTCAGCTACAGAAAGCGGAGATTTAAACAAGACATATTACACATACAAAGTAACATTTAACGATGGAACATCTAATGAGACTTGTGATCCATATGCTAAAGCTGTTGGTGTAAATGGTGACAGAGCTATGGTTATTGATATGGATTCAACTGATCCTGAAGGATGGGATAAGGATGTAAATCCTTACTTTGGCAAGAACATCAATTATACAGATTGCTCAATCTGGGAAATTCAGGTAAGAGATTTTTCATATGATGCAGAGTCTGGTGTAAGCGATGCAAACAGAGGAAAATATTTAGCATTTACAGAAAAGGGAACAAAGAATTCAACAGGCAAATCAACATGTCTGGATTATCTTGAGCAGTTAGGTATTACACATGTACAGATTAATCCTGCATATGATTATGCAGCTGTAGATGAGACAAAGCTTGATAAAGACCAGTATAACTGGGGATATGATCCAAAGAACTACAATGTACCTGAGGGATCATATTCATCAGATCCATATAATGGAGAAGTAAGGGTTAAAGAATTTAAGCAGATGGTTCAGTCATTACATAATGCAGGAATCGGTGTGGTAATGGACGTTGTTTACAACCACACATACAGCACTAATTTCTGTTTCAATCAGATTGTACCTGGTTATTGCTACAGAGGAACAAATGGTTCAGGATGTGGTAATGATATAGCATCTGAGAGAGCAATGATGAGTGAATTTATAATACAGTCAGTATTATATTGGCATGATGAGTATCATATTGATGGATTCAGATTTGACCTTGTGGGATTAATTGATATTGATACAATCAACGCAATTACAGAGAAACTTCACGAAGAAGATCCTTCAATCATTCTTTATGGTGAAGGTTGGACAATTCCTTCAACAATTCCTACAAAGGATGGCGTGAAACTTGCAACTCAGGGAAATAGTTCTGATACACCGGGATTTGCATACTTTAATGATTTCTTAAGAGATGCTTTAAAGGGAAGCGTATTCACAGCAACAGATAAAGGTTACGTTAACGGTGCAGTAGGAAAAGCTTCTGATATTGCAGCATGCTCTGCAGCACAGGCAAGCTGGACAGGACTTGAAAGTGACCCATTACAGATGATTCAGTATTCATCTTGTCATGATAACTTAACTCTTTGGGATAAGATCGCAAGCTCAAACGGAACTGATTCATTTGATTCAAGAGTTAAGCAGAATAATCTTGCAGCAGCAATTACATTCACATCTCAGGGTATTCCATTTATCCTTGCAGGTGAAGAAATGTTAAGAACAAAAGTAAAAGCTGATGGTACATTTGATTCAAACAGTTACGCTTCTCCAAGTGCTGAAAACAGCATTAAGTGGGGCGACTTATCAATAGAAAAATATGCAGCTGTTAATGATTACTATAAGGGACTTATGGCATTCAGAAATGCACATCCATCACTTAGAATGGCCAGCGAAGCTGATGTTAACAGATGTTTGAAGAATGTTAATACATCATATGTAAATGAATATGCAACATCTGAGTCAGGTGATAAGACATTGGCTGTAGGTGGAGTTGTAGAGAATGTGATTTCAGGTTATGAAGGAGAAGATGCTATTGTAGTAATCTACAATCCTAATGGCAAGGCAGTTAACATTGAATTACCTGAGGGTGTATGGAATGTATATGTAGAAGGTGATAAGGCTGGAAATGAAGTACTTGGAACAGTTGCAGGAACAGTTAGTGTAGATGCATGCTCAGCAACAGTACTTGTTGAAGGTGAAGCTACAGATATTTCAAAAGATGTTACTGTAAGTAAGATTTCTAATAAGACATATACAGGAAAGGCAATTAAGCCTTCAGTAACAGTAAAATACAACTCTAAGAAGCTTAAGAAAGATACAGATTATACACTTTCTTACTCTTCAAACAAAAATGCAGGAACTGCAAAGGTTAAGATTACATTTAAGGGATTGTACAAAGGAACTGTTACAAAGACATTTAAAATTGCTCAGGCTGCTCAGTCAATTAAAGTTAAGACTTCTATATCAAAGAAGAAATCTGATAAAGCATTTAAACTCGGAGCAAGACTTAAAAAGGGTAATGGAAAATTATCTTACAAGTCAGGTAACACTAAGATTGCTAAAGTAGATGCAAAAGGAAAGGTAACATTAACAGGCAAGAAAGGTACTGTTAAGATTACAGTTACAGCTGCAGCTACAACAAATTTCAAAAAGGCAGCAAAGACAGTTACAATTAAAGTAAAATAGTTTTTGGGCTATAAAAAGAGATAATCACATTGATTATCTCTTTTTTTTCGTTTATAATAAGTATTAATTATACTTATGTAAGGAGAAATGGGCGTGAACGAAGATTATTCAGCAAAAGAGTTTGAGGAGAAATATACTTATGAGGGTAATGATCTGGGAGTAACATTTTTGGAGAATAAAATACAATTTAAAGTGTGGGCTCCGGAAGCAGACTCTGTATCGATGTTATTATATAATGATGGAGATGTTTCAGATGAAGATATTCAGGAAGAGATAAAACTGATTTATGATACGAAAGGAGTATGGAAGACTGAACTTTCATCTGATTATGAAGGAAAGTATTACGTATATAAGGTTGCCAGAAACGGAGATTTGAATATTGCGTGTGATCCATATGCAAAAGCAGTAGGAATTAATGGTGACAGGGCAATGATATTAAATCTCAGTAAGACCAATCCGGAAGATTGGGATAAGGATAAAAATCCTTTTTCAGGAAAAAAGATTACAGATTCAATTATATATGAGATGCACGTTAGAGATTTTACAATAGACAAGTCCATAAATGCAAAATATGCCGGAAAATTCCTTGGTGTATGTGAGTCCGGACTTAAGAATAGTAATGGAATAAGTGCGGGTATGGATTATCTTAAAGAGCTTGGAGTGACACATATTCATTTATTACCGATTGCTGACTACGGTTCTGTAGATGAGCATTGTGAAGATGTATATAATTGGGGATATGACCCGAAAAACTATAATGTGGCGGAAGGTTCGTATTCTACAAATCCTGCGGATGGAAAAGCAAGAATTTATGAATTAAAGAAGATGATTAAGACATTACACGATAACGGTATTGCTGTTATTATGGATGTTGTATACAATCATACTTATGAGACGAGCTTTTGTATGAATAAGATTGTTCCGGGATATTTTTACAGAATGACATCAGACGGCGAATATTCGAATGGCTCAGGTTGTGGAAATGATATAGCTACAGAGAGAAGTATGGTTAGAAAATTTATTGCGGATTCCGTAAAATATTGGGCTGAAGAATATCATATGGATGGTTTCAGATTTGATTTGATGGGTCTGATAGACGTAGATACAATGAATGCCGTAAGAAAAGCCGTGGATGATGTCGATAAAGAAATCATTATGTATGGAGAAGGCTGGGATATGAAAACAGCAGTGTCCAAACCTGATACCATGATGGCAAAACAGGAAAATGCATGTAAATTAGACAGAATTGCATTATTTAATGATGAATTCAGGGATGGTATGAAGGGCAGTGTATTTGAGTATGACGAGAAAGGTTATATAAGCAGCAATACTGAGAATACTAAAGAGATATTAAATGGTGTAACAGCTTCGCCGGAATGGGCAGATTCACCACAGCAGGTAATTAACTATGTTTCATGCCACGATAATCATACATTGTTTGACAAAGTTGAATTGGCAAATCCGGGAATAACATTTGAAGATAAGATTCGCCAGAACAAACTTGCAGCGCTAATATTATTTACCTGTCAGGGTGGAATTCTTTTCCATTCAGGAGAAGAATTAATGAGAACCAAGGTAGATGAAGAAGGAAATTTTGTACATGACAGTGTAAGAGCAGGGGATAAGGTTAATTCAATAAAATGGGAAGATCTTAATAAAGAAGAATACTATGATGTATATACATATTATAAGAATCTTATAAATTTTAGAAAATTACATCCATCATTAAGATTTGCAGACAGTGAGTCGATAAAAGAAAACATTAAGGTAGCAGGGAATGATGGTGGTTTAGTACAATTTTATATAAATGCATCCGCAGTTGAAAAAAATACAAAGAAGATTTGCGTTATATATAATCCGACTAAAGAAGATAAAAAGATATCACTTGAAGAAGGAAAATGGAAGATATGCTGTGATTATAAAAAAGCAGACTGTGACGGAAATCGTGAAGTACAGGATTATGTCACAGTCCCTGCGGTATCAGGTGCTATTCTGATACAGTAATATTATTTGAGTTTTGTCTTTACATGTGCAGTGGAATTCCTTTCAACAAGTTTTGCATGTAATATCATTTTGCTTATGGGAAGATCATTAATAAGGCCGTCTAGCAGCATGAGTGCACTTTTGCCAAGGCTCAGACGGTCTTGTTTTATTGTAGTTAACGGTGGCGTAAGATTAGCTGAAAAAGGCATATCATCAAAACCGATTACGCTTATATCATCAGGAACAGAGTAACCGTGTCTGGTTATTTCATTGATGACATCGGAAGCAATCAAATCACTTGCACATACAATGGCAGTCGCACCGGCGGAAAGAAAGTGAGGAACATGATATTTTGCAGAATTAGGTACATAATATCCATTTTCCAACAGGTCATCATATACGGTAAGATTCAATTCTCCCATGATTTGTATAAATGCTTTTAAACGTTCTTCAGAAATCATAGTGCTTTTTGTACCATTTAAAAAAGCAATTTTTTTATGGCCAAGTTTTTTTAAATATTCAATGGCATGATGAATTCCGTCATAACAATCAGTTGCAACATATCCTACTTTAGTATTATTGCTAATATGATTATCAAAAAGAACAGTGGGGATTTTAGTTTTTCTAATCTGTGTAAAATAATCATTGTGCATTGAAAAACCGATTAAAAAAGCACCGCTATATTGATTTTGCAACATAAAAGAGTCATAATTATTTGCAAGAGTATAAGATGCATTAAGATTGATAGGAATAATATCAACCTGCCAATTTTTTGATGAAGCAGCAGTTTTAAAACCGAGAATCAGGTCAAATCCAAACTGGTCGTGGTTTTCATATTCCATATTGTCTATAAGTATACATACCCTGCGTTCTGACATACCTATATTGTTCTTTCTTCGTTTGATTTTATATCCCATTTCAAGAGCTGTATCGTAAACAAGCTGCTTTGTTTCGTCGCTTACATCATCAGCATTATTAAGGCATTTTGAGACTGTACTGGTGGCAATCCCAAGTCTGCCTGCTATATCTTTCAGAGTTACCATGCCATAAATCCTTTCACAATTGATATACTTATAGTATAATATTTTAAATATTAAAAATCAATAGAAATTTTAGAAAAGTTTCGAAACATTTAAACGTTTTTTAAATATTGTATTGACTATAATTAAATGAGATGATAAAATAGTTACGTGTTATGGAAATTTGTAATAATGAGGTGAAGAATATGGCTGGAGATATAATATCTAATAAAACACAGGGATTACAGCGTGGAGCCGGTTTGTTATTGCCGATTTCCAGTTTACCATCACCATATGGTATTGGTACACTTGGAAAAGAAGCATATAAGTTTGTCGATTTTCTTGTAGAAGCAGGTCAGACATATTGGCAGGTTCTTCCGGTAGGACCTACAAGTTATGGCGATAGTCCGTATCAGTCATTTTCAGCATTTGCAGGCAATCCTTATTTTATTGATTTAGATACGCTTGTAGAGGAGGGTTTAATCACTACAAAAGATATTAAACAGTACGAATGGATAAGCAATGTTGAATATGTAGAATATGCAATGATTTTTGAATCAAGGTTTAAAGTCTTAAGAACAGCTTATGAGAATAGTGATCATAAGGAGACTCAGAACTATGCAGATTTTGTTGAGAGATGTTCATATTGGCTTGATGATTATGCATTGTATATGGCTGTGAAGTTCCATTTTGATAATGTTGAGTGGCAGCAGTGGGATGATGATATTAAGTTCAGACGTCCTGAAGCATTGGACAGATACAGAGAAGAATTGCAGGATGATATTGATTTCTGGAAGTTCTGTCAGTTCAAATTCTTTGAACAGTGGGATGAGCTGCGTACATATGCAAACGAAAGCGGAATTCAGATGATAGGAGATATTCCGATTTATGTAGCCATGGATAGTGCTGATGTATGGGCTCATAAAGAATTGTTTGAATTGGATGATGATGTAAAACCTATTAACGTGGCAGGTGTTCCACCGGATGCATTTTCAGAGGATGGACAACTCTGGGGTAATCCTTTATATGATTGGGATGCTATGGAGAAAAATGATTTTGAGTGGTGGAAAGAAAGAATGAGAAGCAACTCAGAATTATACGATTATATAAGAATTGACCACTTCATAGGGGTTGTGAATTATTATTCTATACCTGCAGGAAGTGATAGTGCGAAAACAGGAGAATGGAGAAAAGGTCCGGGTAAAAAACTTACTGATGCGATAGACTCTGCTATCGGAGATGCACAGATTATTGCAGAGGATCTGGGTATTGTTAATCCGGCTGTTAAAGCTTTATTGAGAGAAACAGGATATCCGGGAATGAAGATTATTGAGTTCGCATTTGACGGCAGTCCGGATAATGATCATTTACCACATAATTATCAGCCAAATTCGCTTGTATATGGCGGAACGCATGATAATGAAACTGTGGCAGGTTATTTCATGGCTAAGAGTAAAAAAGAATTAAAATATGCAATGGAATATCTTAGAGTATCATCAAAGGATGAAATTCCTGATGCAGTACTAAGAACTGCTTATGCAAGCGTTGCGGCAATTGCTATTTTCCAGGTGCAGGATATTTTAGGACTTGGAAACGAAGCAAGAATGAATACACCGTCTACGCTTGGAGACAATTGGAAATGGAGAATGACCAAAGGCTGTCTTAAGAAAGCACATGCTAAAAAGTTATATAAACTCGCTGAGTTTTATGCAAGACTTCCTGAAGAAGAGGAAGAAGAAATAAATGAATAAGATAGGAGAAATTTAAAGAATGAGTACATTTAAGGAAAACATTGTAACTATTTTGGATCTTGACTACAACAAGACAGTAAAAGATGCTTCAACTGTTGAACTGTATAATGCAGTATCAAAAGCAGCCATGAAGAGTATTGCAAATCAGTGGTCATGGGATACGGACAGAAAGAAAGTATGTTATCTTTCTGCAGAGTTCCTGATTGGCAGACTGGTATATAACAATCTTTTAAGTCTTGGACTTATGGATCAGTTGACAGAATTATTCTCAGAGAATGGTATCGATATCAATGTATTTGAAGATATTGAGGATAATGCTTTAGGTAACGGTGGTCTTGGAAGACTTGCCGCATGTTTCCTTGATTCAGCAGCAACACAGAACATTGTTGTTAATGGTTATGGAATCCGTTATCGTTACGGTATCTTTAAACAGTATTTTGAAAATGGTTTCCAGAAAGAGACAGCTGATAATTGGACAAAATTTGGTGATCCATGGTCAGTAAGACGTGAGGAAGATAAGGTTAAGATTAACTTCAAAGGTCAGTCAGTATGGGCTGTCCCATATGATACACCTGTTATCGGATATGGTGCTAACATGATTAACACCTTGAGATTATGGCAGGCTGAGCCGGTTGAAGAATTTAACTTTGATTTATTCAATGACCAGAAGTATGATAAGTCTGTAAAAGAGAAAAATGAAGCAGAAGCTATTACAAGTGTTCTTTATCCTAATGACTCAACAGATGCAGGAAAAAAATTAAGATTAAAACAGCAGTATTTCTTCTCAAGTGCTTCATTACAGGATATTGTTAAAAAGTACAAAGCAAAATATGGAAATGATTTCTCAAAATTGGGAGATGAGTATGCAGTACAGTTAAATGATACACATCCTGTTGTATCTATACCTGAATTGTGCCGTATTTTAGTAGAAGAAGAAGGACTTACATTTACAAAAGCTCTTAAGATTTGTAAAGAAGTATTTGCTTACACAAACCATACAGTTATGGCAGAAGCTCTTGAAAAATGGAGTGTTAAGTTATTCAAGTCTGTTATTCCTAACGTTTATAAGTACGTTGATAAGATTAACAAGGCATTGTTAAAAGATTTAGATAAGTTTGGTATCTCTGAAGAAGATAAGAAGAATTACCAGATTATCGATACACCTTATGGAAATGACTGGGTAGTAATCCAGATGGCAAGACTTGCAATCTACGCAAGCCATTCTACAAACGGTGTTGCACAGATTCATACAGAGATTCTTAAAGCAGACACATTAAAAGAATGGTATAAGATATATCCTGAACGTTTCAACAATAAGACAAATGGTATTACACAGAGAAGATGGCTTGCATTGGCTAACATGGAACTTGCAGGATTTATCAATGACAAGATTGGTAATGAATGGGTAACAAATCTTGATAAGTTAAAAGATTTAGAGAAGTTTGCTGATGATAAGGAAGTTATCAAGAGATTTGATGAAATCAAGAAGATTAAGAAACAGCAGCTTGCTGATTACATCAAAGCAAAAGAAAATATCGATGTTAATCCTGATTTCATCTTTGATGTACAGGTTAAGAGACTTCATGAATACAAACGTCAGTTATTAAATGCATTCTCTATCCTTGATACATACTATGGAATTAAAGAAGGAAGAATTAAAAACTTCAAGCCAACATGTTATATATTTGGTGCTAAGTCAGCTCCTGGATATATCAGAGCTAAAGGTATTATCAAATACATCAATGAAATCAGCAAGATGATTTCAAACGACCCTGAGATGAAAGATAAGATGCAGGTTGTATTCGTATCTAACTACTGTGTATCATATGCTGAGAAGATTACACCGGCAGCAGATTTCTCAGAGCAGATTTCTACAGCAGGTACAGAGGCATCAGGTACATCTAACATGAAGTTCATGTTAAATGGAGCTGTTACACTTGGTACATACGATGGAGCAAATATCGAAATCGTTGAGCAGGCAGGAGAAGAGAATAACTACATCTTCGGAGCAAAGGTTGAAGATATCGAGGCAATCAAAGATACATATGATGCTAAGAAACTTTACAATGAGAATCCAAGAATCAAGAAAGTAGTAGATACATTAGTAGATGGTACATTCAGTGATGATGGAACAGGAATGTTTAAGGAATTATATGATTCATTATTAGAGGGTGCTTCATGGCATATTCCTGATAACTATTTCTTATTCTTAGACTTTATACCATATTGCGATACAAGATTAAAAGCAAATCAGGATTACGCAAATGATATATATGCATTCAGAAGAAAATGTTTCATGAATACTGCAAATGCAGGTAAGTTCTCAAGTGATAGAACAATCATTGATTACGCAAAAGAAATTTGGAATGCTTAATTAAGCTAAAAAAAGAGTTCGCAAAATGCGAACTCTTTTTTTTAGAGTAAAACCTATCCAATATCTGCTTCACTTATTTCGAGAGCAAAAGGTCCCTCATAATTTTTAATTATTTGCGTTTCTGAAGAAAGACGGATATTACCGGCTAGTTCCATAATGCTTCCGGATACAGAGCCATTTGTAATCGGAATTACGTTTTCACCATCACTGAAAAATGCGAGACGGAATTCACCACCAAATCTTCCGGACATGGCATCCATTTGAAAATCTGAAAAATTGACTACATGAAGATATCTGCCGGATTCCATCTCGCTTAATGATGTAGTACCGGGTGTAACTTTGATTCCGTCATATACACCAATAGGTTCAATGTTCAAATAATAGCTAAATCTTGAAGCTCCATGTATTGTATCTAAAACTCCGTCAGTTAGCAGAGAACGTTCTTTCATAGAAATACCTTCTTTTGAAAAAGGAGTGTCAGTAGTAAGCGATATATTTAACTTATCCCCGGATATATTATCTGATTGCACCTGTTTATTTAGTTCAAAATCAGAATAATGAGGATAAATCATCGAAGCGGCAGCTCGGTCAGAGTAAAAATGTAATAAGTCAGACACATACTGTCCGGAAAGAATCAATTTGATTTTACCGGTAATATTACATTTCTCAGCAATGGAGCGAGCCTTTGTAAGTTCAATAGCACGTTTAACCTTCGATTTGAGAGCATTTTTATCAAAGTCGATATAGTGAAAATCCTGATATGTTTCAACATCTTCAGGCAAACAGCATTGAGTAACATATTCTCCGTGAATTGAATGTGAAGAATATGTTACATCAGTTCCCCACGAAGAAATGGTATGAAAAGTGTTATACTCAGCAAAAAGTTCGGCAGAGTTAATAAAACATTCATCATCGTTATCTGCTTCATATATTGCCTCAGCAGCTTCTGAAAGAGTTTTCTCTATTGAAAAATCAGATTTATCCTGTATGGCAACACAAGATTTAGGAAATTCAAAAAATGGGTTACATGCAAATGAAGCGGCATATAATGTATCCGTAATCTTTTTTGCTATTTCTTCCGAAGTCATTCCGGGATAAAGATTGCAGGTGGAAGAACCACGCATCTTTTTACCATATTTATCAAAATCTTTATAAATAGTCAATTCGTATTTAGTAACATTATTGATTCTTCTCATATCAAGATTTCTTTTTATGAAATACAGCTCATTAACAATAGAAGATGATTCGTTTATCAGATAATGACTAACATTTTGTTTTTTTAATTCATCCAAAATAATACTTATCATAATTCGAGACCTCGCTAACCTAATTTTACATGTGCTTTTATAGCAGCACCGCCATCAGATACTTTTACCCATTCTTTGTAACCTTTTCCGCAAAAGCCTGAACCTGAAAGATGAAAATCATCAGATATCATAGATATAGACTTAAGTAAATCAGGAACATATCCGGATAAAACTACAGGCGAACATATTTTGCCGGTAAGTTTTCCGTTTTTGATTTCACGTGCAACATTAACCATACATTGAATACCCCAGTTTTTAGGGTCTTCCATACCACAACTGGCATTTTCAAGAAGAAAACCGTTTTCTATAGAAGCAATCATATCTTCAAGCTTATAAGTTCCTTTTTCAAAATATGTGTTTGTCATACGGGTGTAAGCTTTATGTTCATAAGATTCGCGGCGTCCGTTTCCTGTAGGAACCGTATTTAAATGCATAGACGTCTGCAGGTCACTTATTCCACGTTTTAAAATACCATTTTCAATAATAACGGTGTCATTGCTGATAATACCTTCATCGTCAAAGAAGTAGGAACCGGCTTCTATAGAATCAGAGGCTTTATCATGCATGGTAACGATTGGTGAAGCAACATACTCGTTAATATACTTTTCAGCTAAAGCACGTTTCTTTACAAACATATCCATTTCTACACCATGTCCGAATGCTTCATGTGCAATCATACCGGTTACGTCCGGCATACATATAACATCATACGACCCCGGAGTAATAGCGGTACTGTCTAATAATTCTAAAACACATTTACATGATATTTCTACTTTATCATCAAGAAAATCCAAAATTTCGGCGCCTCCCATGGCTGAGACAGGACTATAATAGTAGTGGGTTCTGCCGTTTGCTGATGCAATTGGCTGAACCACGCCGGTAGACCACATAAGACTTTGCTCTAAATCCTTGTTCGCTGATAAAAATATTTTATCAGTCTTCATGTACTGATAAACGGCAGGACAGTCAATAATTCCTTCGTTATAATTCAAAGCATGTTCGTGAATCGAAGTTAATTTGCTAAGAATAACGTCGTCTCCAAGTTCAAGAGGAGATATTTTATAATCAGATGATTTTGAAAAAGAAATTACTTCGTCATTTAATTTTGGGTAATTGCTTTCAGATACAGAATCCGGAAGCAGACCGGTCATAGGAATTAGTTTATCCCTGATTATACCGGGTACCGAAGCAAAAGTTTTATCATCAAGTGTATTAAAAGAATATTCGGCATATCCCTTAGAATCATATACTTTTATAACAACACCTCTGCCCGCAGTAAGAGTGCTGTCAGTGACAGAAATACCGGATTTAGAAACGCGGTAGTTTTTACCTGCGGATTCCTGAGCAAGAATGGAAACATATCCGTATTCCTTAAGAAGAACATCTAAAAGATGCTTTAATCCGGGCTTTATTACTTTTAGTTTCATAATGATATATATTCCTTTCATAAGATAAATTCAATTAGATTATAGATGAATCAAATAAAGTTTTCAACATTTATCACTTTTTTATACACGTATATTGACACAGAACGAAAATTAAGAGATAATTAAAACTATCGTTTGAATAAGGAGTATAGTAAAAAATGAGTTTATTCAAGGCAAAGATATCGGGTATAACACGTGGGATAACAGTATTAATAGCGTTGATGTTACAAGTGGTTTCAATGTTTGGTATTGTTTCACTGATGCGGCAATATGCTCCTTTTATGTATATTGCTGTTGAATTAACCAGTGTTATATTGGCATTTATACTTGCAAATGATGATAAAGAATACAAAGAGTTCTGGATAGTTATAGTTCTTGTTCTTCCGGTATTTGGATACTTTTTGTATTTTATGTGGGGAAGAAGTTCGATTAACAGTAAGACTAATAAAAGGTTAAGAAAGGCGGAAGAACGGTATAGATTTGCTTTGTGTCAGGATTATAATGCGATGCAGGAACTGAAAAGACTTCATCCGAATAAGGTGCAGATAAGCAGATATCTTTCAGCACAAGGATACCCTTTATATAAAAACACGGAGATAAAGTATTTTTCTCTGGGAGATGAATTTTTAAAGGATCTGACAGAGGAGTTAAAAAATGCAAAGAAATTTATTTTCTTAGAATTTTTTATCATATCAGGAGGTGAAATAGTAAACGAAATATCAGAAATACTCTTTCAAAAGGCGAAGGAAGGAGTAGAAGTACGATTAATAATGGACGATTTTGGATGCCTTTTGCTTAACGATAGAAGTTTTAGAGATAATCTAAAAAAAAATGGTATAAAATATGGAGTGTTTGGACCAATTCATCAGGAGATAAGCCGCTTGTCATTTAATTTCAGGGATCATAAAAAGATAGTGGTTATAGACGGAAAAACAGGCTATACAGGTGGTGTTAATCTTGCAGATGAATATGCCAACAAAATAGAGAGATTTGGACATTGGAAAGATTCAGGAGTAAAGCTTGAAGGAAATGCAGTGTTTAGTCTGACCAGCTTTTTTATGGAAATGTGGGAAGCCATAACAGGCGAGGAAGAAGATATATTCAAGTATAAAACGGATGTGAAAAAAGATATTCCGGGATATGTGCAGCCTTACATGGGCGGACCGCATAAAAAAATATCTAATCCTTCTGAATCAACATATACCCATACTATAAATAAAGCGAGAGATTATCTCTATATAACGACACCGTATCTGGTATTGGATAATAAAATGCGCTCTGATATAATTTGTGCAGCGGAAAGCGGAGTTGATGTAAGGATTATCACGCCAAAGAAATATGATAAATGGTATGTGCACATGGTAACACAGTCAAATTACGGAAAACTAATGGAAATGGGAGTGAAAATATATGAATATTCAAAAGGGTTTATACATGCAAAAAACATCATTACAGATGACGAATGTGGAATATGTGGAACAGTAAATATGGACTATAGAAGCTTTTATCTCCATTACGAATGTGGAGTTGTAATAAATGAACATCCGGTTGTATCAGAGATGAAAAAAGATTTTATAGATACCATGAAAATCAGTAAAAAATTAAATTATGAAGAATGGAAAAAACGTCCTTTGGGACAGAAAATAATGCAACAGGTGTTAAAGGTTTTTTCACCGATGCTATAAGAAAGGAAAATTATGAAAAAGATAGTATGTAAAATAATAACTGCATTGATGTGCTTAGTAAGCATCCCGGTTTTAACGACATATGCCGACAGTACGACACCGGCTATATATACAGATACCAATGCTTTATTAGAAGATTTTAGAGATGAGACAATATATTTTGTTATAACGACAAGGTTTTATGATGGAGATATTTCCAATAATACGTATTGCTGGGATGGAACAGCGATAAATGACGGAGATGAACCGTGGAGAGGAGATTTTAAGGGATTGATAGAAAAGCTTGATTACATAAAATCACTTGGATTTACGGCGATATGGATTACACCTGTAGCAGAAAATGCCAGCGGATATGATTACCACGGCTACCATGCAATCAATTTTAAAAAAGTTGATAAGCGTTATGAGTCAGATGATTGTACCTATCAGGATTTGATAGATGCAGTACATGAACATGGCATGAAGATTATTCAGGATGTTGTATTTAATCATACGGGAAATTTTGGAGAAGAGAATTTATATCCTATATTTACAAAAGATGAAGACGCAGACCCGTCAGATATAGATGAATGCATGATACCCAATTATGATTATATTCCAAAAGATTATCATTCATTGACTCCTGACAGGCAATATTATTCAAGATTAAATAATTTAAAAAATCTTGATGGAAATAATAACGATAAAAACAATATATACCATCATCACGGAGACTTTAACTGGGATGATTATACATGTCAGCTTGCCCAGATTGCAGGTGACTGTGTAGATTTAAATACGGAAAACCCTTATGTATATAAATATATAGTAGATGCATATGGAAAATATATCAAAATGGGAGTAGATGCATTCAGAGTTGATACAGTCAGACATATGTCCAGATTGTCGTTAAATAAAGGATATATTACACAGCTAAATGATATCTATAATCAGGTGCATAACACGACAGGAGAAGGTAATTTCTTCATGTTTGGTGAGGTGTGCACGAGGTATAACACCGTATGGTATAGAGAAGTTCCTGCATTATCAACCCCGTTCTATACATGGAAAGAAAGTAAGGAATATCCATGGATAGATGATGAAAATGATCCGGAAGCATATATAACTAATATGGAGTCTGCCCAGCAGCATTATCTTGATAACGATAAAGATGATATTGCATCACAGCCGACAAGTACAAATGCATTTTTAACTGATAATACTTATCATACACCTGACCATTCTATGGCATCAGGACTTAACGTAATAGATTTTCCGATGCATTGGAATTTTAAGACAGCTAAATCAGCATTTAATGTGGCTGTAAGTTCGGATAAATATTATAATGATGCAACATATAATGTTGTATATGTAGATTCGCATGATTATGCACCGGATGGGGCACCGGAAAGCTTAAGATTTAACCAGAGTCAGGAGACATGGGCGGAAAATCTTGATTTAATGTTTACATTCAGGGGAATACCTTGTCTGTACTATGGAAGCGAAATTGAATTTCAAAAAGGTAAGACTATAGATAAAGGACCAAATATTGCACTTGCAGATTCGGGAAGAGCATATTTTGGAGATAAAATAGAAGGAAACATAGATGCGGTAGATTTTGCGAAATATACAAATGCAGAAGGAAATATTAAAGAAACATTGAATTATCCTTTATCACTCCATATACAAAGACTGAACAGATTAAGAGCGGCTATTCCGGCTCTTAGAAGAGGACAGTATTCGGTATCTGATATAAGCAGCAGTAATATTGCGTTTAAGAGAAGATATACGGATGAGATTACAGATAGTTTTGTGCTTGTCGCAATATCAGGAAATGCCACATTTAAAAACATACCTGATGGAAGATATTGTGATGCAATAACAGGAAATGTAAAATATGTAAACAATGGAACACTTACGGCAGAAGTGAGCAATAAAGCGGATATGAGAGTATATGTTCTTGATACTGAACTTACAAAATCACCGGGAATGGTTGCAGGCGAAAGCAATTATTTATCAGGCGGTTCGCAGGTAGTTGTAATAGATAATCCGGTAACAGGACTTTCACTTGAACAGAAAAATATTACGGTAGAACTAGGAGAAACAGCAAAGATAAAAGCGACAGTTACTCCTTCTAATGCAACAGAAAAAGTAATAACATGGAAGTCGACAGATGAAAAAGTTGTAAAGATTGATAATGGAGTTGTAATACCTGTTTCACAGGGAACTGCTGATATAATAGTATCGACAGTAAACGGATTGTCAGCAAGTACATCCGTGAAAGTTACGGCATCCGGAATACAGCCGGAAAAAGTAGAATTAAATGCTGGAGAAACAGAACTTACGATAGGTGAAAGTTTCGAAGCATCGGCAATAATCAGTCCGGCAGATACAACTAATCAGACAATAAAATGGGAAAGCAGCGACAGTAATATTGCGAAAGTAAAAGATGGTGTGATTACGGCTAAGAGCATCGGAACAGCCTGTATTAAAGCAACAGCAGTCAATGGTGTGAGTGCGGCTCTGACAGTAACTGTTAAAAGTAAAGTTGTAACCGGGGATGTTATGTATTTTGAAAAACCGGAAAGCTGGAGCAATTCTATAAAGTGTTATATATGGAACGATACATATACTAACAGCGGATGGCCAGGAGTATCAATGGAAGAATATTCAGACGGAATTTACGTTATAGAATATCCAGCAGATAAGACGGAATTAAATGTAATATTTAATGACGGAAGTAACCAGACTGGTGATTTAAAGGCGGTAGTGAATGGATATTATAATAAAGACGGTTATGTGAAAACAGATTCTTTAGAGAAGATAGAAGTAGAAAAAGTCGTTGTTTCAGACCAGAGTGTTGAAATGAAACTTGATGAAGAGAAGAAATTAAGTGCATCTGTGCTGCCGGAAAATGCAGATAATAAGAAGATTGTATATTCAACATCTGATTCAAAAGTGATAAAAGTGGAAAAAGATGGAACACTCAAACCGGAAAATGCAGGAAGTGCAGAAATATATTGTACAGCTAATAATGGTATAGTATCAAAAATTACCGTTAATGTTAAGAGCGATTCAAATCAGGAGGTAATACAGAATAAGATCAATATCACCAGTTTTGAAAATAATGCAACTGATAACAGCTTATTGAAGGGCGGAAGTGTAAAATACATAGTCAAAGCCGAAAGCACAAACGGACTTCCTTTAGAATACAGATTCTATTATGAAGATGGAACAAATAAGAACATAATAAAGGAATACGACAGTGTGAACGAAGTTGTATTTACTCCGGAAAATACAGGAAAATATAATATTTACTGCGATGTAAAAGATTCAGAGGGAAATACTGTACAGGCTGTCATAAAAGGACTATATGTACATAACGAAAATGAGACACCTGATATTCCGGAAGAACTTAGGATAGAACAATTTAACACAGGAAAAGCGTCAGGAAAAGCAAAAGTAGGAAGTAAAATTGTATTATCAGCTGTGGCAGCAGGTGGATATGACGGATATATGTATAAGTTTGCATATAAATATAAAGGTAAAGTAACAGATATATCTGACTATGGAAAATCATCTGAGGTTACGTGGAAGATAAAACATTCCGGAAAATATAATTTATATATATATATAAAAGATGGAATTGGAAATGTAGTTTCAAAACAGATAAAAAATTATACTGTTAAGAAAAAGACAATAAAGATTAAATCTGTTCTTCCGGATATAAAGAGTGCGAAGTCGGCAAAAGGAAAGAAAATACAGATTAATACCATTGCAACAGGTGGATACGGAACTCTTAAATATAAATATACATACAAACTGAATGGAAAAATGGTAAAAATATGTAATTATAAGAAAAATTCAAAAGTTAGCTGGACAATACCTAAAAAAGGAACATATACTTTGTACGTTTATGTAAAAGATTCAGATAACCAGGTTGTAAAGAAAACTTTAAAATATAATGTGAAAAAATAGAAATATGAAAGGATGAAGAGTATGAAAAAAAGATTATTAGCGTTAGGAATAACAATAACCATGACAACAGGCATGATATTTGGACTGACCGGATGTGATAAAACAGAAGAAAAAACACAGCAGGGACAAAGTAAAACAGCTGAAATCAAAGTAGAAAAAGATTATGGATTATCAGAAGAAGTAAAAGATGGTGCGATACTTCAATGCTTCTGCTGGTCATTTAAGACAATTGAAGAGAGTATGGAAGATATCGCAATGGCCGGATATTCTGCCATACAGACATCACCGGTTAATGCCGTGTATGACGGCGGAAATGCAGGAATGCAGTTATTTGGTGAAGGAAAATGGAGTTACATATATCAGCCGACAGAATGGAGCATAGGAAATTACCAGCTTGGCACGGAAGAAGAATTTAAATCAATGTGTGCTACGGCAGATGCTTACGGAATAAAGGTGTTAATAGATGTAGTTCCGAATCATACGACACCTACACTTGATGCAGTATCGGAAGAATTCATAGATGCAGTAGGCGGAAAAGATAAAATGTATCATAAAAAGGGTATGACAGAGATTGCTGATTATGGAGACAGATATCAGTGCACACTTGAAGGAGTGGGAGGCCTTCCCGATATTAATACAGAAAATCCAAAATTCCAGGATTATTTCCTGTCATTTATTAACCGCTGTATAGATGACGGAGCTGACGGATTCAGATATGATACTGCTAAGCATATAGGCCTTCCCGATGATCCGAAGGATGACGATAGTCTTGAGAATAACTTCTGGGAGAGAATGACAACAGAAGTTCATAAAGCAGATGAAATATTTGAATACGGTGAGGTACTTCAGGGAACGAACGACAGACTTTCAGATTACATAGATGCAATTGGAGCAACAACAGCAAGTTCTTATGGAACTATGCTAAGACTCTGCCTTACAAGTGAAGAATTTGCAGCAGAAGATGTTGAAGATTTAAATATTGGTGATGCTAAGCCGAACGTAGTTACATGGGTAGAATCACATGATAATTATTGCGGAGATGATAATTCATATAATTACAGCAATGAAGACATTTCTTTAGGATGGGCTGTTATATCTGCAAGGGCAGCAGGAACTCCTCTGTTCTTTGCTAGACCATATGGAACTACAGTCGAAAAGAAATGGGGAACACTTAACCGTATAGGATGTGCGGGAGACTATGTATACAAAAATCCTACGGTATCTGCTGTTAATCATTTCAGAAATGCGATGAAGGGTGAGGGAGAGAAATTCTTTAATCCTGATGAAAGCAACAAATCAATCGTTTGTATCGAAAGAGGAGATAAGGGAATAGTTGTTGTAAATATTGGTAAGAAAGATGGAGATGTTTCATTTGAAACTGCATTGGCAGACGGAAGTTATGTTGACAGAGTGAACGGTACAGATGAGTACAAAGTAGAATCGGGAAAACTTTCTATGAAAATCGCAGGAAAAACAGCAGTTGTTTTATATAATGAAGGATATAAAGAACTTGGTAAAGTTCCTGTAGTAAAAGTGGCAGATGATGTTGAAATGAACTTCTCAGAAGATAGCATTTCCGTAGCATTAAATGCAGAAAATGTTGAAAAGTCAACTTATAAACTGGGTTCAGGTTCAGAAACAGAGTATAAAGATGGCGATACAATAGAGATAGGAAAAGAATTAAAATCGGGAGAAAGTGTTAATTTAATATTAAAAGGTGAGAATACGGATGGAAATCATACCATAATGACATATGTTTTCACGAAAAAGAGTGGAACATCATCAGGAACTGTGGTATATTTTATGAAGCCGGATTCATGGAACAAGGAAGTATATGCGTATGTATATGATGAAACTACAGGTTCAGTTGTAAAATACAACAAAGAATGGCCGGGAGAAAAGATGAAGGATGAAGGTGACGGAAAATACAGCTATACATTTACTGAGGACTGGCAGGCACCGTTAATTATATTCACTGATGGCGATAACCAGTCAAATGGAGCAATGGAGCCGGGTGAAAATGTAATACCGGACAATGTTTATGAGGTGAAATAATAGAAAGGAATATAATTAAAATGGACAATAAAGAAAACACTAACACGCAGGAAGAGAGAAAAGTTAATATTGCCAAAGAAATATTTAGTTGGGTCAGACTTGTATTATTAGCATTTCTGATAGCATTTTTATTGACACACTTTGTTATAGTAAACGCAGAGGTTCCAACAGGTTCAATGGAAAATACAATACCTACGGGAAGCAGACTGATAGGAAGCCGTCTGACATACAAATTCACAGATCCGGAACGTTTTGACATTATAATATTTAAAGCACCGGATTCACCGGAAGAAAATTATGTTAAGAGACTTATCGGACTTCCGGGAGAAACAGTAATGATTGATGATGCAAAAATCACAATAAAAACGGTAGATGGTGAATATATTGAATTACAGGAAGACTATCTTAAGGAAGAATGGACTGACGGAACAGGACCTTATACATATGAGGTACCTGAGGATTGTTACTTCATGCTTGGAGATAACAGAAACAATTCAAACGATGCAAGAAAATGGATAAATACATTTGTTACTAAAGACGCATTGGTAGGAAAAGTTGAAGTATTGTATTTCCCATTTACACATTTTAAGTGGCTTGGAAGTGAAGATTATAAAACTGTAGAAGTTACAGATTAGCAGAAAAATCAGGTATTGAGAGTAAAGATACTTTCGATACCTGTTTTTAAAGTGAAAAAAGAAACAGGTGGATATATGGATTATATGGTGAAAAAAAATATCAGAATATCGGTAAGGGATCTTGTGGAATTTGTATTCAGAACAGGTGATATTGATAATAGAAACGCTTTCGCAAACGAAAAAGATGCTATGAAACAGGGAAGCAAAATCCATAAAAAGATACAGGGAAGAATGGGGTCTGATTACACGCCGGAAGTGACACTTAAACACACTGTAGAGTTTGAAGAATATTTGATAACTGTCGAGGGAAGGGCTGACGGAATAATAAAACGTTCAACAGGTGTAATAATTGATGAAATAAAGGGAATGTACAAAGATGTAACGAAAATCGATGAGCCATATTATCTACACAAAGCACAGGCAATGTGTTATGCCTATATTTATGCGTATACAAATGATATTTCGGAAATAAAAGTCCAATTGACATATTGCGATTTAGACACAGAGGAAATTAAGCGGTTCAGAGAAAAAATAACATTTCCCGAATTGAAAGAGTGGTTTGATAAGCTGATTGCATACTACAGCAGATGGATTGATATGTTAATGGAAAAAACGAAGGAAAGACAGGAATCAATTCAGAATCTCGAGTTTCCGTTTGAATACAGGGATGGACAGAGAAATATTGTTGTATCCGTATTCAAATCCATAATGGCCGATGAAAATCTATATATACAGGCACCGACGGGAGTAGGGAAAACAATGTCGGTTTTATTTCCGGCTGTAAGAGCCATTGGTGAAGAAAAGGGAGATAAGATATTTTATCTTACTGCAAAAACGATAACGGCCACCGTGGCAGAAGAAGCATTTGATATACTAAAAGAACACGGATTAAAATTTAGAAATGTAACTGTTACTGCAAAAGAAAAATTGTGTATTTTAGAAAAGACTGAGTGTAATCCGGAGCAGTGTGAGCGGGCAAAGGGACATTTTGACAGGATTAATGAAGCAGTATACGATATTATCACCCATGAACACAAAATTACAAGAGAGACAGTACTTAAATATGCAGAGAAACACAAAGTATGTCCGTTTGAGATGAATTTGGATTGTACGAACTGGTGTGACGGCATAATATGCGATTATAACTATGTATATGACCCTTTTGTACGTTTGAAAAGATATTTTGCAGATGGAGGGAGGGGCAATTACATTGTATTAGTAGATGAAGCACATAATATGGTGGAAAGAGCAAGAGACATGTACAGTGCTTCACTTAATAAAAATGATTTTCTAAAAATCAGAAAAATTGTAAAAGATTTAAGTAAAACGGTGTGGAACGGGCTTTCAAAATGCAACAAAGTATTGCTTGATTATAAAAGAGAATGTATGGACAGAGAATACATTGAAAAAGAAGAGGCAGATGAACTTGTGCTGCAGATGCTGCGTCTTCAGGGAACAATGAAAAAATTTTTTGAAAAATACAAAGATTTTAAGGGAAAAGATGAGGTATTGGAATTCTATTTTAATCTGATACGATTTTTGAATATATATGAACTGGTAGATGAAAAATATGTGATTTATGCGCAACAGCAGGACGAAGATTTGTATTTAAAACTATTTTGTGTAAACCCTTCAGGAAACATCAGTCAGTGTATGTGGCAGTGCAGGAGTACCATATTTTTTTCGGCAACATTATTGCCCGTAAATTATTATAAAGAATTATTAAGCGGTAATACAAATGAGAAAGCTATATATATTAATTCACCGTTTTTGCAGGAAAAAAGACTAATATACATAGCTACAGATGTAAGCAGCAGGTATAAGAGGAGAAATCTTACGGAATACCAGAAGATGGCTGAATATATAAGAAAAACATATTTGTCATGCAAGGGAAACTATATGGTGTTTTTTCCGTCTTATAACATGATGGAAAAGGTATATGAAGTATTGTTATACTATTCAAAAATTGACGGAGTCGAGTTTATTAACCAGACAAGCAATATGGATGAAAAGTCAAGAGAAGAATTTTTACTTAAATTCAGCGAAGATAATGAGAATACAATGGTAGGACTTTGCGTGCTTGGGGGAATATTTTCAGAGGGGATTGATTTAAAAAACGAAAGACTGATAGGAAGCATTGTAGTCGGTACTGGGCTGCCGCAGGTATGCACAGAGAGAGAAATTTTAAAAAAATATTATTCGCTTAAGAATTGCAACGGATTTGATTATGCGTACAGATATCCGGGAATTAACAAAGTGCTGCAGGCAGCAGGAAGAGTAATAAGGACGGCAGATGATTACGGGGTTATAGGACTTTTAGATGACAGATTTTTACAGAGTGAATATGGTGCATTGTATCCGCGGGAATGGAACGATTTAAAGGTGGTAAATATTGGGAACGTAGATGATGAAATAAAACGTTTTTGGAAATATTTATAAATAATTGTGGAAAAACTAAGGTATTATGCTATAATGAGAATAGCGTGAAAATATTTAAAGTAATGGAGGTTACTTATGAGTAAAGTAAGACGTGTATATGTTGAAAAGAAAGCACCATATGCTGTTAAGGCAAAAGAGATGAAACATGAGATTTCAAGTTATCTTGGAATTAAGAGTGTTACAGGTATCAGACAGCTTGTCAGATATGATGTAGAAAACATATCTGAAGATACGTATAAGGTTGCATTAAAGAGTGTATTTTCTGAACCACCGGTAGATGATGTTTATGAGAGTACATTTCCATACAACGAGAAAAATGACAGAGTATTCAGTGTTGAATATCTTCCGGGACAGTTCGATCAGAGAGCTGATTCAGCTGAACAGTGTATCCAGTTTTTAAATGAAGAAGAGAAGCCTGTTATAAAGACAGCTACGACTTATGTTATTGAAGGCGATATCACAGATGAAGAATTCGAGAGTATTAAAGCATTTAGCATAAATCCGGTAGATTCAAGAGAGACAGGGTTAGAAAAACCTGAAACCCTTGTCTCTGTATTTGATGAGCCGGCAGACGTAATCGTATTTGACGGGTTTAAGGATTTTGACGATGCAAATCTTAAAGAATTATATGATTCACTCGGACTTGCCATGACATTTAATGATTTTAAGCATATCCAGAATTATTTCAAAAATGAAGAGAACAGAGATCCGTCCATGACAGAGATTCGTGTGCTCGATACTTATTGGTCAGATCACTGCCGTCATACAACATTTAATACAGAACTTAAAGATATTGTATTTGAGGACGGATATTACAAGACTCCTATTCTTAAGACTTACGAGAGATATATTGAAGACAGAAAAGTACTTTTCAAAGACAGAAATGATAAGTTCGTATGTCTTATGGATCTGGCACTTCTTGCAATGCGTAAGCTTAAAGCAGAAGGAAAGCTTGAAGATCAGGAAAAATCAGATGAGATTAATGCCTGCAGTATTGTTGTGCCTGTAGAGATTGATAAGGAAGACGGTAAAGGTGTGGTTACTGAAGAGTGGCTTGTTAACTTTAAGAATGAGACACATAACCATCCTACAGAGATAGAGCCATTTGGTGGTGCGGCCACATGTCTTGGTGGTGCAATCAGAGATCCGTTGTCAGGACGTACTTATGTATATCAGGCAATGAGAGTAACAGGTGCCGCAGACCCTACAAAGTCAATGAAGGACACAATGCAGGGAAAACTTCCACAGAAGAAACTTGTACGTGGTGCTGCAAACGGTTACAGTTCATATGGTAACCAGATTGGTCTTGCCACAGGACTTGTAAAAGAAATCTATCATCCGGATTATGTCGCAAAGAGAATGGAGATTGGTGCCGTTATAGCAGCAGCTCCACGTTCAGCAGTAATCAGAGAAAATTCTGATCCGGGAGATATTATCATATTATTAGGTGGAAGAACAGGACGTGACGGTTGTGGAGGAGCTACAGGTTCGTCTAAGGTTCATACAGAAAAATCAATCGAGAACTGTGGTGCAGAAGTTCAAAAAGGAAATGCACCTACGGAGAGAAAACTTCAGAGATTATTCAGAAGACCTGAAGTAAGTCATCTTATCAAAAAGTGTAATGACTTTGGTGCAGGCGGTGTATCAGTAGCTATAGGAGAGCTTGCAGACGGACTTAAGGTTGATCTCGATAAGGTTCCGAAAAAATATGCAGGTCTTGACGGAACAGAGATAGCTATCTCTGAATCACAGGAAAGAATGGCTGTAGTAGTGGACCCTAAAGATGTTGATACATTTATGAAATATGCATTAGAAGAGAATCTTGAAGCAACTGAAGTTGCAGTTGTAACAGAAGAACCAAGACTGGTTCTGAATTGGAGAGGAAAATCGATTGTAAATATTTCAAGAGCGTTTCTTGATACGAACGGTGCTCACCAGGAGACAAACGTTGAAGTAGAGATGCCGGATGAAAAGGCAAAATATTTCGTGAAAGAAAAGGTTAATGACGTTGGAGAAAAATGGCTTTCAACACTTGCAGACTTAAATGTATGCTCACAAAAAGGTCTTGTTGAAAGATTTGACGCATCAATTGGTGCAGGTTCAGTATTCATGCCATACGGAGGAAAACATCAGCTTACAGAGACACAGACTATGGTTGCAAAACTTCCTGTATTAAAGGGAAAATGTGACACGGTAACATTGATGAGCTACGGATTTGATCCATATTTATCTACATGGAGTCCGTATCATGGTGCTGTTTATGCAGTTGTAGAATCAGTTGCAAAGATTGTGGCAGCAGGTGGAGATTACAAAAAGATAAGATTTACATTCCAGGAATACTTCAGAAGAATGTCAGCAGATCCTAAGCGTTGGAGCCAGCCGTTTGCATCACTTCTTGGTTCATATGATGCACAGCTTGGATTTGGTCTTCCGTCAATAGGAGGAAAAGACAGTATGTCAGGAACATTTAATGAGATAGATGTACCTCCGACATTAGTTTCGTTTGCAGTTGATGTTGCGAAAGAAAAAGATATTATTTCACCGGAATTAAAAGAAAAAGATAATTCAATAGTTTTATTTGAGATAGAAAAAGACGAATATGACCTTCCAAACTATGAACAGATAAAGGCATTATATGATAAGATTCATGAATGGATTGGAAAGGGAATTATCAAATCAGCATACGTGGTTGATGCAAAGGGTGTTGCGGCAGCAGTAAGTAAAATGGCATTTGGTAACAAATTTGGAGTTTTGTTCGACAACAATGCCATCAGTGCTGAAGAACTCTTCTCAAGAGAAATCGGTAATATAGTAGCTGAAGTTGTACAGGATAAGGTTTCCGAAGTATCAGACGAAGGAAAGACTATAGGAAAGATTATCGAAGAAGAAGCATTTATATATGGTGATACAATAATCTCACTTGAAGATGCGTTAAATAAATGGACAGGAACACTTGAAAAAGTATTCCCAACACGGGCAACAGAGGACAAGAATATATTAGAGACACCGTTGTACCGCGCAGGTGAACTTTACATTTGCAAGAATAAAGTTGCAAAACCTACAGTATTTATACCAGTATTTCCAGGTACGAACTGTGAGTACGACTCAGCGAAGGCATTCGAAGAAGCCGGCGCAAATGTAATCACTAAAGTGTTTAAAAATATGACGGCAGAAGACATAAGAGATTCTGTGGAAGTATTTGAAAAGAGCATAGAACAGGCACAGATTATTATGTTCCCTGGAGGATTCAGTGCAGGAGACGAGCCGGATGGTTCAGCTAAATTCTTTGCAACTGCATTCAGAAATGAGAAATTAAAAGAAGCAGTTACAAAGTTATTAAATGAAAGAGACGGTCTGGCACTCGGAATCTGTAACGGATTCCAGGCACTAATTAAGCTTGGCCTTGTTCCAAATGGTCAGATTACGGGTCAGGGAGAGAACTCACCGACTCTGACATATAACACAATCAACAGACATATATCAAAGATGGTTTACACACAGGTTGTATCAAATAAGTCACCATGGCTTATGAATGCATTACTTGGAGGAACATATGTCAATCCGGCATCACACGGTGAAGGAAGATTTGTTGCAAATGACGAATGGTTGAGAGAGTTATTCAAGAATGGTCAGGTAGCTACACAGTATGTAGATGAAAAGGGAAGACCTACAATGGACGAGGAGTGGAATGTAAATGGCTCTTATATGGCTATTGAAGGTATCACAAGCCCTGACGGAAGATGTTTAGGAAAGATGGCACACGTTGAACGTAAAGGAAGAAACGTTGCAATGAATATCGTCGGAGAGCAGGATATGAGAATATTCGAATCAGGTGTAGAATACTTCAAATAAAAACAAATTAAGCATAGGACATATCAGAATCAGAGACGGTTTTGATATGTCCTTTTGTAATTTGAAGATAAGTATTGAATGAAGTATAAAAAATATGGTATTATATAGGTTATTAAGGTCAAAATGAAAGATGCAGAAAGGAAGTTAAAAATTTGCAGACAAATAACTTAAAAAAATATACACTAATCAAAGAAAAAAAACTCGATGATATAAATTCACAAGGATATTTATTAGAGCATAATAAGACAAAAGCAAAAGTCGTTCTTATAGAAAATGATGACAGTAATAAAACATTTCTCGTAGGATTCAAAACACCGGTTGGGAACAGTACAGGAGTTCCGCATATAATGGAACACAGCGTGCTTTGCGGCTCAAGAAAATTCCCGGCAAAAGATCCATTTATAGAATTAGTAAAAGGCTCACTTAATACATTTTTAAATGCAATGACATTTCCGGACAAAACCGTATTTCCTGTTGCAAGTGAAAATGATAAGGATTTCCAGAATCTTATGGATATATATCTTGATGCGGTATTCTATCCAAAGATTTATGACAGAAGAGAGACATTTTGTCAGGAAGGCTGGACATATGAGCTTAAAGACAGAGAAGATGAACTGACTGTTAACGGTGTAGTATATAATGAAATGAAGGGAGCATTTTCAGCTCCTGACCAGGTAGTAGAAAGAAAAATCATGAATACATTATATCCGGATACGGGCTATGCATTCGAATCGGGAGGAGATCCTGATGAAATTCCGACATTAACATATGAGGAATTTCTTGATTTTCATAAAAAATACTATCATCCTTCAAACAGCTATATATTTTTGTACGGAAATATGGATATGCTTGAAAAACTTGATTACATTGATGCAGAATACTTAAGCAGATTCGAGTATAAAGATATAGATTCAGAGATTAAATTGCAGAAAGGTTTTGCAGATAAAAAAGAATTTACGATAGAGTATCCGGTAGCGGCAAATGAGCCGGTAGAAGAAAATACTTATCTCACATATAATAACGTAGTAGGAAATATTACGGACAAAGAATTATATGTTGCATTCCAGGTATTAGAATATGCATTGGTAGAGATGCCGGGAGCACCTGTAAAACAGGCGTTGCTTGACAAGGGAATCGGAAAAGATATAGAAGGAAAGTACAATAACTGGATTTACCAGCCATATTTTTCAATCATAGCAAAATATGCGGAACAGGACCAGAAAGAAGAATTTATTTCTACCATTTTTGATACACTAAAATCACTGGTAAAAGATGGAATTGACAGGCAGTCATTAATTGCAGCACTTAACTATTTTGAATTCCAATATAGGGAAGCTGATTTTGGCTCATATCCAAAGGGAATAATGATTAGTTTACAAGTGTTTGACAGCTGGCTTTATGATGATAATGAACCATTTATTCATCTTGAAGAGAATGAAGTATTTGAGAACTTAAGAAAAAAAGCTGATAAGGGATATTTTGAAAAACTCGTAGAAGAATACTTCATTAATAACCATCATGCATCAATAGTAGTGGCGGTTCCCAAAAGAGGAATGACGACAGAGCATGATGAAAAATTTAAAAAAGAACTTCAGGCAAAGAAAAATGCCATGAGTCATGAAGAGTTAGATAGAATCGTAATGTGGACAAAACACATGGAAGAGTATAAGAGCGAAGAGTCTCCAAAAGAAGACTTAGAAAAAATACCAATGCTAAGCAGAAACGACATATCTAAGGAAGTAAAATCTTTCCATAACACAGATATAGATATTGACGGAATTCATTTAGTTCATCATGACATATTCTCAAATGGCATAGGATATTTTAATGCAATATTTGATTTAACAGATATTCCGGAACAATATTATAAATACATTGGTATGGTAAAAGCAGTCCTTGGATATATGAATACAGAGCATTATACTTATTCACAGCTTTCAAACGAGATTAATATGAATACTGGTGGAATAGCAGGCGACTGTTCGACAATAACCGATAACATTGACTTGGATAAATATAGCTTATTATTCAGCTATGGTTCAAAGGTGTTTGAGAATAAGATAGGATTTTCTCTGAAAATGATGCAGGAAATAATAAACACAACAGAAGTGTCAGATGAAAAGAGACTGCTTGAAATTCTTTCAGAATTAAGAGCGGAGCATCAGGTATTGTTCAGCCATTCAGGTGATTCAGTTGCATTAATCAGAAATATGTCGTATTATTCAGAATCGTCATATATTGTAGAGCAGATTAAAGGAATAGCTTTCTATAAATTTGTTGACGAGTGTGTAAAGAATTTTGATAAAATGAAATCTGAGATAATAGACGGAATTAAAAAGACAATTCGGTATTGTTTCAGAAAAGATAATGTTATCTACAGTTATACGAGTGGACAATCGGGATTAGAGATGTTAAAAGAACCGCTTAAAGAGTTTCATAACTCACTCAATGATAAATGCGATATTGGTGAAAGAACGGTAATCAACGTAGTACGTAAAAATGAAGGATTTAAAACATCAGCGCAGATTCAGTATGTTACAAGATGCGGAAGCTTTACAAAAGAGGGATTCTCATATAACGGCTCACTCAGAGTGTTGAGAACAATACTTAATTATGAATATTTGTGGAATAATGTAAGAGTATTAGGCGGAGCATATGGATGTAGTTCAGGATTTGTCAGAAATGGGGATTGCTATTTTACATCATATAGAGACCCTAAACTCAGAGAGACGAACAAAGTATTTGAAAATATTCCTGAATTTGTCCGTAATTTCGATGCCGATGAGAGAGAAATGACAAAATATGTCATCGGAACGATAAGTTCAATGGATATTCCGCTTACACCGAGAGCAGACGGCAGTCGTTCCATGTCAGCTTATATAGGCAGGATAACAGAAGATGATTTGAGAAAAGAAAGAAAAGAAGTATTAGAAACACAGCTGGAAGATATAAGAAAGCAGGCGGATTTGATAGAAGCTGTTTTAAAACAGGGTAATATCTGTGTTTTGGGAAATGAAGAAAATATAGAAAACGAAAAAGAAATGTTTGAGACAACGGTAGATTTATTCTAACGAAAAAAGGATGGTGCATTATGCAGAAAGACTATAAATCAGGATTTGTGTCATTGATTGGGAGACCAAACGTAGGAAAATCCACTTTGATGAATCAGCTGATAGGTCAGAAGATAGCGATTACTTCGCATAAACCGCAGACAACCAGATACAAAATCAAGACAGTGTACACCTGCGACAAAGGACAGATTGTGTTTTTAGATACGCCCGGTATTCATAAAGCAAAGAATAAGCTTGGTGAATACATGGTGGGTGTGGCTGAAAACACACTAAAGGAAGCCGATGTTATAGTATGGCTTGTGGAACCGACTGATTACATTGGTGCAGGAGAGCAACATATAGCGAGTCAGCTTAGAAAAACTAAAACACCTGTTATTCTGGTCATAAATAAAACTGATACGGTAAAAGATAAGGGTGAGATTTTAAAGTATATTGATAATTATAGACAAATCTGCGATTTTGCGGAAATAATACCGGCTTCTGCCGTGTCCGGAGATAATTGCGATACCATAATAGATATGATAATGAAATATCTCCCTTACGGACCACAATATTTTGACGAAGACACTGTTACCGACCAGCCTATGAGACAGATAGTTGCAGAACTTATCAGAGAAAAAGCTTTAAAATGCCTTAATGATGAGATTCCTCACGGTATAGCGGTTGCAATAGACAGAATGAATTACAGAAAAGGCAATACTTTAGTAGATATTGATGCAACGATTGTCTGTGAGCGTGATTCGCACAAAGGAATCATAATCGGTAAGCAGGGTGCGATGCTTAAAAAAATCGGAAGTGCGGCAAGATACGAGATTGAGCAGCAGTTAGAGTGTAAAGTAAACCTAAAACTATGGGTAAAGGTAAAAAAAGAATGGAGAGACAGCGATTTCTATCTTAAGAATTTTGGATTCGATCAAAGGAATGAATTATAATGGCATTTGATAATAATATCGAGTTATACGGAATGGTGTTATCGTCAAAACCGGTTGGCGAATTTGACTTAAGGGTTACACTGCTGACAAAGGAAAAGGGAAAGATATCTGCATTTGCCAGAGGAGCGAGAAGACCAAAAAGTTCAATGATGGCAGGAAGCAGACCATTTTCCTACGGGAAATACACTATATTCATGGGGAAAAATTCAAATGTTATTTCAGCAATTGAAATAGAAAACTATTTTGAAAATATTTCAAAGGATATAAGCGCAACATACTATGGCTTCTATTTTTTAGAACTTGCTGATTATTATTCAAAAGAAAACATAGAAGCGAAGGAAATGCTGCAGTTACTATACCAGTCATTGAGAGCATTGATGAATCAAAAGATTCCAAACAGACTGGTAAGGTGCATATATGAATTAAAAATACTGGTGTCCAACGGAGAATATCCTGAAGTTTTTTCATGCATAAATTGTGGCAAAGAGAAAGAACTTAGTTCAATCAGTATAACTAAGGGAGGAACACTATGTCCGGAATGTGAGGGTAAGTTTCACGACACTATAAAGATTGATGTTTCTACAGTATATACGATGCAATACGTTATTTCATCAGATATAAAAAAGTTATACACATTTCTTGTAAGTGAAAATGTTCTGTGTGAATTTGAAAAGATTTTAAGGCAGTATTATTCTATGTATATTGATAAAAGTTTTAAATCTCTTGAAATTATAACTACGTTAGAGTATAATACTAAAGATTAAATGAAGTAGTATATAGAAAGGGAATGAAAAAATTTATGTTAGGTAAAAAACGTATAGCATTGGCAATAGCGTTGATTTTGACGTTCACTTTAGTTGCCGGCTGTTCTAAGGCTTCAAAAGATAAAGGTTATACGGCTACATATCAAGGTGAGTATATGAGAGTGTATAACGACGAAAGTCTCTTGGTGGAATATGCAGAAAAGTTTGATGATAGTAAATACAGCATTACCGAACTTGAGAATATGGTTAATAATGAGATAAATGAATTTAACTCTGAGTATTCTAAGGATAATGGAATGAGTCTTGACAGTGTGAAGGAAGAAAAAGGAGTTGCGAAAGTCAGACTCAAATTTGCGACGATAAAAGATTATGTCGTATACAATAATGTGTATGTGAATTCTGAAAAAAAGATGGAATTTTTTGTCGGCACATACAAAGAAGCTTTAGAAAAGAAATATAAGTTTGATTGTGATTTTTACGAGGCAGAATCAAATAAAATCGGTAAAAAGAAACTTGATATTGATTACATTTTAGAAAATGAAGATAGTGACAGGATTATGGTTATAAATACAACGCATGGTGTTACCATGCGTGTTGAAGGCACGATTAAATACGTCACCGGTGATGTGAAGATGAAGAATGATTCAGCATTTACGTCAAATGGAGATGATAATTATATCATATATTTAATGGAGGACAAAGAGTAAGATGGAAAAAACAATGGATAAAATAGTAGCACTTGCAAAAGCAAGAGGTTTTGTGTATCCGGGTTCTGAGATATATGGAGGACTTGCGAATACATGGGATTATGGTAATCTTGGAGTTGAATTAAAGAATAACGTAAAAAAAGCATGGTGGAAGAAGTTCATACAGGAAAACCCATATAATGTCGGAGTGGACTGTGCCATTTTGATGAATCCACAGACATGGGTAGCTTCAGGACATTTAGGCGGATTTGCCGATCCACTTATGGATTGTAAAGAATGTCATGAGAGATTCAGAGCAGACAAACTCATTGAAGACTGGGCAGAAGAGAATAATTTTGAACTTGAAGGTTCAGTAGACGGCTGGACACAGGAACAGATGAAGAATTTCATCGAGGAAAAGAATATTGCATGTCCTACATGTGGAAAGCATAATTTCACTGATATCAGACAGTTTAATCTTATGTTCAAGACTTTCCAGGGTGTTACGGAAGATGCCAAGAATACTGTATACTTAAGACCTGAGACTGCGCAGGGAATATTCGTTAACTTTAAAAATGTGCAGAGAACATCAAGAAAGAAAGTACCATTTGGAATAGGTCAGATTGGTAAATCATTCAGAAATGAGATTACACCGGGTAACTTTACATTTAGAACAAGAGAATTCGAACAGATGGAATTAGAGTTCTTCTGTAAACCTGGAACGGATCTTGACTGGTTCAAATATTGGAGAGAGTTTTGTATTAACTGGCTTAAGAGCCTTGGTATGAAAGATGATGAGATGAGAGCCAGAGACCATTCACCTGAGGAACTTTGCTTCTACAGTAAAGGAACTACAGATATAGAATTTTTATTCCCATTTGGATGGGGTGAGCTGTGGGGAATTGCTGACAGAACAGATTATGACCTTACACAGCATCAGGAAGTGTCAGGCGAAGATATGTCATATTTTGATGACGAAGCTAAGGAAAAATATATACCATATGTTATCGAGCCGTCGCTTGGTGCAGACAGAGTTACACTTGCGTTCCTTTGTTCAGCATATGATGAAGAAGAGCTTGAAGGAGGAGATGTAAGAACAGTACTTCATTTCCATCCACAGATTGCTCCTGTTAAGATAGGAGTTCTTCCATTGTCTAAGAAGTTAAATGAAGGTGCAGAAAAGATATATGCTGAGCTTAGCAAAGTATATAACTGCGAATTTGATGACAGAGGAAATATAGGAAAGAGATACAGAAGACAGGATGAGATTGGGACACCATTCTGCGTAACATACGATTTTGAATCAGAGACTGACGGTTGTGTAACTGTAAGAGACAGAGATACAATGGAACAGGAAAGAATTAAGATAGAAGATTTGAAGTCTTATTTTGAGAAGAAATTTGAATTTTAATTATAAAGGGTGTCATTTGGTTGTAATGACCATTTGACACTTTTTTCATATAAATAAAGGAAATCGAGGTGTGTACGCATGGGCGCTAAACCAATATTGTGGATAGTTATTCCATGTTACAATGAAGAGGAAGTGTTATATACGACAGCACCCCTCTTTTTAAAAAAAATAAATAATCTTGCAAAAGCGGGGAAGATTAGTGGCAATAGCAGAATACTATTTGTCAACGACGGTTCGAAAGATAAGACGTGGGATATTATAACAGAGCTTTCAGATAAAGATGAGCACTATATCGGTATAAGCCAGAGCAGGAACAGGGGACATCAGAATGCCGTACTTGCCGGACTTATGGAAGCTAAGGATAAATGTGATGTAACCATTTCAATAGATTGTGACGGTCAGGATGACATTAATGCCATGGATGAAATGGTTGATGAGTATTTAAACGGTTGTGAAATTGTGTATGGTGTGCGCTCAAAGCGGGCGACAGATACAGTATTTAAAAGAATGACGGCAGAGGGATTTTATAAAGTAATGAACATTATGGGTGCAGAAGTTGTATTTAACCATGCAGATTACAGATTGGTAAGTTCAATGGTGTTAAATCATTTTGCCGACTATCATGAGGTAAATATTTTCCTGCGTGGTATGTTCCCACTTGTAGGATTTAAGAGTACGTCCGTTTACTATGAGCGTCACGAAAGAATTGCGGGAGAAAGCCATTATCCGTTAAGAAAAATGATATCTCTTGCATACGATGGAATAACGAGCATGTCAGTAAAGCCTATTAATTTCATAACAGGTTTTGGAGCTGTAGTGGGATTTGTGGGATTTATAGGTGTTTTGTGGGCTGTAATAACTTCTCTGACAGGTAATACCGTCGCCGGATGGGCATCTATAGTCTGTATAGTATGCTTCCTTGGAGGAATACAGCTCTTAAGTCTTGGTATAATAGGCGGATATGTTGGAAAGACTTATATGGAAACCAAACAGAGACCAAGATATATAATCAGTCACAGAACGTGGGAAAAAGTTGAAAGACATTACATTGAAGAGGATGAAAAAGATGAATGAATCAAGAAATGATATGAGTAAATGTATAACTTACATTGTAGCATTTTCAATTTTGTTTACCGGAATATTTATATTTTTTGCAGAAGTACACCCACTTATAATATTTGATGCTGACGACTGGCTGTTTGCTTCATATACAAGAAGAGCCACGCCAATCTGGGGTGACTGGAATCCTACCAGGATTCTTCCTGAAACATTCATGTCTTTTTGTTCGATGACTGGAATTATATTGTTTAAGCCTTTTACAAATGATTATATAGGCTCGCTTGCGATAGCTTATGCTTTGGCTGTTTCAGTTTTTATTTTACTGTATTTTGTATTCTTTATAAGACGTATTTCAAAAACAGTCGGACTTAAGACATATGAAGAAGCAGGGGTTCTTGGAATCTCAGTTCTTTATCATTTTTTAATATATAATGTAAAAGCCAGGGATAATCTTCATATGTTTGCAGAGGCAAATGTAACATGCATGTTTTTTTATATAGTTCCGGCTATACTAAACAGTATTCTGGTTTTGTATTTATTGAATAATGAAATCAATCTTTTTTCAAAAGAAAAACTGCCGGTAAATTCACTGCTTATTCTTGGAATTTATCTTGCGATAAATTCTAATATGTTTCAAAGTATTATTCTTATTTCATTTGCGGGATGGACATTACTTGAAAATATTTTATTCGCGGGAGAAAAGAGTATTAAAGCTTTTATAAAGAAAAACATCATCTGGATTGGTATGATTTTGTGCTGGATGATATCACTTTATTATGAAGTAAACGGTGGAAGGGCAGATGATTTATCCAATAAAGATTTTGGTAAAAATATTTTAGCATGCTTAGGCGCATTAAAATCATTGGTGTTTGAAAGAATTAACCGTACGTTTTTACTGACTTCATTTGTATTAATTATTTTTGGAGTAGCAGTCTATCTGATAAAAAGAGTCAAGGAAACAAAAGACAGAGATTATTTAAAAGTGATGATACGCTGTAGCATATGTTGTGTGATAACGATTGTATATCTGATTTTACTTTGTGCAAAGACAAGCCCTGATTATCTGAAGAGAAGCGGAGTATTGTTTGGCATTATGTTTTACCTTCTTTTATCAGTTATGACGTCATTTGCATATGCGGTATCTGAGGTTGAACCGGCGTTTTTGATAGTTCCGTTATTCTTCTATATAATATTTAATGAGACGGTTAATGATGAGAGAATGTATAAATTCGTAAATTCCGCAAGTCATCCGGAAAGACTATGCGTGGAAATTGATAATGATATCATTAATCAGGTTTTAAATGCGGAAGATGAAGGTAAGTCTGAAGTGGATGTTTATGTACCGGTATATGATACGGAAGATAACTGGCCTGTTGCAAATTATGTCAGCGACTTCATGTCAAATACTTTATACAGGCATGGAATTACAAAGGACTGGATTAAAATTTATATAAAACCATCAAAAGATATGAATCGTAAATATCATATGAATTAAAAATCTTAGATAAAAGAAAAGAATTTTGAATTGACTAATCAAGAATCAATTGTTATAATTAGGAAGTAGTCATAATTGCGGCTTTTTTTAGGCAATTTTGTGACATATTATTGACATATAAGGGTGACCTTATACAATAAACAACTATTTAGGAGGAATTTAAAATGGCAAACAAATGGGTATACATGTTCAGTGAAGGTAACATGAGCATGCGTAATCTTCTTGGTGGAAAAGGTGCCAACCTTGCAGAGATGACAGATATCGGTCTTCCTGTACCACAGGGATTTACTATCACAACTGAGGCTTGTACACAGTATTATGAGGATGGCCGTAAGATTAACGATGAGATCATGGCTCAGGCTATGGAAGGCGTTAAGAAGATGGAAGAGATTAACGGAAAGAAATTCGGAGATCTCAAGAATCCGCTTTTAGTTTCAGTTCGTTCAGGTGCTAGAGCATCTATGCCGGGTATGATGGATACAATCCTTAACCTTGGTTTGAATGATGAGGTAGTTGCAGCTATGATAGCTGGTAACCCAGATCCAAAGTTTGAACGTTTCGTATATGATTCTTACAGACGTTTCATCCAGATGTTCTCAGACGTCGTTATGGAAGTTGGTAAGAAGTATTTTGAGCAGTTAATTGATAAAATGAAAGAGGAGAAGGGAGTTCAGTACGACGTTGAACTTACTGCAGCTGACTTAAAGACATTAGCAGAGCAGTTCAAGGCTGAGTACAAGAACCAGTTAGGTGAAGACTTCCCTTCAGATCCTGTTCAGCAGTTAAAGTTAGCTATCGAGGCTGTATTCCGTTCATGGGATAACCCACGTGCTAACGTATATCGTCGTGATAACGATATCCCTTATTCATGGGGAACAGCTGTTAACGTAATGCCTATGGTATTCGGTAACTTAAATGATGAATCTGGTACAGGTGTTGCATTTACTCGTGACCCTGCTACAGGTGAGAAGAAGCTTATGGGTGAGTTCCTTAAGAATGCACAGGGTGAGGACGTTGTTGCCGGTGTTCGTACTCCAATGCCAATCGCTCAGATGGAACAGGAATTCCCAGAAGCATATGCTGAATTTATCAAGGTTTGTGAGCTCTTAGAGAACCACTACCATGATATGCAGGATATGGAATTTACAGTAGAGAACAAGAAGCTTTACATGTTACAGTGCCGTAATGGTAAGAGAACAGCTCAGGCTGCTCTTCAGATTGCTTGTGACCTTGTTGATGAAGGACATAAGACAGAAGAAGAGGCTGTAGCTATGATCGATCCTCGTAATCTTGATACACTTCTTCACCCACAGTTTGATGCAGCAGCATTAAAGGCAGCTACACCAATCGGAAAAGGTCTTGGAGCTTCTCCTGGAGCTGCTTGTGGTAAGGTTGTATTCACAGCTGACGATGCTACAGAGTGGGCTGCAAGAGGTGAGAAGGTTGTTCTTGTACGTCTTGAGACATCACCTGAAGATATTACAGGTATGAAGGCTGCACAGGGTATCCTTACAGTTCGTGGTGGTATGACATCACACGCTGCCGTTGTTGCTCGTGGTATGGGTACATGTTGTGTATCTGGTTGTGGCGATATCAACATGGACGAAGAGAACAAGAAGTTTACTTTAGCAGGTAAGACATTTACAGAAGGATCAGAGATTTCTATCGATGGTACAACAGGTAACATCTATGAAGGTCTTATCCCAACAGTTGACGCTTCTATCGCAGGTACATTCGGTAGAGTTATGGCTTGGGCAGATAAGTTCAGAACATTGAAGGTTAGAACAAACGCAGATACTCCAGCTGATGCTAAGAAAGCACGTGAGCTTGGTGCAGAAGGTATCGGTCTTTGCCGTACAGAGCATATGTTCTTCGAAGAAGACAGAATTGCAGCATTCAGAGAGATGATCTGTGCAGATACAGTAGAAGAGAGAGAAGCAGCTCTTGATAAGATTCTTCCATATCAGCAGGGAGATTTCAAGGCTCTTTATGAGGCTCTTGAGGGAAATCCGGTTACAATCAGATTCCTTGATCCACCTCTTCATGAATTCGTTCCTACAGAGGAAGAAGATATTAAGAAACTTGCTGACGCTCAGGGCAAATCAGTAGATGATATCAAGGCTATTATTGATTCATTACATGAATTCAATCCTATGATGGGACACAGAGGATGCCGTCTTGCTGTTACTTATCCTGAAATCGCTAAGATGCAGACTAAGGCTGTTATCCGTGCAGCTCTTGAAGTTCAGAAGGCTCATCCAGACTGGACAGTTAAGCCTGAGATCATGATTCCGCTTGTTTGTGAAGTTAAGGAATTAAAGTATGTTAAGAGTGTAGTAGTAGAAACAGCTGATGCTGAGATCGCAGCAGCAGGTGCAAATCTTGAGTATGAAGTTGGTACAATGATCGAGATTCCTAGAGCAGCTCTTACAGCTGATGAAATCGCTAAGGATGCAGACTTCTTCTGCTTCGGTACAAACGATTTAACACAGATGACATTCGGATTCTCAAGAGATGATGCTGGTAAGTTCTTAAATGCTTACTATGATACAAAGATCTTTGAGAACGATCCATTTGCAAAACTTGACCAGACAGGTGTTGGTAAGTTAATGGAGACAGCTATCAAACTTGGTAAGCCTGTTAACAACAAGCTTCACGTTGGTATCTGTGGAGAGCACGGTGGAGATCCATCTTCAGTAGAGTTCTGCCATAAGATTGGTCTTGACTATGTATCATGCTCACCATTCAGAGTTCCAATCGCAAGACTTGCAGCAGCTCAGGCAGCTATCGCCAACAAATAATTTGTTTGAAGATTGCAGAGTTGAATAGATGATATGTAAAACCCCTCACGAATGAAAATTTTGTGAGGGGTTTTATTTTGAGGTTATAAGGGAGGCAGACTGTCCGAAAACTAACTGATTAAATATTGCGA
>CAMHLZ010000028.1 GCA_946186125.1 uncultured Lachnospira sp. | reverse complement strand
AACACCAAAACTTATAGATATTATAGAAACAGGTGTCGCCATCAATCCTAGTATGATTGGCATCAAATACGGTACCTTCACACAAAACAATATGGGCATGAGCATTACAACATACCCTTCTCCGGGTGTAAATCTAAAAAACAGAATATACATTATTATCATAATCACTGCCACAATCAATGACAACTCCAACGACAATGAATATATATTGATTATCATAAATAATATCATTAATCCTAATATCATTCCTGAAGGAACAAAAGCACAAAGCAGACCAATCAATATCATAATAGCTGGATTTTTAAGTACACTCATAAATCCTATGTTGGAATTTATAACTAACATAGTTATAACAGATACGGCAAATTTCAATGCCGGCTCCACATATGCTGTATGACTACCGTATATTTTTTTTAAGCAATCTTTAATAATCAATAATCTCATCATCTGACTTTGCACCTCCTGACCTTATCTCTTTTTTTTCTTTTTCTTCTATTTTGTATATCTTTATCAGCTTTTTAAGATTCTCCAGATATTCTTTATTGCTCTTTTCCATACCGACATATTTTACAGAATAAACAATATATGCCAGAAGCATATATACCAACAGACATGCAACATAAACTACAACAGCTTTTCGTCCCAGCCCCCATATATCCATTTCTGTAATATGATTCATTAAATAATCAACTTTGCATATTATTATTATCATGAGACATGCCATATAACACAGCGTAATCAATATTCCCGTATTAATCATTTTAAGTCCAACGTAATCTTCCTTGGTATATTTACTCGCTTTTATAGATTCGGATTCTTTTTTTTCATACAACGCCAATTTTGTCATTATCTTTAACTTTTCTTCGCTTATCATAAAATCTGCTCCTCTGTATAAGATATAATACAACAGACATATCATATACGCCCACGCTAGACAATTATACCATATCCACTAAATAATATCTATTTTTTTTTAAATTATTCAATCTGTAAATACTTTTATACCACCATATTTACGAATACTAAGTATCTTACAAGCTTCTTTTCCAAAATAACCATTCATATATTCCGAATATAATTTAACATTTTCTTTCTTTACATATGACTGAATAGTGCCGGCAAAACCTCCACCATGTACTCTTGATATCTCATCTTCTCCAAGCAGATATTCGCTTAATACCACTGCTATAGGCAGACTTTGATGCATAAAATCATTTGGGGAATATAAATTTTGTAAATATTTGTACGATGATTCGCCTGATTCTTTTATTATCTTTAAATACTCTCTCATATCATCTTTTTCAATTGCATCAACAGCCCTTTTTACTCTATCATTTTCTCTCACATAATGTACAGATCTTAAAAAAGCTCTGTCACCACAACTGTTTCTAATATTCTCTGTATTTGACATTATTACATCCAATGTAATATCACTTAATCTACTTTTTCCAACACAATGAGCTACTGCTGTCATTTCTTCTCTTATAGCAGTATATTCCTCTGTCAAATCACTATGAGATGCACCGGTATCAACAACACATATACAATATCCTTCTCTTTCAAGTTCAAACCCAATCTTACTGATTTGAGGTGATTTATCATTTAAAAAATTTATATGTATAAAATCACCAACAGAACATGCAAGCTGATCCATGAGACCACATGGCTTCCCAAAATAATCATTTTCAACTTTCCGGGCGATAAAAGCCATATTTATCGGACAAACTCTCATATCATTATACATTCCGGAAATAACTGTTCCTACTAAAACTTCAAATGCAGCTGATGATGACAATCCGGCTCCCTCAGGAACATCACTGTCTATGTAAGCATCAAATCCTTTGACATCGTACCCGTTGTTTTGAAACTCAATTATCATACCGACAACCAAAGCCAACGAAGTCCCCTCTTTATACGAAATCTCATGAATATCTTTCAACTCAATCTCGATCAACTCATTATCTCCTGATTTTATTCGTACAAATCCATTGTTTTGTGCCACAACCGCAATAATATCCCTATTAATCGCAGCTGCAAGCACCTGTCCGTTTTGATGATCTGTATGGTTTCCACAAACTTCAGTTCTTCCCGGTGCACTATATATCTCGATTTCACTCTTTTTAAAAAAGTATTCAAATGTATTTACAGCCTTAATATACCGTTCTTTTTCATACTTTATCATTCCAAAATCTCTGTATATTTCTAAAAGCCTGTTATCCCACCTGTCATTTTCCAATTCCTCTTTTATTATATTAGCATTTATCATTTATCTACCTCCATAAAATACATTCTGGATGAAAAGTCCTGAAAAAACCTAACTTTATCATTGTAGCCTGTACCTGCAAATGCCTGTTTTAATTTCACACCATTATACATTAACAAGTCCCCATATGCATATAAGTCATCAGTTTCTCCCTCCATTTTAACAACCTTTGAAACAATATTATGCGCTATGGAATCCTGGGCTATATGTACTGGAGATACTGTATTTATTAAATCGCCAAATTCTTTTATGTTATATTTTAAATTTCTGTTATAAAAATGATATTTAGCATCTTTTAACAGGCCTTTGGGTTTAAATGTATGATAAGTACTATTAGGCGACACAAGTCTCTGAACCATAATGCTAACCGCCTTCTTTTTATCCTTTGATACACAGGTCATTTCAATTATCTCAGAATTATTCGTTTCATTATAGCTTCCTGATTTTCCAAAAGTTCTACCGCGATAAATCTGACCAAATTGTAATACTTTACGCCATTTTTTGTATATTCTGATTTGTTCTTTTATGGCAGCAAGTTCTTCTTTTTTCATATCTGCAAAATTACACTCGTATCCACAAATACCAAAAGCCGCAACATTAAATCTGGTCTCTAAAGGGACACGTCTGAGAGTCTGATGATTAGGGCTTGCAGATACATGCGCAGATATAACCGATTGCGGATATCCATATGAATAATTATATTGTATTTCACTTCTGCAAAGGGCATCTGTATTATCACTGGCCCATATTTGTGGAAAATAACACAGCATTCCCAAATCGAATCTATTTCCTCCCGCACTGCACCCCTCAAACAAAATATCAGGAAATTTTTCTGTCAATACCTTAATACACCTGTATAATCCTGCATAGTATCTATATATAACCTCACCCTGCCTGTCGGGAGGCAGATTTCTTGAATAAATATCTGTGAATGTTCTATTCATATCCCATTTAACATAAGAAATATTTCCACTTGTAAATACTTCTGACATTGATTTAATAATATAATCCTGTACATCCCTGCATGTCAAATCCAGAATTCTCTGATGTCTTCCTTCAGAATGTGGCTTTCCCGGAATTTCAATAACCCATTCTGGATGATTTTTGTATAATTCACTATCAACACTAATCATTTCCGGCTCTACCCATATTCCAAAATCCATTCCAATACCATTAATTTTATCTGCTATACCCCTTACTCCTCCCGGTAGTTTTTTTTCATTTGCATACCAATCACCCAGAGATGTAGTATCATCATTTCTCTTGCCGAACCATCCGTCATCCATTACAAACAACTCTATACCCAGACGTTTTCCTTCATTAGCCAGGTTAAGAAGTTTTTTTTCGTCAATGTTAAAATACGCAGCTTCCCAGCTATTCATTAAAATCGGCCTCGGTTTGTTCTTCCAACTTCCTCTTACTATATGATTTCTTACAAATCTATGCATGTTCCTGCTTATTCCATTATATCCGTCAATTGCATATGTCATCACTGCTTCAGGAGACTCCAGATACTCACCTTTCGTCAATGTATAACAAAATCCATCCGGATTTATACCATTTACAAACCTTGTTTTTCCATAAGGACTTACTTCAACAGATTCATAATGATTACCACTATAAATAAGGTTAAATCCATAACACGATCCATAATCTTCAAATGTGTGCTTTTTTCCCAGCATAATAAACGGATTTGCTCTGCTTGAAGATGTACCTGTAATAGAATAATTAATAAATTTTCCCGCAACCGGTAAAATCTCATTTTTTTGCATTTCCCTTGCCCATGCTCCGGTAAATGATGTTATTACATAATCTGTATCATCAAAATCTACCTGACTGCTCATTAATCTATAGCACTTTACTGTTTCATCGCTATCATTTACCAGAACAGCATTTCTGGTAATCACATTACATCTTTCATACACATAATAATTCAAATGTAAAATCAAATTATAATTCCTGTCTTTTAGCGTCAGCTGTAAATGTTCTATATTTCCATCTTCACTATACGTACCAGGTAGTATTCTTTCTTCTTTTTCTTTATCAATCTTATAACTTTCATATAAAAAATCTGACGTCGAAGATCCATCATTATACACAACATATACAAAAGGTTCCCTAACATCTCCTTTTCCATATGAAGACATCTCTAGTCTGGCATCTTCCAAAGTAAAATTCATATGTTCTTCATCATACGAATTAGTATTTCCCTGTATAAACTCCTTTTTTTCTATCAATGCATCAGGATAATCTCCATCATCAATTGTAATCTTTCTTCCGTAATACAGATGTTCAACATGAAGTGTGTCTGTAATCCTAAATGCATATAATGTATTTTTTGTGATTAACTGAAACACACCGGATTTTTCTTTAATCATAGGCTATTCCCCACTTTTATTCTTTATCTTTTTACATATTTCTTCAAGCTTTTCTTCATTTAGAATATATTTATTTTTAAAATAAAATACCGCCATCACCAATCCTATAACTGGAATAACAGTCATGGTCATCCTAAGACCTAAAACAGAAGATGTTGATACTTTTTCTGCTAAACCTTCCATATTATCACTTAAATTGCATAATTGCAGGCACACGGAAGCCACCAATGCAGCCAGTCCTGAAGCCAATTTAACAACAAACGTCTGCATTGAAAAAATAACACTTTCATCCCTTCAATTGTTTTTCATTTCTCCATAGTCTACTGTATTAGCCAGAAATACTGTTGTTAAAACCATCAGCATACCATTCGCACCAAATATAAAAAGCGCCGGAATAAATAAAATATAAACATTCGACATACTGGTAAATGTAATAGCAAACAACGCAATATACCCCAATATAGCCATAATAAAACTCGTATAGAACACTTTTAAAGATGTTAAGAATTTTCGTAATACCGGAAAGAAAAGCATCATCGATAAAATCTGGACTGCACCACCAAATGTATTAAATATTGTATAGGCATTATACCAGCCTTTACCACCAAAATCATATTTAAAAAAGAAGATAACTAGATTTGAAGTAATATATACGGCACTATTTATCAAAACAATTGTAACCACTACTGTCATAGCCTGATCGTTTTGAATAAGCGCACGAAACATCTGCTTAACCGAAGGAGATTTTACATCTATTGTTGATTTTTCTTTAATATTGAAACAGGTAATACCAATAAATACCACAAATACAATTGCAACAATTAAAGCAAACCATTTAAATCCTGCTCTTTCATTTCCATTTCCCAATATATATACACTTTTCATAGTAATAATTGTCACAATGGCTGATCCAACTCCTGCACAAGACCGTGCCAATGTAGACAATCCTTCTCTTTCCTGACCCCCATTAGTAAATGCAGGTATCATTGACCAATAAGGAATGTCCATCATTGTATATGTAACTCCCCATAACACATAAAATACAGCCACATACACTACCATTTCTTCTCCCTTAAGTCCAGGAGGCGCAGCAAACATCAGATACAATACAACTGCATTCAAAACAGTTCCTATAAGCAACCACGGTCTGAATTTACCCCATTTCGTTTTAGTCTTTGCAACCAGTATACCCATAAGAGGATCATTGAACGCATCAAAAACCCTTGCTGCCATAAGAATCATCCCCATAGCAACAGCATTAACACCCAATATGTCCTGATAATAATATAATATATAACTTGCCGACAACATATACACCATATCTTTGCCAACAGCTCCAAGCCCGTAGGATATCTTTTCTCTGCCTTTCAACATAAAAACCACCACCATTTAATTATTATTTTTTCATTGCTAACTCTACAACCCGATATGCTCCATCATATATACCAATTGATTTGTTCTTTTCTATGCAGTCACACATGTTGTTAATCATGTTTTCATCATTTAAAAACAACTTTATCATTTGTAATACATGTGGAACATCTTCACATTCCAACGTTCCGTCCCCTATCTCAGCCGAATGTACAGCACCCCACTGTTCATGACCGCCTACTCTTTTTATAAATATCTTAGGAACCGGATAAAATGATAATTCACTAGGCTTCGTAACAAGCACATCACAGCTTCTCATTAACAGGTTTGTGCAATAAACTGCCTCAAATATGTTACTATGATAAAATCCGTGAATACCAATAACTTCACTATCAAGTGCTTTTTCAGCAAAATTTTTTGTCTTCTCCCAATCCAAAAAATGTTCTTTAGATACCTTCTTCATTCCTGGTATATCATCAATTAATTCGTCCCATACATTAATATAATCTCCAACATTGATGTATAATGCAACCTGTTTTTTACGTATCTTAGGAAGCAGACTTCTTATAATTGCTGCAAATATTTCTTTTTGCGCACCTGCACCACCTATACTTAATAACATTCTTACCGGCTTACCTTCTGCTTTTCTTTTTCTTCTCGCTTCACAATCTTTCTCTATATTGCTTACCAGCTCATGATCTACATAATGCCCTGTATATATCAACGAATTTTCCGGCATAGGATTCAATATTCTTTTTTTATCCATGCCATTTAATATTCGATATCCCTGATATGCATAATGAGTCTGAACCGTGTGAATAGCACCTTCTGAATAATGTAATGCCATGGGCCAGTTATCAGGAATTGCATTAATAACTTTTTTCATCTGTGCATGAATTGCTGCCTGTGCCGGCCACACATGTGTAGCAACAACCGGAATATCTTTAGGTATATTTTTATAAACCGGTGCCATTAGCTCAGCATTTTTCTGATCTGAAACATTATAGCTTAGTTTTTTGAACCCTTCATAATTCAAGGGTTCCCAAACAGCTTTATTAAACAATTTACTTTTTTGTGATAATCTAGAACCGATGGAATATAATTCATTCTGAGAACTTATCACCTTGGTACCCGTAGTCTCCGGAAAAGAATTTAAATCCAGCCAATATGGCTGATATCCCATATAATTTGCAGCTGATGCTATAGCCATGGAAATTCTATAATGTCCGAATCCCATCCTGATATTACCTACTATAATACCTTTTTCTAAGTCAAATTCTTCTGTATCATACTTTTCGCCCGAACCGGTAACGAATACATTTTTCACTCCTAATAAATTACCTATTTCTTTATTTTTCTGAATAACTGCTTTATAATCAGCATCAGAATCATCTCCGAATTTTTTAATGTATTTTTCCTTTGATTTTAATGCTTTTTTATATACTTTTTCAGAAATCTCATTTCCAAATACTTCCTTTGACTTTTCCATAAGGCCACCCCGCTTTCTAACTTATCATCAAAAACTACTATTTAGATATACCTTTAATAATTATGTCAACTATTTCTTCCAATCCCTGATTATATGTTATATTATTTCTGACCAATATATCTTTTTGGAAAAATTGCTCTAATGAAGCTTCCGTCATATGTTTTACAAGCTCAGAATTAACATCTCTTATAACACCTTCTTTCTTCCCTTTTTCTAACAATTCAAAAGTAGCATCCCAACCTGTCTCAAGGTTAAACACAACCTTTTTATATATATTTGGATATCGTTTCATCAGTATATGCAATGTACTAAAATCAATTTCCTGATATCTCTCAGGCATTACCGACATAATCTTCTTAACCTTTGTAATAGTATCAAGACTATCATCTTCCATAATTTTTTGTTCACTTTCTTTAATAGCTTTAAAAACATAATCTACAAGCGCTAAGAATAGTTTCTCTTTTGTATCAAACAGATAATAGATTGTTTTTTTACTTACCTTTAATTCCTTTGAAAGTTCATCCATTGTAAATTTGATTCCCTTTCTGTTATAAATATCTAATGTCCCCTCTAATACCACTTCTTTAGAAATCATACATATTCCTCCTAAATATATCGTTCTTTATATTTATGGCTAAAGTTTTTCACTTATATTTATATTATACCTGATTTTAAAAGGCTTTTCAAGAAACTATACTGATGTTTTAAGTTTCCGGTTTTCAAAATACAGGAGCTGTTATCACATTTAACAGCTCCTGTTTAATACCTTTATATTTCATAAACAATCATATAATTATTCAATTGTTTTTCCTTACTCTTTTTCAAAGCTTTCTGTGCGGCCTCATATAATTGCATAAAATTACTATTACCTTTACCGTCACAAAAAACCACTCCCATATTCACTGACTGTCTTAATATTCCTGACTGATTCAACCCATCCAAAATCCGGTTAAGACATATTTCAGCCTCTTTTTCATCTGATACATCCATAGCATATATAGCCTTTCTTGTATCCGATATATCTTGTATTAAATCATCTGACCTGATAATATTACTTAACAATTCTGCCAAATCCAGATTTTCAATATCACAATTAATATCAATCAGAATAAATATCCCTATAAAATCACAACATTCAGTTATATTAACTAAATCTCTATTTTTTTCCTTTATATCAATTGATTTATTTTGCACATTCTCATTGTCTTTACCAAGCTCCGGCATAATATACTTAATATAAACTACAATCAGCACCTGTAGCATCAATACATCCGTAGGCATAGAAGTATCATATCCTATTACCTCTGTCTCTCTAAGCAGATATCCAAGAAATATTAATGCATATATGGATAACAATCCATGTAAAACTCCTGTCTTAATTTTCAGCTGTCTTTCTCTTACAGAATAGATTGTAAAAAATATAGCTGTAATAAGATATCCAAGAGCAGTACTCTTAGTCATGTTAATACAAAACAACTTATTCTGTTCAAAAGCAAACATCATGAATACTACACTCAGCTGTATACCGGCAAAAATATAAAAAATCCATTGAATAAACTTAAATTCAAGCACTTCAAGAACCGTCATCAGTAAAAGCAATACTATAAAAGGCTTTCCTAAATAACTGAATTTTTCAGCCTGAACTATCTGTATGCGGGTATGCGCGCTTATCTGCAGCAAATAACCGACCTCATCAATTATAACAGCAACATACAATAACAATAATAACACCTTAATATCTGATACTCTCTGCCCTACTACATACATGAATTCAACCAACAGTATAAATACAAATACATATTGGACAACAAAATATGTGTTAACCATTACAATACCTACCTTTGTGTCACTTCATATTTCCCCATATTCCGGACACTTTTTCACATTCTCCACTTAAAGTATAGATAATAGAATTGCATAATTGAATCAAATCATTTAAAATGATATCATTAGAAACTGCTATAGTTTTATCGGTAAATTTTTAAAAAAATTAAGTGCTTTTTTCCAATAATATTTTAAAAAGAAATACCTGCTATTTCCAACACTATTCCCCAGAAAATGCTTATTAAATACAATACACCAACAATTTTCATATTTTGTGTTCTATTATGATTCATTTTAAAAAGCACTAAAATTCCGACTCCTGCATTCGCCATTAATCCTGCAATCATCGCACCCGGACTAATCATTCCTAACAAATAAATCTCGGTAATTATTACAGATGACGCACAATTAGGAATCAGACCCAGAATCCCTGCAATAATAATTTCTATCCATGGTTTACCGGATAATACAGTACCTATGGTATCTTCTCCTATCGCTTGTATAACCACATTTAAAACCAGTGTAACCAAAAAAATATATGCAATTATCTTTAAGGTATGTTTTACAGAAGACACTACAATACCATCTTCGCAATGACAATTCTCATCTGTACACATCTCATGTATATGTATTCCCTTTTCATGATTTTTTAAAAGTTTTAAATATACAAACTCAGCAATCAATCCTGATATTATTGCTATAATAACTTTCACAAACAATATTTTCATAACCGTATATGGCGAAACAGATTCCGAAATCATAATAGGAAGCATTTCATCAGATGTAGACAAAAAAACTGCCAACATTGTTCCAACTGTTATAACTCCGCCTGAATACAAATTCGCTGCTACGGTGGAAAAACCGCATTGTGGTATAACCCCAAGTAAGCCTCCCCATATCGGTCCAAAATTTCCAGCCTTTTGAATCCTCTTTTTTGATTTTTCACCCGTCTTATGTTCCAATATCTCCATAACCAAATATGTTAAAAACAAAAATGGTATTAACTTTATACTATCTAATACTGTATCTATTAATACATCTGCCATTGTATCTCCTCCTTGATGTGTTTATTCACCAAATGTAATTTACTAATATTTGCAAACAAGTTGCATTTTTCATTATACATCAATACATTTTTTTGTCAACAAAAAGTCAAGGTTATATTGAATTCATTATAACCTTGACTCATATTAATTACACAACAAGTGGATATCATTTTTTTATTATAAAGTGATGAAAAAAAGCAATATTCTGAAAATCTTTAATCTCAGATACCCTCATTTCCATATCTATCATCCTGTCCTGCCAGTCCGGATTCCTGTGATAATCCTGATTTTGCTGCAAATCCCAAAACACGCGAAGTCCCATCTTTTTATATATCTTTAGTCCACTGCACCATTTTTCTATATCTGAATCATCATAATAAACAATCTCACCATAATCCTCAGCCATAGAATTACCATTATCCAATAATTTATATGCTTCATCAAAATCGTTCAGTAAAACAACTTTTTGCATAACTCTTCCGGGACGATTATGTTTTACCAAAGAAATAAAACCATCTTTCTTCAAAATTCTGGAAAAATGCTTAAAAATCTCTTCTCTGTCTTTCGTATACTCCAATACATTATGACATATTATCACGTCATACGATTCATCAGAAAATGTTTCAAGACAACCAACATTTCCACATATTTGCCTGTAATTATTGTTTCTCCATCTGTTTGAAACCCTCTCTGCCGATGGCTCAACAGCTACAACTGTATTTTTTTCAGCCAGATAATCCGCCGTAACACCATAACCGCTACCATAATCAAGCACTTTTTTTCCTTCTATATCTCCTAACTGTTTCCAAATTATTCGTTTAGCCAAAGATTCCCATGGCTGTAATCCGCTAATATCCATTATGTATACACATCCTTTGCTTTTTCATAATAATAGTAGTATACACTAAAATCATTATAAAAACAATTGAATCACCTTTTATTTCGATGATATTCTACTGTTTTTTTCACAAAATTCTCTGCAAATACCGGATTAGACGGATAATAAAGGTGAGGGAATCCCAAAAAGAGGTTCTTCTTATCTATTATACAGCCATACGATTTCCCCGATGCCGGCTTTACGGCAATACAGTCATCTCCATTATGTGAACTATCAAAATAATGGAACTCATGTCCCCTGATGCCTGTATTTGCAGGCAGATAATTACTGTTTTTCTCTCTTACTTCTATATATCCAAATCTGACAGTTTTTCCCATATTACGACATGTCCCCGGAATTACACCTGCCATATCAAATTTGTCTCCATTTTCATCTTCTATCATCTCATGCAAATACATGAAACCCCCGCACTCCGCAACAACTGGCATCCCACCATTAAATGCTTTTCGGATTTCAGATTTCATATGTAAATTACTACTTAATTCCTGCAAATATAGTTCCGGATATCCCCCTCCTATCAACAATCCGTCTGTTCCCGGAGGTAACTGTTTATCATGCAAAATAGAAAAAAACTGTATTCTGGCTCCATAATGTTTCAAAAGTTTGAAATTATCCTGATAATAAAAGCAAAAAGCTTCATCTTTTGCTACAGCTATTAACGGAGCCTCATTCTCTGTTACACCTACAAAGTCTGATTTCTCACAAGAAGATAATTTTTCTGACGATTCAGCAATTCTTATCAGTCTTGAAATATCAATGGTTTCTTGTAATTTCTGCGATATCTTTTCCAGATTTTTTTGCATATCCTTTATTTCATCCGGAATCATCAACCCAAGGTGCCTGCTCTCTAACACTAAATCCTTTTGTTCGGGATAATACCCTAAAACTTCAATATTTAGTTCATCTTTAATTACAGGAGCTAATATCTCAAAAGCTCCTTTTGACATACGATTTAAAATTACACCCTTAATTAAATGCCCGGTATCATAACTTAAAAAACCTGCAATCAACGGAATAACAGATCGTCCCATTCCCTTTGCATTTACAACAAGAACAATCGGAGTTTTGGTTACTCTGGCCAAATGATAAGAAGAGCCTTCTTCCCTAACACCACCAAGTCCGTCAAACAGCCCCATTACACCTTCAATAACTGCCAATTCATCCCCATATATCTGATCTGCCATTATTTTTCTTGTAGTCTCTTCTCCCGTAAAAAAAGTATCAAGATTTCTAGAACTAACACCCAGCACTTTTTCATGATACATCGGATCAATATAATCAGGTCCACATTTAAACGAAATAACATTCTCCCCCATTTTCTTTAAAGATTTTAACATACCACATGTAATCGTTGTTTTTCCGCTTCCACTTGACGTAGCAGCTATCATAATTCTATCTAATCTCACTTAAACCTCCATAAAATCCAAACGTATAAATCCATATCGGGTTTTCTGCCTTCAGAAAATGATACCCTGCTGTATTATTTACTCTGTTAATCTGCATTTGGACTGTTTCTAAATCCGTCACCCGGTGTTGTGACAACCAATTCTCAATCTTACACACGGTCTCCATTGTAACAGCTGTCATCACAATTCTTATTTTCGAATTCATTTCATAAAGTTTATCCAGAATATAATACATATTTCCACCGGTTCCACCTATAAAAACATGAGTAGGTACCTGAATATTTTCAAACCCATGCGGCGCCTTCGACTCAATTATTTCCATATTATCAAGGCCATATCTGTCACGATTAAGCTTAGTAAGCTCCACTGCCTCTTTCCTGTATTCGAATGCATACACATTTATCTTTCCGGAAAGACGCGCAATTTCAACAGATACTGACCCTGTTCCACTTCCGATATCATATACCACAGCCCCTTCAGACAGCCTCAATTTACATATACATACCTCCCTGACTTCTTCTTTTGTCATCGGAACTTTTGAACGTACCCATTCCTCATCATGCATTCCATGAGTAAGTGTTACTGGTTTTGCTTTTGTATTTTTTATAAAACAAGTATAAATTCCCTCCCGCTTTAATTCAAGACATTCCTTTGGCGTAAGCTTCATAATTCTCTCATCTTTATATGATAACCTGTACCCAACCGTTATTTCGCAATTCATATAATCTGCATGAACAAGTTTTTTACCAATCTCATTAATTACTTCCACACCGGATGTCAATAAAAAGATTTTTTTATTTGTTCTGACCAGTTCCTGAAAATTGTATATTTTTTTCCCATGCAAGCTGGTTATTAAAGCATCATCATAACTCTCTCCAATGCGTGATGCAAGATATGCGACCGAGGATATCCCCGGCAATACAGTTATATCTCCATCAAATGTTCCATAACTTTTTTCCTGTATCAACGCATTATAAAGAGCTGTACACCCACTGTAAAAACCACTGTCACCCGAAAACAATATAACAATATTTAACTGTCTGCAAAAATATTCCCGTTCCGCTAATTCCTTCAAATAAGGAATAATCTGTTCCGCTAAATAATATGATTTTTTCTCTATGACCGGATTATATGGTTCAATTATTCTCGCAGAACCTATAATAATATCTGCGTTCATAATCGCATCATGAACTCCCTTTGTGAGGCATTTTTCATCACCCATTCCCATACCTGCCAATATAATGGAAAAAGCTGGTTTACAACTTATCTTAACATTACATATTTCTTCTAATACATGACAAACTTTCTCAAATGAAACTCCCTGATACTCAATGGGGTGACCAATTGCATAAACCTTTACGCCTGCACGCCTGCACGCTTCAATCTTTTCTGCGTATCCTCCGGACTGCCCGCTTTGTTTTGTAACCATACACTTAATCCGATATTGTTTTAATATCGCTTCATTTAGAAGTTCTGAAAAAGGTCCCTGCATTGCTATTACCTGTTTTCCATTAATTCCATTTTTCATGCATGCATTTATACTTTCAATTCCCGGAAGTACTCTCACATACAGTCTCTGCCTGACATCTTCACACTTACAAAACACATCAAGTTCTTTACTTCCTGTCGTAAGAAGTATATTTCCATGAACATTCTCTAATGCTTTTGCACATGACTCAGTAGTTTCAAACCTCTCAATGTTTTCTTTTTCCACTATATCTAAATTTCGCTTTAACCTCAAATACTTTATATTACATTTTTTTGCAGCCGCGCGTACATTGCATGTTACAATTTCCGCATAAGGATGTGTCGCATCTACAATAACAGAATAGTTACCTTTTTCTATCCATTCAATCATTTCTTCAGCATTCATCCTGCCTCTGTGTACAGTTGCAAAATCATTTTCTTTCAGCACAATCTCTCCGTAATCCGTAGCTACACAAACCGTATGAAATATTTTTGCAGCCGCAAGCCTTTCAGATAAAACTCTCCCCTCAGTTGTCCCCGCAAATATTAGTATCTCTTTCAACCTTATATCCTCTTTTCGTAATTAGTTTTCCATCTATAATCTCACTTTCAGAATTTCCTATAAACACCGTGGTAAACATATTTACCCTGGCATCCCTTAGTTCTTCTAAACTGCACACCACTTTTTTAAGGCCGTCACGCCCTATATTTTCAACATACCCGCAAACCCTTTCTTTTTCCATATAATGTAACAAAATATCACATGCTTTTTTTAAATAATCATTTCTTCTGTGACTTGACGGGTTATATAAAACAATAACAAAATCTCCCTCAGCCGCAGACTTAAGCCTTTTTTCAATTTTTTTCCATGGAGTAAGAAGATCACTTAAACTAATTACACAAAAATCATGATTTATAGGTGCGCCCATCACGGCCGCACCACTGATTGCCGCCGTTATCCCGGGTATTACTACTAATTCAGTCTCCGGATACTGTGCTCTCATTTCATACATCAGAGATGCCATTCCATATACACCTGCATCACCACTGCATACGAATGCAACATTTTTCCCTTTTTCAGCTTCTTTAAACGCAATCTCACATCGTTTTATCTCCTGCCGCATCGGTGTGGATATTCTTTCTTTTTCTTTAAATCTCTCACCTAATAATTCAAGATAAAGAGTATATCCTATAATAACATCCGACCGCTCTAATACTTGATTTGCTTCAGCAGTCATCATTTCTTCTCTTCCAGGTCCCATTCCCACAATATATATTTTATTTTTCATCAAATGTTACTCTCCATTCTCTCTTCGCAATTGCCATAGTAATTCCGTTACCTTTTTGTTTCTTAAATATAATAGTCCCATTTTCACCGCTTGCCTTTAATGCAGCCCTTTCACACACATTATCAACTCCAACCTGTTCTTTTACAAACTCTGAGCCGGTAAATCCATCACCCATTGACCGCAATTCATCAGTCGTATATGTTAAAAATGAGAGATTATGTCTGTTACACCATAAAACAATACCATGTTCATTCTTTTTTAAATCAATAGATGCTATGCCCGCTATCTGATAAATCGATATTCCAAATTCTTTAAGCTTTTCCGATATAAACTCTTCGATTTTTTCTGATTCTGTTCCTCGTTTACATCCAATTCCTATATAGAATTCTTTTGGTACAAGTGTTATTAATGCATTTATATCTCCAACATCACCTGTCACAAGAATATCCGGATTATCACATTCTGTTTTATTTAATATTCTGATTTCCTCCGGAACTGACGTAAAACTATAAAAATATCTGCTGTCAACCGCCATTGTAACAATCTGTCCTGACAACACCTTTGATGAAACCTTTGCAATACCCTCCTTATTTAAAATATGTAAATTATTTTTCTTCGCAAACAAATCCACTGCAAACCGGTGATTAATATCTGTCGCCGTAGTAATCACCGGTATAGCCGATAATGATTTCGCTAACATTACTGCAATCTCATTCCCCCCCCCTACGTGCCCCGATAAAACAGGTATAACATATTGACTGTTTTCATCTATAACAATTACAGGACTGTCATTCAACTTATCTTTAATGTTCGGTGATATAGCACGTACGGCGATACCACAGGCACCAACAAATATCTGCACATTATGAGCTTCGAACTGAATTTTGGACCACTTATATACACTTTCGTGTACGTATTGTACATGTTGTGCATTGTTTTTTTCTCCTGAATACTTTGTATACAATTTGCTATCCGTGTGTATCTGCTGTATTCTTTGAGATAATTTTAGTCCTCTTTCCGTGAAACTGATAATACTAAATTTCATTTTTTATCTGTACCCTTTCCATAATCTGCAAATCTTTTGCAGACCTATATTCAGTTGAAAAATCCGGGGCATACAATCTTGATTTTTTATAATTCTGATGTAAAATTACATCCCCCACAATCACTAGTGCCGTCTTTGTTATTCCATGATTTACCGACGTATCATATAATGTGTCTATGGTACATATATATGCCTCTTCCTCCGGCCACGTTGCTTTATATACAAGTGCTGCCGGCGTATTCCCGTTATACCCTCCGGCAATTAATTTTTCCGCCAGTTCTTTAAGCATTCCAGTACTTAAATAAATTGCCATTGAAGCCTGATGTGCCGCAAAACTTTCTATACTTTCCTTTGGCGGTACCTTCGTCTTTCCTTCCATCCTGGTAATAATCAGCGATTGTGATATTCCTGCCAGTGTATATTCCAGATTTAAAGATGCCGCTGCTCCAAAACACGCACTCACCCCCGGACAGCTTTCGTATTGAATAGAAAGTTTTTCCAGCTCATCCATCTGTTCTCTTACTGCACCATAAATGCTTGGTTCGCCTGTGTGAAGTCTGACTGTAGTTTTTCCTTCAGACTCAGATTTTTTCATAATTCCAATCACTTCATCAAGCACCAGCTTTGAACTGTCGTATATTTCGCAATCATCCTGTGCATAGTTTAACAGTTCCGGATTTACGAGTGAACCGGCATATATAATCACATCTGCCTTCATAAGCAAATTCATCCCTCTTACGGTAATAAGGTCTACTGCTCCTGTTCCCGCTCCAACAAAGTAAACCATTCTTCAGCCTCCTTACTTCTTGCTAATTCTCCATGCTCATTTGAATAAACAATACAATCCATTTTCATCTTTTCTCCTGCCCGCTTATTCATATAATAACAAATTCGTTCTGCCACATTTTCCATTATACACTCAAGCTTACCGCTTCTTTTTAAAATATCTACTGCCTGCTCCGTCGTAACACATTCAAATATTTCAGATATATACTCCGGATTCACCTTTTCCTTAGCTGCAAAAGCTGCAATCAGTTCCATCCTACAGTCAGCTTCCCTTGAATGTGTATTCATAATTCCCCCGGCAACCTTAATCAGTTTTCCTATATGACCTGTTATCAGCATTTTTTCAAATCCCAGCTCCACCGCCATATCAACAGTATTACCTATAAAATTACTACACTTGACACTCCTGTTTAAATCGTATCCATATTTATTTTTCATAAAATCAAGCCCATAATTGCCGGGAGACACTGCAACATAGCTAAACCCCTGCAAACGTCTTTGTTTCAATTCTATCCGGATTGTATCTATAATGGCCTGATTACTCATAGGCTCTACAATCCCACTCGTGCCTAGAATTGAAATTCCTCCAACTACTCCGAGCCTTGGATTAAACGTTTTTTTTGCAATCTCCTCACCATCCGGAACAGATATCACAACTGTTAATTGTCCTTTATAATCTGTAATCTGACATACCTGACGCACTTCATTTTTTATCATTTCTCTGGGAATACGGTTAATTGCCGCGTTTCCCACCGGTTGATCAAGCCCCGGTTTAGTTACTCTTCCTACACCTGTTCCCCCATCAATCTCTATCTGTTCTCCATTTCCGGATTCATAGGAAACTGTAGAATAAATCAAAGCACCTTTTGTCACATCCGGATCATCACCACTATATTTTTCAACCGCACAGCTTACCATGTTTTCTTTTATTATAATATCCAGAATACGTGCAGTATATGGAATTCCTTTTGGGGTCTGTATTGTTATCTTTTCTTTTATTTTTCCCGTTAAAAGCATGTAAGCCGCAGCCTTAGATGCTGCCGCTGCACAGCTTCCTGTAGTAAATCCAAATTTCATTTATTTCACCCGTTTATCTTGAAATATCATATATCAGAGCATTACATATGGCAGCTGCTACATTACTTCCACCTTTTCTCCCACGGTTTACGATAAAAGGAACATCCGTATTCATTATCAATTCTTTTGCCACCTCTACATTTACAAATCCAACCGGCACACCTATTATGAATGCTGGCAAATATTCACCGCTCACCACCATTTCATACAACCGGATTAATGCTGTCGGCGCATTTCCAACTGCAAAAATAAGTGGCTTAGATATACACTTTGCTTTTTCCATACTTACGGTTGCTCTGGTAACTTGTCTTTTTTTAGCTTCAGATGCAACGTCTTCATCTGCCATAAAACAATGCACCTCTCCGCCAAACCTTTTCAGTATTTTTTTATTAATCCCTGACATTGCCATATTTGTATCCGTAATAATATCTGCACCGTTCATTATCAGATTTTTAGCAATCTCAACTGCATTTTCAGAATACATCATTGTATCTGCATAATCAAAATCTGCACTTGTATGTATTACTCTCTTTGTAATCATCTCCTGTTCTTTAGGAATAATAACATTTCTTGCTTCTAACTCTGCTGATATTATTTCAAAACTTCTCTTTTCAATTTCACTTGGAGTAACTATCTCTATCTCCTGATTCATATAAATATTCATTTCCTTCCTAATATGCTACTAAGTGACTCAAGAAGTCTTTCGTTAGATATCCTATCTTTTACGGCAATTCTGTAAAATCCCTTTTTCAATCCTCTGAAATTACTACAATCTCTTATTAAAATCCCTTGTTTTAGCAAATGCTTATATAAGTCTTTTTCACTGTACACCAATAAAAAATTTGCCTCACCCGGATACACTTTTATAGAAAGTACCTCTAGTCCTTTTTTTAAAAAAATTCTCTCATCTCTTACAAATCTGGCTGTTCTAATAACATAATCTTTTTCATTAAAGCAACTTATTCCAGCTGCCTGTGCAAATCCCGAGAGATTCCACTCAGGCAGGTTACTGCCGATTTTTTTTACTAAATCCTGCCTTCCTGACACCAGATATCCCAACCTTACCGACGGAATGGAAAATATTTTGGTAAACGCCCTTACAACAATCAGATTTCTGTAACTGTTTATTTCATGTAGCACTGAATTATCGCCCTGGCAAAACGAAATAAAACATTCATCTACAACCACAATAACCCCATTATTATCACAGTGTTTTAATAGTTTTGATAAAAATTGCCCTGATAATAAATTACCATCAGGATTATTAGGATTTGCAATCCAAAGTAAATCCACATCCTCTGTCAGTACAGAAAAAATTTCCTCATCAGTTTCAAAATTATTCTCCTTATCCTTTTCATAGAATAAAATATCTGCATTTACTGCTTTTGAAACATATTCATATCCGTAAAACGAAGGAACCGGTATTACTACTTTTCGCGGAGCAATGGCATGTGCAATAGCCATAAAAAGCTCTGAAGCACCATTTCCAAACAGAATATTTTCTTTAGATACATTAAATACATCTTCACACTCTTCAATTAGCCTGCCATTATGTATATCAGGATATCTGTCAACAAATTCTACATTTTCAATCAATGCTTTTTTTACCTTCTGCGGCACCCCAAGCGGGTTGAGATTAACAGAAAAATCAAAGAGCACATTTTTGTTAAATATCTCTCCTCCATGAATCACGCATTCTTCCTCCTTTTTTATACCAAATATTTGTAAATTGTACACATTGAAAGCAAACTCAGAATTTCACACAAAAAAGCTGTTATATACATAAGTATGATAGTCCTTTTTATATCTACATATTCCACTTTTTTAACACTGTCCCCTATCCATTCTTTCTCAACAATTTTACCAAAATAACTGGCATTTCCGGCCAAACGTATTCCTAATGCTCCGGCACACACTGACTCCGTCTGAGCTGAATTAGGACTTGCATGCTTTCTGTTATCTCTTTTATATATTCTGTAAGCTCTTTTTCCCGAATAACTACTTCCACCAATAAAAGAAGCTATTATCATAAGAAATGCACTGATTCTTGCTGGAATAAAATTCAAAACATCATCAAGCTTTGCCGCAAATCTTCCGAAATACAAATATCTCTCATTTTTATATCCTATCATGGAATCCATGGTATTTACCGCCTTATATATAAAAGCAGCCACCGGGCCGCCGGCTGCAGCGTAAATCATTGGAGCTATAATTCCGTCAGAAGTGTTTTCAGCAACAGTCTCAACTGCGGCTTTTACAATTTCCTCTTCTGTCAGGTTTTCTGTATCCCTTCCAACTATCATTGACACCGCTTCTTTTGCCCCCTCTATATCTTTTTTTTCAAGACAATAATACACCTTCATACTTTCAACTCTGAGACATTTGATTGCCAGAATCTGATAAGTCATAACACTTTCAGCAAACATGCCGGCATACACATGAATTTTATAAGCAGCCACAAGTATAAATGCAGTTACTGTCATAGTTAATATAATAACTATAACCACAAGTATACCGCCTCTAAAAACATTATTCTTTTTTTCATTATATAAAGTGATTTCTAACCCTGATATCATTCTTCCAATCAACCTTACCGGATGAGGAAATATATACGGGTCACCTAATATTAAATCCAATATAAATCCTGTCAAAAATGCTATTGCATGATATATCATATTTATCATATCCTTTTTAAATCTATTATCTGCCCCGAATCCAGCCTGTAACACACATATCCTTCTCCATTTTTTACCTGGTAACTAAAATATTCTCCATTAAAAAAACTGCTTAACAATGCCATAATTGTTCCACCGTGTACTACAATTCCAACTGATAAAAGACTTTCCTTCTTTTTCATATCCGAAACCATCCTGACAAATCCGGCTTCACACCTTTTTATAAACGCTTCCCGACTCTCTCCCCCGGGAAACGGTAATTCTCCATTACTGTCAATCCATTTCTGGTATTCTTTTGTATGACATAATTCTTTATAATCTTTTCCTTCAAAAACACCAAAATCTATCTCCTCCCATTCCCGGATAACACATTTTTTTATACCAGGGTATATTATATCTGCTGTTTGAATACATCTTTTCATGGGGCTTGTGTATAGCCGGTCTACCTGTGGATAAATTCCCGAATTTTTATTTTCATTCAACTTAAAAATTCCCACCTGTGATAATCCTTCATCAGCTTTCCCAAGATAACTGTGTTTAAGATTACTCTCTGTCGCGCCATGCCTTATAAGTACTAATTTTACTTTATTTTCTGTGCTATTCCGCATATTATCCGTTCCACTCCATCTGCTTTGCCTGCAAGCCCAATTAATATTTTCCCCGTTATGTCTCTATACTCTCTTTCGCTTTGCTCAAATGGTACAATACCATTTCCGATTTCATCACATATAATAACCACATCCTTATAAGAATCTATAAATCTATTAATGATAACTTCAGGATTTTTTCCTTCATCAATCATCTTACGAATCCATTTATGAAGCCTGTTAATTATTATAGTACCGGATAAATCATTAAAATCTTCCGGTATGTTTCCATCCCATATTTTTTTTTCATTAACTTTATATTTTGAGGCTGCATAATTCAATTTCCCTTGTGCAAATCCGCCTATAATTAATTCCACATTTATCACCTTTTCTTTTAAAATATTGCCACTACTGCAGCCGTAACTGCCATACATACCTCACAAATAAGAATAAAATACCCCGCTGTATCACCGGTAATTCCTCCTAAAAGTTTCTTTGTTCTGTACCCATAATATACAAAAGATAAAACTGCCGCCATCGCTATTAAGCCGCCTCCGGCAAATGATTCATGCATCATACCCCAAATACAGAATGTACTTTGAATAAACAAAACAATTTTAACCGTGTTTTTTTTCGAATTTCCTGCAAAAGAGTGTAACATTCCATCTTCTTTTGCAGGCTTAAGAATCACAACTCCAATTCCACTTAAGCACCTTGAAAGAAAAAAGCCAAAACAAAGTATTTTTAACAGCTTTATATCTTGTATCTGTGATATGGCTCCTGCATAAATCAACCCATATAATACCAGCATAATAACGGCAAAAGCACCTATATGTGAATCTTTTAAAATTTTTAATTTCTCTTCTCTCGGCTGATATGAATGGAACGCATCCATTGTATCCATAAATCCGTCAACATGAAATCCCCCGGTTATAATAAGCGGAATGGCCATCATTATAAATATATAACACAATCTATCAATACTTAATTTATTACTGACTATCGTCCACAAATATACGGTCGCCCCTATAACAGCTCCAACAACCGGAAAAAAACACATCATATACTTCATATCCTCTTTTTCCCATTCAAACTGCGGAACCGGTATATTAGAATAAATTGAAACTGCAATTATGAATCCTTTTAAAATCTGCATACTAATCTCCATTCCGCAGACGCATCGCGTCGGAGGAATCGCGAGCTGAATGTCTGATTCAGCTATGCGATAATTGCAATTTGTGGCGTCTGCGACACAAATTGGCGTATGAAAAATCATATATCAATATGATTTTTCACACTATTTTCCTTCCTGTTTTAGCATTATTGGAATCCCAACAACAACCTCTGTTACTTCATCTGCAAGCTTTGCAAGTCTTTCATTAACCATCCCCAATGTTTTAATATAATCCTGCACCATACAATGATATCTTACGCCGTCTTCAAACACGTTATTAGATACCACAACAAGATGTGTCACTGATTTTCTTAATATTTCTATTCCATATATCACAGAATCTACCACCTCTGACGGCGATTTTATCTGCTCTTTTAAAAACATTTCATTAGCTACTAGATTTGACATACATTCCAACAAAACTGATTTTTCACGAGATTTCATCTCTTGCAAAGCATCCTCGATTCTTACAGGCTGCTCGATTGTAATAAAATGCTTATTCTGCCTCATTTTTCTATGTTTTTCAACTTTTTTCTTTCCTTCTTCATCATACACCTGCATAGTCGCAAGATAAAACTTTTCTATTCCATCCGATAATCTATCGGTATATTTCTCTGCATATCCGGACTTTCCACTACCACTTCCACCTATTATTAAAGTCATCATTTTCTATACCTCTCATACTGCTCTATCTGAATATCATAAAAAGTAGAACCGTTTTTATAAATACACATAATCATATCAAGCAAAGCAAACATCATAACTGCACCGGTTCCTTCCCCTAATGCCATATTTCCATAAATAACCGGTTTTAGACCCAGTTTTTCACACATCTTTTTCATTGCCGGCTCCTTTCCGGCATGTGATGGAATAAGATAATCTCTGACACCAGGAACGATGCTGTCTGCCACAAGTGCTGCTACCACGCTTATTACACCGTCTAATACTATAGGTATGTGGTAGATTGCACCACCTATACATACTCCTGCAAGTCCTGCTATATCCAATCCTCCCACAGTCTTCAATATATAAAACACATCTTTGCCTTTTAAATCATAACGCAAAATAGCATCTGCAATCACCCTCTTTTTATGCTCGAATTCCTCATCATTTAGTCCCGCACCTCTGCCTGTTACCTCTGACACCTCACATCCTAACAATGCGGCTGCAACTGCACTACTTGTCGTGGTGTTACCAATCCCCATTTCTCCTGTAGCAAGAAGAGTATATCCCTGATTTTTGCACCCCCTCACCATATCAATTCCTACGTCAATAGCTTCCATCATCTGTTTATCAGTCATTGCGGGTTCTTTCATAAAATTTTTTGTACCCATTGTAATCTTTTTATTTAAAACGCCTTTAATCTCTTGTTCACTGTTTATCCCTATATCTACAGGAAATGTGTCCACACCGGCATTCTTTGCCATCTTTCCCACGGATGAGTTCTGTAGCCCCATATTTTTCACAACTGCAAGTGTTACTTCCTGTCCGGACTGACTGATTCCTTCTTCTACAATACCGTTATCAGCACACATAATCAAAACAGCTTTTTTTTCAATATCAACATGTTCATTTCTGAGAATAGCACCTATCTTCGCTATATGAGTCTCAAAATCCCCCAAAGAATCTATAGGTTTTGCTATCCCATCCCAATTACCAATTATTTTTTTATAAATTTCATTATCCGGAGGAGTTATTATTATTTTTTTATAATTCCATACTGACTTCCCTAAGCATTCCATATATTTTCTCCATATCAACATACTGTCTTAATGTATGTGCCAGCCTATCATATTGTTTTTCCTTAAAAATGCTGTAATCTTCAAAAGAATTACCCTCTAACTTTATGCATTTTCTCTCTGAGAGTGCCTGTAGCACTGCCAATGCAGTTTCTGCTTTGTCAAAAATACCGTGTACATATGTTCCATAAACATTTCCACCATTTGTATATATCACATCATCACGTACAGGCTCAGTCCTTCCCATATGTATCTCATAACCATCATATTCTTTGCCTGATAATTCTTTGAAGAATCCATCTGTATTATTGATAATTCCCTGTTTTCTCAAACGAACCTTTTCGCTTTTCAAATATGTAGTCGTGTTCAGCAAATCCATGCCACACACTGAGCCGCCTTCCTCTACCCCATCGTCATCATATATCATTTTGCCAAGCATCTGAAATCCCCCACATATACCAAAAACAGGTATATCCACTGAATGTTTTTTAATATACACTTCTATACCGTTTTCTCTCATCCATTTTAAATCTCCCATTGTGTTTTTGCTTCCCGGAAGAATAATCATATCTGCATCTTCTAATTCTGAAACATCGGTGACATAATTAACAATAACCTCCGGTTGTTGTTCAAATACATTAAAATCTGTAAAATTTGAAATTCTCGGATACCTTATAACAGCAATATGAATACTTCCTTTTGCTTTTCTTGTAAATCTTTCTGTCAGACTGTCTTCATCTTCAAGATTCACCTGCTCCATATATGGTATGACTCCCGTCACAGGAACCTTTCCTTTTTCTTTAAGCATCTCAATTCCTGGCTTTAATATGGAAATATCTCCTCTAAATTTATTGATTATAAGTCCTTTAACTCTGTCTCTTTCCTCTCCTGTCAACAGCATAAGAGTTCCCAAAAGTTGTGCAAAAACACCGCCTCTGTCTATATCCCCAACTAAAAGTACGGGTGCATCCACCATTTGTGCCATTCCCATATTTACTATATCATTTTCCTTAAGATTAATCTCCGCCGGACTTCCTGCACCCTCTATCACTATTATATCTGCAACTTCTTCCAATTTTTTAAAAGCTTTTTTTATCTCAGGAATCAACTCTTTTTTATAAGAAAAATAATCTCTGGCGCTCATATTTCCCAATATCTCACCATTTACAATCACCTGGGAGCCTGTATGATTTGTTGGTTTTAACAAAATAGGATTCATGCAAACCATAGGGCTGATACCCGCAGCCTCAGCCTGCATTACCTGTGCCCGTCCCATCTCAAGTCCCTCCTCTGTAATATACGAATTTAATGCCATATTTTGAGATTTAAAGGGGGCAACCCGGTACCCGTCCTGCTTCATTATCCTTAATAACCCGGCAACGAGAAAACTTTTCCCCGCATTTGACATTGTTCCCTGCACCATAATTACTTTTGACATATTTACCAACTTTCTATTATTTTCCCTGTCTTTTTTGCATATTCAAGTAATTCTTCATTCTTTTTTTCAAATGTTTTAAAACTCTCTTTACAACAAATTACCCTGTCACACTTATCCATTCTTTTCTTTGCCGTTTTAAAAACTTCATCTTTAACCGGCTCAAATTCTTCAGCTGTAATCACCTCAGATGCAAGAGCTGCAGCAACCGGATAATCCACATCATTTTTATATATAATCCCACTGACAAACGGTATCCTTTTTCTTTGAAGCTGCCTGTAGGCTCCTCTGCCACATCCCCCTCCTGCTATAACAAATACCTTAGCTTCTCCCCTTACAGCTTCTAGTTCTGCACACCCGTTTTCTTCATCAAAAATTCCCGTATGTATATCAAATAAATGTGTAATATAATCTTTCTTAAATATTTCTTGTGGCCTGCCAATTTTATCAACACATTTGCCATTAAGGCAAATAATTTTATCCGATACCCTCTGTGCCAGATCAAGCTCATGCAGAGACATAATCACTGTAAGATTCTTTTTATGTTGTAGTTCTTGTAATATAGATAAAAATTCCAGTTTATATTTTATATCCAAAAATGAAGTCGGTTCATCTAACAAAATTATCTCCGGCTCCTGACAAATCGCTCTGGCAAGCATCACTCTCTGTCTCTGACCATCACTGATTTTGTCAAAATCCCTATTTCTAATAGAAAAAACATGCACAAGTTTCATCGCCTCATCTACAACCTGATGATCTTTATCAGATAATAATCCGAATATTCCCGTATATGGGTATCTGCCTGTAGCTACTATGTCTTCACAACTCATCATTTCTGCCTTAATTTTTTCTGTAAATACTACTGACATTTTTTTTGATAATTCTTTAGTTTTAATCTCTGTCAAATCTTTATTATCAAGGTACATGGTGCCTCCTAGCGGTTTTAACTGCTTTGCAATACTCTTTAACAAAGTTGATTTTCCGGATCCGTTTGGTCCTATCAGCGTCCATATTTCACCTTTTTTTATTTTCAAATCTATATTATTAATAACTGGTTTTTCACCGTACCCAACATTCATTTGTTCTGTTTTTATATAATAATTCATACTACATCCCCCCTTTTTTTTGATTCACCAGTACCCATAATACGACAGGCACGCCAAATATAGCAGTGACTGTACTAATGCTTAGTTCTGTTGGTGAAAAAAGATTTCTTGCAATCAAATCACAAAACATACAAAACACACTTCCACCAAGAAAACAAGCCGGTATCATTAAAATCGGCTTTGTGGTTCCAATCATTTTCTTTACAAGATGAGGGGTTGCAATTCCCACAAAAGAAATCGGTCCCGCAAATGCTACAACACACGCAGACAATATGCTTGACAAAACAATCATCTCTACCTTCAATCTCTTAATATTTACTCCCATATTTTTTGCATATACCTCTCCAAGCCCAAATGCTCCCAATGGTTTTGACAACATAAAAACTGCTATAAATGTTACTGCCACAACAACCATCATTGCATTTACATTTTCCCATGTCATTCCTGAAAAACTTCCTTTAGACCAATTATGAAGATTAACAATATCAGAATCATCTGCAAAATTTACAATTAAATCTGTAATTGCTGAGCATATATATCCTATCATAACACCACTAACCACCAGCATCGACATTCCACGAACCTTGCCCGACATGAAAAGAACCGTAAGCATTGATAGTATTGCTCCGGCAAATGCTGCTAGAATCAAACTTACAGAAGTTATCTTTATGGACCTTCCGGCTAAAAAAATCATAACAAGTGCAACAACCATCTTAGCACCTGATGAAATTCCAAGAACAAACGGTCCTGCTATCGGATTATGAAAAAATGTCTGCAGCAAATAACCTGCAAGCGCCAGTGCACCTCCAAGAATCATAACCGCCATAATTCGTGGCAATCTTATATCCCATATAATTCTTTTTGTTGTTTCATTCACTATATCACCTGAGAATATACCTATAACATCAGAAAATCTGATTCCTACACTTCCTATACATATATTCAATAATAAAAAAATAAAAACTCCTAAAATCAAAATCACAAATGCGATCCTTCTTTTCATTCCGTCACAGTACCTTTCTACTATCTTAATGGAAATAGATAATGCATATCATCTTCACTTTTTCCCTCTAGCATATTATGAATATCTTCTGTAAGATATCCGACCGACATAGATTGTTGATACATATCACTGGTAGTACACCATACATTTTTTTCTTTTACTGCTTTGAAATCAGACAAAACCTGACATTTTTCTATCAACTCATCAATACTGTCCACTCCGCCATCAATAGAACTGTTGTATATTAAATAATCAGCATCTTTTCCTGCATTATAAAATTCCTCTATCTGAATATTCATTGTGGATTTTTTTGAATCATCGTCTCCAAATTGGTCAAAAATATATTTTCCACCTGCCAGGTTAATAATCTTTGGAATATAATCGGAAGGTCTCCTAATCTGTGCCAGGCCATTGGAAGTAATAAAAAAGAAGCCAACGGTTTTTCCTGTTTTTTTATCTGATATTACTTTATTAAGAATATCTGACTGCCTGTCAAAAATTTCTTCCGCCTGTTCTTCTTTTCCAATGAGAGCCGCAAAAAACTTTATCCACTCCACCCTTCCTAACGGATGATTTTCATAACTTGAATATTCTACCATAACCGGTATGTTAAAATCCTCCAGCTTTTCAATTACCTGTGGTGAATGAAAAATCATTGTATTTTCTATTGCAACCTTACAGCCTTTGGATACAATCAATTCATAGTCAGGCTGACTATATTTTCCGGCATAAATCATATCACCGTTTTCCATGGCTTCTTTCGCCTTTTCAATATACCAGTCATCCGCCTGTCTTCCTGAAAATGAAATAGTATCAAGTCCGTCTAACTCACTAAACATATCCATCACGGCAGATGCTACCAGATAAATGTCTTCGATAGGTCTCTTTATAACTTCCATAGCCTCACTAAGATTTTCTGGTGCTTCTTTTCCTTCAGGAACAATCAGATATTCTCTTTCATTTGGTATTGTTGTCAAAATCTTATATCCGCCCTCATAATAGTCAACCGAAAAATTTTCTGCATACAAAAGCTCCATACTTTTTTCATACTTAAGACCGGATTGTTCATGCTCTGTACTCTTATAATCAGAAGAAGGACTGCCACAGCCCCACAGCCCCAGCAGTCCCAGTAAAAAGAGAAACGTCGCAATTATAACTATTCTTCTTTTCATTTTCTTCCTTCTACTGTACTTTCTTCATTGAATCTGAGTGGAAAGTAAGTGTATATTCAATTTCGTGAGGTTTACTCATTGCAACCGTATCACCTATTACTTTTATCGGTTCATCCAATTTTTCAACCGGAATTTCAAACACGGAATTTCCTTCAGTATTTATCGGTAAGTATTTTTCCTCATTTACCAGCATATAGTCATAATTTGGACTGCTCCATGTAATTGTTGCAGTAATTTTCCCCTGCTCAACTGAAATATTTGTAGGAGAGCTGACACTCGCTTTTCCGCTTCCTCCTTCAAAATCCAGTTCAATCTCATAATTTCCGTCAGCTATATCCATACTTTGTGAATCTTCATCTGCATTTTCATCATAAGGAACAGGATTTGTAACTTTTACTTTATGATCATACCACTTACCTTTTGTACCTATCAATGCCAAATCAAATTCTTCATCAATTGCCGGTACAGGAACATCAAACCCATTCACTTCTTCACTGGTACCATCACTATAAGCAACTGTATCAACTGTCGGCTGCAATAATTCTGCTCCTTCTTTTTTAGCATCCTCAGCAAGACCCAAAAACAGATTAACTATATTCTTAGATGTCAAAGAGATATGAATGCTCATCTCCCCATCTTTTACCGTCAGCGTTCCCTTTCCATCACATGCCTCACTAACATGAAACATACTATTATCAGTAGTAAACTCTGCCGTATATACACCATCTTCCAAAACAGACTCATTTTCTGTATTTGAAGATACAACTTTCTTTGTATCCGACAAACTGCTGTCATCTTTATTTCCGCAGCCACCCATTAATGTACACGACATTACCAACATCAATAATACTGCTATTGATCTTTTTTTCATTTTCTTTACACCCTTCTTTTATTCAATCACATCTGCTGTATGAGCAATATACATCTGCTGTATTGCTTCTATTTCGCCAAGACCTTTAATCTGTGTATCAATTGCTTCAAATTTACCGGATGCCTCAAACAAACTTAACCATGAATCTTCATCTTCACCAGCCATATCATTATTTGCATGATCTCCGGCAACTACCATTAACGGTCTTAATACTACTTTTTTATAACCAGCCTCCGCAACAGCATCTATAACATTTTCACAAGCTGTCTCCTCCGGTTCGCCTTCAACAGTGCCTATAAATACATTTTCGTATCCCAACTCTTTCATCTGTGTCTGCATCTGGCTGTAAGATATCTTTGCTGCATGAGATGTACCATGTCCCATAAACACAAATGCTACACCTTCTTCTTTTGCTGCATCAAGATTATCATAACCGGCTTCCTTTACTGCTTCTGCGGTGATTGCTTCTGCAACTGATTTTTTATCCTCATTAACTGCTGTGGCATCATTACCTACTTCTCCAAGAAGTGGCTGGGCAATCTTAACACTTTCAAATCTATCTTCATATTTATCAATAGCTTCTTTTAATTCATCATACTCTGCTCCATGCATCAAATGTGTCGGCTGTACTATAAGATTCTTAACGCCATTATCAACCGCACGCTCTAATGCCTGCTCCACATTGTCTATATGTTCTTCATCACGTGCCTGAATATGATTGATAATTATCTGAGCTGTAAATGCTCTTCTAACTGACCAATCAGGATATGCTTTCTGCAATGCATCTTCTATTCCCTTAATGTCATTTACGCGGCTGTCGTTAAACGAAGTTCCAAAACTAACAACAAGAATCTCATTTTCACCTATATCATCCTGATTTCGTGGATCATCCTTCGATGCATCTCCTGTGTCTCTTCCAAAATAATCCGGGTCAGCTTCTTCACCTTCCACAAGTTCTTTCTGTTCGTCTGTCAATGCATCCCAAGCTGCCTTTGCATCTGCACACTGCTTATCTGTATCATCCGTTCTCTCCTGAACGTATATTGCATCAATTAAAGCTGCTACTTCGTCAGCTGCTTCTTTATCAGCATCAGCACTGTCTTCTGTATTATCATCTGTCTTTGCTTCAGTCTGCACATTTTCTTTAGCTGAAGAAGTGGTCTTTGTATCACTTTCGCTTTTTCCACATCCTGCAACACAAAGTGAAGCTACTATAGTTACTGCTAATAATGCTACTATTCTTTTCCTCATAGTTTTTCCTCTTTTCTTTATTTTTTTCATAAATGCGTGTGAATAATATACAGTTATTAAATATGATAATGCAAAACAAAAAAGCCTTTCACCATGCAGGTAAAGGCTGACACACCAAAATAGTTCGGAATGTTTTAATTCCGAACGCTTTACGTACAACCAATTACTCGTGGTTTGAAACATTTGCTTCTGTACAACAGTCCGGCAGGTCTCCCGACTTAACTATCAAAACATCTGCCATCTTCCCGGTTTCCCAGTGATATATCAGCTTTTGCTCCTTTATTACGGTGACGAGTTCGTACAGGATTTGCACCTGTTTCCCTTTTCACCGGAGGTTATATTATATAACTCCGACACCTGACTGCCTCATATTTAATTTGCATCATTATATCATATTATTTTTTTTAATTCAATAGTTTTGACTGTCTGAGTATAAAGCTGCCATTTTCAGTTCAACATGGAATATTTACATATCAAAAAAGTAAGAAATTTTTCTATTTCAACTTTCTTCTATCTACATTACTTTACATTTTTTTTCTTTTTTGATAATATGTAAATGTTCAGCATTTATTTTGAACATTTATTATATAATATTGTTTTATATTGTATATTTTCCAGATTTGATCAAGAAAGGCATGGTTATGTAATTATGGCTGTGAATCATTCAAATATGAATACTGATTCTGATTATAATAATAATCCCAGACAACAGGACCAGTATTCCAGACAATTATATGATGCAATATATTTCTCCATCCCTTACTCTGTTTTAGAAAAATATATTGAAGTAGTTCAGGATGACAGCCTTGTAGATGATATTCCCACTTCTGAGGATACTCCGATACAGCTGGATACAAAATTACATTCATTAATGTTTGATAAAATATCAGAATGTATGGAGACATTACTTAAAGGCAACACTAAACCTGAAGATGTTAAGCCAATTGTTAAACAATTTCTTAACAAATACTCTAAAAAGAAAAATTATGTATATACTAGCACTTTAAAGAAACTTCAATCTCACCGTATTGATGATCCAAAAAGTCTTGTATACACTGATTATATCTACTACTCTAACCTTTCCCCTAGAGAACGTCGTGAAAAGGGAATTGTGTTAGATTTAAAGATTGAAGTAACTGACAGATTTACAAATAAACTGGTTGACTGGAAAGAAAGCAAATCAGGCTTTTTATCTACTTGTCCGGCTTATAAATCTTATACACATAAGAAAAAAAGTGAGGCTGTTGAAGCTGATATCAATTATATAATATGTAAATATGTAGATACAGTACTTAACTGTGATATCGATTCATATATACATATTTATCCAGAAAAGATACTGCAGGTTCCTATTTTTTCTTTAGAATCAAGCATTGTAAATACTAATTACTCTTCTCTTGATGATATAGAAAAAATAGCTGCCACAGATGATGCTGAAAAAGCCTACTATCTGTCAAGTAACAAGTCAGTTAATGTTCAGCAGACGCTGGACACATATGATTCTGCCCTATTAAGAACTATAGTATCATTATTTGGGCCTTTGGTTTACGAAAAAGAATCTATATTGACTGTTCCGGCGCAAAAGTTGATTACGAGATTTTGGCCTAAGAAGACTACTGACGGAATTCATAAGGCTGACTATGAACGTGTTAAAGAACATATTACAAAGATACACAGTGCCAGTCTCGCCATTACAGATGATGAAGAATACGAAGACCGTGGAAAACGCTTTGCTTTATTGAATTTTTTGGACGTTGCAATTTATAATCCTGATGACGACACTTATACATTTCGTCTTTCACCATCCTACAGAGAAATGCTTGTAAGTAAAAACGTTGTCCGGGTGGTTGAATCAGATTTGATTAAACTAACAGATAATATGAGCAGGCAGATTCTCTTTCCTTTGCAGCAAAAAAGAATCCAATGCTGTTTTACCGGCAAGTACGAAGATGAGTTAGACTATGATTATCTGTGCTCAATCGTTAATTTTTCAGGTAATGCTCCAAGACGTGCCACCGATTCTATAAAAAAAAGAAATGTTAAAGCCGTATATATGGTTCTCCAAAGAATTATGAATGCTAATGTATGTATAGATTCTTTGGAGCTGATAGATGATTTGCTTATAAAAGTAAAATATAAGCCTCTTTCTGAATCAGAAATAAAAGATTTGGAATTCTATCATAACAATGCAAATGATTAAACTTTTAAGTCATATCTGAATTAGTACATTAAGTGCCAAATAATTTTTTTGGATCTACTATACTGATGTCCGGTATGACTTTTTCATTATCTAATTTAGAATTTTTTACCGTTTCTCAAACAAATTTTAGATAAATTTGGAACTTTTTACTGTGTTTCAAACAAAATTTACATTTCAGATAAATCATTTATTTAAAAAATGGTGCAAAATCCCTTATTTTATCATGTTTAGTATAATTCGGAATTTTTTACCGTGTTTCGACCAAAAATTGATTTTTATGACAAAATGCATTTTTATTCGATATTTTTTTATAAATTTAGAATTTTTTACTGTGTTTGAAATTTTTTTTAGAAAAATTCGGAATTTTTTACCGTGTTTGAATCAAAAATTTCAAAATTAGAACTTTTTACTGTGTTTGAATCAAATATTTTGAACTTTTTCTTATAATTTTTATTTTAAGAAATCGTTATTTTTAAGAACTTAATACCGTTAATCATTCAAATTTTATCTTGTTTTGGAATTTTTTACTGTAAATCAACCAAAAATTTTACAAATTTGGATTTTTTTACCGTATTTCAAACAAAAATATTTTTGAAATTTTTTTTGAAATTTTTATATTTCTTCTAAATCAAAATAAAAAAAATCAAAATTTTTTGTTTTCGGAATTTTTTACCGTGTTTCAAACAAGGGATAAACTGAGCAAATACATAAATTTTAATAAATTTTTTTCTCCGTTTATAACGGTACTTTTACAAAAATAAAACAAGAATTTTTTAAATTGGAATTTTTTACTGTGTTCTGAACAAATTTGTGGCAATTTGACAAGTAAATTTAAATGTTTTATAAATGATTTTAGGTAGTTATACTACAGACTTAAAGAAGGAGGATATACATAATGTTTTTGGAACATGCTAAAATAGGTAAGGCAATTTTAATTCAGGCTATCGGTATAGCACATAATCATAAAATACTTCATGTAAATTGTAATGCATGTTCTAATTGTCCTCACTTCTCTACTCTGTGTGGTGTCGGACATACCGGTGATATTGCATCTTTTATTACATCAACTTCATGTGCACAATGCCCTCACCATAAAGAATATGAAGAGGCTAAAAATATGTCAGAGGCAACATATGTTAATGAAAAAAATCGTTTTGGAGACAAAAAAAGATTGTCTAATCTTTCTCTTAAGCTACTGGTACTATATCATTTTTATGAAATAAATGCTACCGGTTTAATTATGAATATTAATATTAAGGATGTTGCCCAAAAACTTGAATGTACTGTTAGATCCGTAAGAAATTGTAATACTGAATTGCAAAATGCGGGATACCTGTACACAACCAATAGTCATCTTGGAATATATTCTGTTTATATTCCTGAATATCAAAATTATTTCAAATCCGCATCGCAGGGCGGACGAGGATACATAACACTTTCAAAAGAGTTACTTGATTATATTATTTCCATAAAGAAGGTAACTCCTCTTAGAATGGCGTTAAGAACTCTTTCCGAACTGGATACGGCTTCCAATGATGTTTACATTAAGAATATTAACGATATCAGACTATACCTGCCTGAGTACTGTAGAAGAAATGTTATTTGTAAATTTCTTGATTTTTTAAAACCTATTTTTAAGGCTGAATATACTGCAGCATCTAACTCTATAAGGTTTGAATACATTTGTGAAAAGGTTAATGTAAAATCTGCTAAACCTGCAATAATTAAGAAATTTAAAAATAAGCTGATAGATTTCAAGGTTTCTATGGCAAACGATCAGGCATACTTACATAGCAATAAGTTCTTTCCTGATATTCATAAACTTAACAATGCAGACTTTTTTGAAGGCATTAATCTTACACCTGACTATATAGATGCTCTGCCATCAGGATTATTTAGCAGTGCTGAGACTAATGATTTGGCTGAACTATCTTATACTTATACCTTTGATATTGTACGTGAAGCACTTAAGATTTATTTTAAAGAATATTTCTTAAAGCAGGAACATATCGAATCACTTGGAGGATTGATACGTACAATTATAAGAAATAACGTAATTGACCAACGATTTAATCTCCAGAAGTTTAATTTTCTGTGATAATTTGATATCAATTCATAATTCTTTTAACCCTGATTAAATCAGGTTGTTTTTATTGCTCAAATATTGAAAATTTTCTTAATTTCAGATTTTTTAATTTAATTCTTTTGTTTTTATTCTTTTATATCCTATTTTTTTATCTGGATTTGGGAAATTTTTAATCATTTAGATAAATTAATCGTCTTTTCTGAAAAAAAATTGTCTTATAAAAAAATAAATACTCCACATTTTTAGAAAATATTCTATTTTTAGAAATATATATTTTCTTCTCAAATACTTATGTTGCCCAATTATTCAGCATTCTATGGGCTTTCAGAATTGTATAATTTAGCAATAATAATAATATTGAATTAAATATGATATACATATATATTAGAAATTTTAGTATGCAATTACACAAGATGTACATGCTGTACTTTTGTACTTCTTGTGCGAAATATATAAGTTTGTATTTGCACATGATGTATAATAAGTATAATATGTATATTAGGTACAATTTTTTACAATAAACACATTACGTACATATAGTACTTAAAGTACACTGTGTATAATAAATACATGATGTACTATTAGTACAATACGTATAACAAGCACATGATACACTCAATGAATTAAATGTACAATACGTACAACATACACATTAAACATAATATACACATATAGTACATTAGGTATATCATACACAACATGCATAATAAGTATTAATAGTACAATAAATACAATAGGAAAAATAAGTATAATAAGCATATTATGTATAATATGTATAACAAACATAATATATACTAGAAGAACAATATAAACATATTTTACAACAAATACAGGAAAAACAATAAGTATAAGTAGCACAAATTACACAAGATACATAATATGCATATTTAGTACAACAAGTACATGTAAAATCACTTGACAATGTATAAAAAAGATTTTAAAATAAACACAACAAACACAAAAGACATATGATGTATATAAAACATAATATGTACATGTTGCACAACAAGTACAGACGTTCAATAGTAAAAAGAAAGGGATAGATGATGAAAACGATTGTAGTAGCTAATCAAAAAGGTGGAATTGGAAAGACGACAACAGCCACGGCAGTTGCAAGCATTTTGGATTCAAAAGGTTATAATACATTGCTTATAGATGCCGACCAGCAGGGAAACAGCACTGATACATACAAGGCTGAGATAGAAGGTGTATGCACATTATATGATGTGTTATTGGAAGAAAAAAGCGACAGAGTATCAATTGAGGAAGCGATTCAGGAAACAGAAAACGGAAAAATCGTAGCATCAGATCCTCTGCTAAGAAAAGCGGATGAAGTATTAAATAATGATGTAGAAGGTCTATATAGATTGCAGGATGCACTTGCAAACTTAAAAGGATATGACTTTGTAGTAATAGATACAGCACCGTCAATGAACAGTATATTATATAATTGTCTTATTGCGGCAAACGAGATAATCATTCCGGTTACTGCTGACAGATACGGATTGCAGGGATTATCACAGCTTCATCAGACTATAGCAGCTATAAAACAGAGACAAAACAAAGATTTGAAAATTGCGGGACTTTTACTTGTGAAGTATAATGGAAGAACTGTATTGGGAAAGGAAGTAAGAGAATCGTTACAAAAAATAGCGTCAGATATGGAGACTAAACTATTTGAAACAACAGTCAGGGAAAGTACAAAAGCAAAAGAAGCTCAGGCGGTAAGAAAATCATTAATAAAGTATGCACCGAAGAGTACAACAGCTATAGACTATGCAGGATTTGTAGATGAATTATTAGGAGGTGAATAGTATGGCAAAAAAAGTAAGCAGCAAATTTGATGTTGCAGATGGATTATTTAGCGATTTAGAGCTTAATCAGGGATTAAATGTTCAAACAAAGAATACGGAAGAAAAATCAATAGTTACAGAGAAACAGGATGAGACAAAAAAAACTCAGGAAACGGGAATAAAAGAGACTGGACAGGCAAAGTTAAACATAGGAGAAACACAGGGACGAAAAGGAATCAAACTAAAAAGAATAAATATGGCCTTTTCAGATGATAATTACGAGTATATTAGGTTTGAAAGCCGGAGAAGGGGACTGTCTATAACACAGTTTGTCAACCAGATTATAGATGAATATAAATCAAAAGAAGAAAATCATATAAAAATATAGAATATAATATGATAATAAACTAAGGGAAATGAAAAGAAATTTCCCTTAATATTAAACACATGGTTAGATATAACTAACTATGCTGCTGTAATAACAAATATAAAAATAATACATAATATATGGTTATTAGGAGGTGCGAGATGGATATACAGAATATATTAATGATATTGATGATACCTTTTTTTGGAACATCACTAGGGTCATCGCTGGTGTTTTTTATGAAAAAAGAAATCAATCCATTAACAGAAAAAGCATTATTGGGATTAGCGGCTGGAGTAATGGTTGCAGCATCAGTGTGGTCTTTGTTAATACCTTCGATTGACTTAGCGACTAAAAATGGTTATATTCCATGGGTTCCGGCGATTATTGGTTTCCTGTTTGGAGTGTTTTTTTTATTATTACTGGATATGGTTATCCCACATTTGCATTTAGAAAGCGACAGACCGGAGGGATTGAAGTCAAATTGGTCTAAAACTACAAAAATGTTATTAGCGGTTACATTACACAATATACCAGAAGGAATAGCAGTAGGGGTGATTTTGGCAGGAACAATTATTGATTCGGATATTACAGGAGCTGCAGCGTTTTCACTCGCTTTGGGTATAGCGATACAAAATTTTCCGGAAGGTGCTATTGTATCAATGCCACTATGTGCTGAGGGAATGAAAAAAATGAAAGCATTTTCAGGTGGAGTTATATCAGGAATTGTAGAGCCGATTGGTGGAGCCGTGACTATATTAATGGCCTCTCGTATTGTGAAGATGTTGCCTTATTTGCTTTCATTTGCCGCAGGTGCAATGTTTTACGTAGTGATAGAAGAACTTATACCTGAATCACAGGCAGGCAAGCATAGTAATATTGGAACTGTAGGAGCAGCCATTGGCTTTGCATTGATGATGGTACTTGACATTGCATTAGGATAATAAATTATGTATAATAATAGAAAAGTAAAAAAGGAGAAGAAAAATATGGAATATACTATGCCACTTATAGGGGACAGAGCACCTGAGTTCCGCGCAATGACTACAATGGGAAAAATAAATTTTCCAGATGATTACAAAGGGAGCTGGGTTGTGCTTTTTTCACACCCGGCAGATTTCACACCTGTTTGTACAACTGAATTTATAGAATTTGCAAAAAGAAAAGAAGAATTTGAAGCAATTAATACAAAATTGATAGGATTGTCAATAGATTCACTTCATTCTCATCTTGCATGGACGAAAAGTATTGAACAGATTCAGTGGAACGGAGAAGAAGGTGTAAAGATACCTTTTCCTATTATCGCAGATATAAGCATGAATGTAGCAAAGAAATATGGAATGCTACAGACAGTGGCAAATACTCAGACGGTAAGGGCAGTATTTGTCTTTGATCCGGAAGGAATAGTAAGAACAATATTATATTATCCGATGTCAACAGGTAGAAATATTGATGAAATAAAACGTATTATTTTATCGTTGCAACTTCATGATAAAGAGAATGTTTCGACACCTGCGAATTGGAATTTGGGAGATAAGGTAGTTCTAGGAGCACCGCTTACGCTTGATGAGGCGGAAGAGCGAAAAGCTGATTCATCAGGAAAAATAAATGTAATTGACTGGTATTTGGCGACTAAAGAAATATAAAAAACACATAAAGCACAGCAAGTACAACATACACAAGATGTACCTGCTGTGTTTTTGCGTTCATAAAAGCTGTTTTTTCGAAAAAATTTGTATTGACAATTCATAAAAGTAAGTGTAAACTAACTCGTGTGACGATTTTTTTTAAACATGAGTTAGTTATAACTAATCAGTATGAGGAAGTACTTTGAAATAAATAATTCAAGTTTGATAAACACGGCGTATAATAGGAGGTGTAAGATATGAGTGTGGTGATTATAGGTGGAAATGAGTGTATGGTTTGCCAATATGAAAAAATATGTAAAAACCACGGATGTAAAGCAAAGGTGTTTGTGAAAGAGAAAAGCGGATTTAAGAAAAAGATAGGTACACCTGATCTTGTAATTATATTTACAAATACAGTATCACACAAGATGGTAAATAGTGCGGTAAGCGAGGCAAAAAGAACTAATACACAGATAGCAAGAACTCATTCAAGCAGTGCGGCCTCTCTTTCAAGCGTATTGGAAAACTTTTTGAATAAAAATCAGCAGGCATGTACATGTTAAAAAATGAAAATCATATTTTATAAGACTTTTAGGAGGAAATTAGGATGAGTCAGGAAACATGCCGTATAGTTAATGAAACTAAGCTGGACAGAATCGATTTACAGCTGGCATTTCAATGTGCACCACTGATAGTAGGGTTAAAACCGTCAAATATTTTCAATATATCTTCAGAAGATTATTTTGTGATGCTTCGGATATTAAGAAATAGTAAAATTTCATGGCACGTTCTTGGAAAAAAGTGTGATAAAATGATGATATTTTTGTATCACAGAGAAAGTCTTGATAAGTATTTGAAGGAGAAAGAAGTTAGAAAAATTCTAAGAGAAGAAGGATATATTTGCGATAACTTAGATTGTATTATTAAAGAATTTGAAAACCGTTACCGCAGATATTTACAAAAAAATGTAGAATTTCCACATGAAATGGGTCTTCTTTTAGGTTATCCGGCAGAAGATGTTTTGGGATTTATAAAATATAAGGGAGACAAGAGTATATACACAGGTTATTGGAAAGTGTACAAAAATAAGGAAAAGAAAATGGAAATATTTCGAAATTTTGAGAATGCAAAAGAACGCCTAATACAGCTTCTTTCGTACGGAGTTGGCATGACAGATATTCTTGATATTTGCTGTAGCTATGTATGAATAGAGTATGTTAGCATATAAATTTAATTAGATGACACCTATCAGGTGGGAAGGAGAAAAAATGAGTAAAATTCAAGTAGTTTTATGGACACAGGGAGGCAATACTCAGATAATGGCTGAAGCGATTGGAAGAGGTATTGAAGAGGGCGGAAAAGAAGCAGAGGTAATTTTTGTAAGTGACGCGTCATTGGATGTGTTGGAGTCATCAGATGTGTTTGCACTAGGATGCCCGGCAATGGGAGCGGAAGTTCTTGAGGAAACAGAGATGGAACCATTTGTAAGCTCTGTAGAATGTTTCATATCAGGAAAAACAATAGCTTTGTTTGGCTCATATGGATGGGGAGACGGAGAATGGATGCGTGATTGGGTTGACAGAATGACATCAGCCGGTGCCAAAGTATTAAATGGTGAAGGATTGATGTGTCATGAGACACCTGATGAAGATGGAATTACACAGTGTATAGAACTGGGAAAACAGCTTGCATCAGCATAAATTAAATAATGGATAAATATGATCAGGCAATTCATCAAATATGAGATGAATTGTCTGTTATTTTTGCAAAAAATATGTTAAGATAAATGTGTTACATTTCATGAAAAGAGGAGGAATTATTAAAAATGTGGGCATATGAAAGCGTATTTTATCAGATTTATCCTTTGGGATTTTGCGGGGCACCATTTGAAAATGATGGAAAATTGGAATCAAAAATATTAAAGGTGATTGATTGGATTCCGCATATAAAAAAATTGGGAATGAATGCTATATATTTTTCTCCTGTGTTTGAATCAGATACACATGGATATAATACAAGAGATTATACGAAAATAGATGTAAGACTTGGTACAAATAAAGATTTTAAGAAGGTGTGTGAAGAACTGCATAAAGAAGGAATTAAGGTAGTTCTGGATGGCGTATTCAATCATGTCGGAAGAGGTTTTTTTGCATTTCAGGATGTTTTGAAGAATAGATGGGATTCGAGGTACAAGGATTGGTTTCACATTAGTTTTGATGGAAATTCGTGTTACAATGACGGACTTTGGTATGAAGGATGGGAAGGCAATTTTGATCTTGTAAAATTAAATCTTAGAAACGAAGAAGTGATTAATCATATTTTTAGTGCCGTAAAAGGATGGATTGAAGAATTTGATATTGATGGACTCAGACTTGATGTAGCATATTGCCTTGATCATGATTTTTTAAGGAGATTAAGAAATTATACAGATTCTTTAAAAAATGAATTTTATCTGGTAGGGGAGACACTTCACGGTGACTATAATCAGTGGATGAATGAATCTATGTGTCATTCGGTTACTAATTATGAGTGCTATAAGGGCCTTTATTCGAGTTTTAATAGTATGAATATGTTTGAAATTTGTCATTCGCTTGCGAGACAGTTTGGACCGGAACAGTGGACACTCTATAAAGGAAGACATTTATTGTCGTTTGTTGATAATCATGATGTAACGCGTATTGCAAGTATTCTATCTAATTCGAATCACTTACCGCTTGTTTATGGTCTGGCTTTTGGAATGCCTGGGATTCCATGTGTTTACTATGGAAGTGAATGGGGAGAAAAGGCTGAAAAACATCAGGGGGATCCTGCACTTCGTCCGTCCTTTGAACAACCACAGTTTAACGAGTTAAGTGAATTTATTTCAAAACTGGCAAAAGCTAAAAAAGAGAGTAAAGCATTGAATTATGGAAATTATAGAAACGTAGTGCTAACTAACCATCAGTGTATTTTCGAGCGTGCATGTGAAGGAGAACGTGTTCTGGTGGCGATAAATGCATCAGATAATGCTTACACAGCCCATTTTGATGCAGGATGTGGAACTGCGGTTGATTTAATTACAGGAAATACACATGATTTTGGAGGAGGAAGTGAGCTGCCTCCGTATTCAGTTGCATACTGGAAGATGGAAAGATAAGGCAAAAAAATTTGTGATGTATATTTAGTGTTGTGACGGAAATCCTGCATAATTACCAAGCATACGAATCTAATTCTGCGTTTATTGATGTAAAGATACAATTAAACTATAGAAGATACACTCTTATTATGTTATAATATACGTAATAAGAAGAAACATGTTTATAATGAAGTTCATATTGAGATAGGAGAGAGTGATTCGTATGATTAATTCTATAAGTAATAGAGATGCGATTTATGAAAATCCCTATGATCCAATAGTGAAGCAGCGAAAACGCCAGGGATTGGAAGAGTGTGAAACTTGTAAAAATAGAAAATATCAGGATGGGTCTGATGAAATGGTCTCTTTTAAGAGTGCATCACACATTAGCCCTCAGGCTGCAGCATCAGCTGTCAGAAGTCATGAGCATGAGCATGTTGTGAATGCATACGAAAAAGCATCGCGAAAAAATGGAGAAGTTCTTCAGGCTTCTGTTGCAATTAAGACTGATACATGTCCTGAATGTGGAAGGGTATATGTGTCAGGAGGAGTTACAACCACACAGATAAAATATAATGATGATGATTATGCGCAAAATACGAAATCAGCTGACAGACTTTCACTGGCTGGTGTATCTGTAGATTATGCGGTTTAGAGTTTATGAAAGAAATATTAGTAAGCAAATCCGGTGAATCAGATGGTTTGCCGGATTTTTAGATTAAAAATAACGGATGCAGCCTTTAAAACGCAGAAAGTGAAGTGGTATATACAGGTAAATGAAGAATTAGCAATTATAATAAGGAAGTGAGATAATGGAGAATTCATATTGTTTTTTTGAAAATAGAAAGTGTAAGTTTTTCCCTTGTCATCAGATGGAAGGGGATTTTAATTGTTTATTCTGCTATTGTCCTTTGTACAATAAGGAAAAATGTCCTGGAAGTCCTGAATATATAGAAAAAAGTGGGAAAAAGATTAAGTCTTGTGTAAAATGCAATTTTCCACATAAACCCGAAAATTATAAGAAAGTGATTTCAATGCTTTAAGCATGCAATTAGGAAAGAATTATATTTATGAATAGTTATGTAAAAAGAGTAATTAGCCGGATTTTGGCAGTGCTATTATTGCTTGTACTGACAGGTTGTGGTTTTCCCGGGGTGGAAATATATGATAAAAATATAGAAACGGAATTGAAAGATGATTTAGAAATTCATTTTCTGGATGTAGGTCAGGGAGATTGTACATTAGTTAAGTGCGGAGAAAAATCCATGCTGATAGATGCGGGAGGAAATGGAAAAGGAACCTGGATCAGGAACTATTTAAAAAAACATGATGTTGAGATAATTGATTATTTTATTCTGACGCATCCTGATGCAGATCACATTGATGGTGCAGCTTCGATTATAAGCAATATGGATATTGCACGTGTCATAATGACAGATGAAAAAAATGATACAAAAACATATGAAAATCTAATGAATGAAATATCATACAAAAATATTACACCGATGCGTCCTGCTGTAGGAGATACGTTTTGTCTGGGAAGTGCAATGGTTAAAATATTAGGACCGTCATATAAATATGATAATTCGAATGATAGTTCAATTGTAACTTTAATAAAGCATGGTGAAAATAGCTTTCTGTTTACTGGGGATTGTGAGGAAGCGGCTGAAAATGATTTGGTGGATTTGTATGGAAACGACATACAGAATATTGACGTGTATAAAGCAGGACATCATGGTTCGAAAACGGCTACGTCAGATAATTTATTCAGACAGATGAATCCTAAATATTGTGTGATAAGCTGTGGGGAAGGAAATGTATACGGTCATCCTCACGCAGAGATATTGAATAGGCTTAGAACGGCTGGTGTTATGGTTTTTAGGACAGATGAGCAGGGGAGTATAATGGCTGTATCTGATGGGAAAGAAATCAGATGGAGTTGTTCACCAAGTCAGACATGGAAATCAGGAGAGAACGTATCACATTCTGTAATAGATAATCCGACTACTATTACCATTATTCCGTCTGATTTTACATTTATAATAAATACTAATACGCGTAAGATACATATGCCGGGATGTAGTTCTGTGGTTGATATTAAAGAAAAGAACAAGCAGTACACAAATAAAAGTATAGATGAGCTTGAAGTGGAAGGATATATAAAATGCCGGAGATGTATGGGTGATTAATCCATGCATCTTCGGCATTTTATTAAATCTGTATGTCTACAGAGGATGGTTCGGTGTTAGGTATAGCGGCATCGGTTCCTATATTTACGTCCATTAATAATGATGGTTCAGCTACTGCTGAAAATCTTGAATTGCAAGAGGTATCAGGGATGGTATTATCTTTTAGGATTGTATGTTTTATAATTCCTTTTAGATAATCCATATCTGCTTTAATAAGAGCTTTATTTTCGGCATTTCTGTGTTTTGTATTTAATTTTTTTAAATCAGCATCACTCATGTGTGGATTTACGACCTCAAGTCCCTCCAGCTGTTCCATTTCTTCTTCAAGTTTTTTAAGCTCTTCCTCGCCGAATTCAGCAATCATAGAATTAAGATCTGCCACCATTTCATCTGTATATGGTGCAGAATCATTATCTGACAAATTTCTGTATGATTGTTCGCTGATTGCTTTATTGGATTCTTCACTCATATGTTGTCGTTCATCAAAAATAGCATCTTCCTTTTTGCAATTTCTTCCTGTGCAGCCTGCGTATCATTGCTTTCTGATACTCCATGCGTTTGGCGTGTGTCAGTGCAAGCTGTAGTTCTTCACTGTCACCATTTCCACACGCTAGTATAGTCGTTTTTAAATACACCCACTTTATATTTGCCTATCATTCCATCTGCGGCGTTATCGTCAATCGACGTAGCCACCGGCTACGCCTCATTCCTCTGCCTTGCAGAGTGAAATCATATCCAAAATATAAGGTAGGGTTAATTTAAAACGACTATACTAGCTTACGCTTTATTTCTATGACCTTACGTTTTGCGAAAGAATAAGACTTAAATGGGATACCGTTATTATTTTGTTTGTGAGAAATAACCATATCAAAGTCACCATCCTTTCTTTGTGAATTTTAAAACAAAGCTCTTCATCATATATATAGGATTAATTTATATGATTATTAATTGAGAAAAAAATGACGGTAATGATTTGGCTTTTATGAAATATTATTTTTTTACAATACATGACAAAAAATAACAGAGAAAAAAATATTTATTATTAATTCGCACATGTGGCGATTGACAGATGATTTTTGACCATGATATTCTTTTTGTATAACTATGAAGGGAGAAACAGGTAATGATAAAAAAAGAATTATTAAACAAAGCGATAAAACTTATGACGGCTTCGATGACAGCGATTATGGTTATCAGCTCAACTGCATATGGAATTACAAAAGACCCAACACCTATGAATGGCTGGAGATATGTGAATAAGAAGGCTAATTATCAGGTAAAATCGACGTCAGATAAATATAAAAATATTTGGGCTAAAGCAACAAAAGAATGGACAGATAATGGTTTTAAATGGACGGAGAAGAGTTCATCCAAAACTACTCTTTCGTCATATGAAGATGATTCTAAAAGCGGTATTGGAGTAGCCGGATATTGCACTACCAAATACAGAGTCTGGGATGGGCATATTAAAAAGAATAAAGTTATGCTAAACAGGGCGGTATTTAAAAAATACGACTATACCGATTCGGAGATTGTGAATGTAGCTGAACATGAATTAGGACATGCATTAGGGCTTGCACACAATGATGCGGGAAGTATATCATTGATGAACCCGGCGAACAGATGCTATGGTATTCAGGGTTGTGATATCAGAGGTATGGAAAAAAGGTATTCTACAGCTATAAGTGGAGATTTGGTTGGAGGAGATGACATAGTAACTGTAACCGAATATTTCATGATAGATATCCCGGAGATTAAAAATGTACAGGTAAGATATAGTTCAAAAAAAATTACCATTACCGGAAAAGCAGCAAGATGTAAGTATGTTAGAGGCGGTTACAATGGAAAGAATAAAACTGTAAAGGTAAAGTCTGATGAATTCAAGCTTGTATTTGATTATACGAAGGGAAAAGATATTAAGATATCCGGATTGAATTCTAAAAAGGAAAGGATATCTGAGTATAAAACTGTAAAAGCTCAAAAGTATATTTCAGAAGATCCGGTATGTATTGAAGCACGGCATGTCGATGATGGAATGGAATACAGTGTACAAACGGCTGCTAATTCAACGTTAATATTTAAATACAAGGGTAAAACGGTAAAAGAATTTGCAGTAGATAGTTCTTCTATGAATATAACCATAAAAGAAAGTAAACTAAAAGGGAAAAAAGGAAATTTCGTTGTAATACAAAGAGAAAACGGAAAAAAATCAAGTAAAAAAGTTAAGTTTCCTATTTTGAAAAAGGACGAAGCAATAAGAATAGTATACTAATGATCTGAAATGATAAACTGATATGTGGTATTTAATGTTAAGTTAAAGCTACATATCAGTTTTTTTAAAATAATATAATTCGGGCAGGAAATATAAATGTTATAGCATTTATATTTCGAGTCGGGGGTGCGGACGAAAATCTAGACCTCTATAGGGCTCCGAAAGAAGTTCTTTTATGCATTAAAAAGAGATTGCAACGATATTGTTAATAAAGATGAATATATAATACATATTTAATGAAAAATATATATTGCAATATTTTATTTATTATCAAAAACGAATTTGCTCTTATGCAACACGGAATTTGACAACACATTGGGCAGTATCTTTTATTTGCATTATAGTGTTTTAAATCAGAGTAAGTTGGGACTTTAGTAAAAGGCTTACTTTGCCTTAGATTAATATGTGATATTATTATATCGAGTGCAACAATGGAAATATCGAATAAATTGAATATATTTTGGCGATTACAAAGCAAATCGCAATAGTCATTACATGATTTACTTAATGTATCACAGATAGAGAGAAGTCGATTTGTTTATAGTAATCTGTAATTAAGTAATCTATTGATAATGGCGAGTAATAATCAGGAATAGTTGACAATTGAGTACATAAAAATGATATCAACAGTTGATACATTACCACTTGATTATGAAAGAGTTTTGCATTACCTGGTTTACAAACCGCTTGACTAAAAGCTTGTAGTGGAGTTTTTTGTTTATATAAGTAGACATTTTTTTCTCTTAAATTTGTAATTAATTGTATTTTTTTCAAAGTTTGTCAGTAATATGAGGGTATTGAAAATGAAGTATGTAATTAATTATAGTATATTTTATAGGATAAGTATATATATTGGGGTTAGAAAACCATGATAACAATATGCACAAACAATGTTTCAACAAATTTAGGTGAAATAATTAGTAGTATTTACAATCAAACCATGTCGAGATTTTTCAGTCCTAAATATAATCAAGTGAATGGGGAAATTCACCTAACCATCAATAAAAGCAAAAATGGGTGAGAGTATAAAAAAAGCAGTCAAACCATCTCACCCCAAATCGCCATAATGGTGAGAAGCAATAAAATCCTACACAGAAAAAACTACAAAAAATTTCAAAAAAGTAGTTGACAATGTCGGAAAATGGTGGTATCCTATCATAGCTGTCTGAAAAACACGAAGACAGCAAATAAAAAAATAAAAAAAGTTGTTGACAAGCGCTTGAAGTTATGATAAACTATAAAAGTT
>CAMHLZ010000027.1 GCA_946186125.1 uncultured Lachnospira sp. | reverse complement strand
TACCACCCGTTATGAAGATTTTGTGATGGAATACAGAATACTTGAAAATGGAATCACGGGATTTCACAAATACTATGACGCAGGAATCAGCAGGAAGGCATGCATATGGGAGATAGAATCATCAGGAGACTTGAACAGTACAGTACAGGCATTTAAGGATTATTTTTCTGATGTGATGGAAAAAATGTCAGAAGACAGCCTGCAGTTTTATTCAGTCGAGAAGGAAATAGCAGAGCAAAACATACATACGGATTTTCTTGATATGGTAGAGTTAATGAATTTTCGTATAGTCTTTTATTCGGAACTCATAAAATTCATGGAATTAAATTATGATGATACCGGTTTCGTTTCGGAATATACAAATAAATGTAAAGTCCTTGCAGAAAAATGGAATCTGATAAAATATATGCTTATGAGAGAGCAGAATAATGTGTCAGATAATATTGATGAAGCAATTGCAATGGAAAAGGTATTGTTAAAAGAGGCTGCACGTTATCTGAAATCCCATGAGATATTAAAAGATACTACAAAGGCTGCTTCAGATGATATTCTGTGGAATCCTATGAATGTAAATGTGGAGCATGCGGAAAATAAATACAGAATCAGGATACCGGAACACATCGTATGTGATACCTGGGCAGAAAAAGATGATGCAGTGCAAGTCCTGTACAGCGAACCTAAAAGCATCTGTGTAAGAATAAGAAATATGAAGTCTGATGTTGGTATGGCATTTCACATGGGAATCATTATCAAAGGAGCAAATGGAGAAAAGATACTGTTTGGAAACAGCAGAAATCTTCATCTGGCAGTATTCAGAGCTGATGTAGCTTCATATGAACTGTATCAGGAAGATTACGCGTTTGAAAAAGATATGACATTTAAAGCAGTAAGAGGAGAAAAAACGATATCCTTATATATATCAGATGACGGATGGAAAAAAGTCTATGAGGCAGAACAGGATTTCCTCCCTGTCACCATGGGTGCATTTATAAAAACATGGGAACAATGTGATATGGATGTGGAGATAGAAGCGGATGCAGAATATTATACTTAGCAGCTCGATATACGAAAAAGTGAAAAACAAACCGGCGCTACTGGATTTTGATGGTAACATTATGACGTATGAGATGTTATGGGAATTTACATACAGAATGGAGAATGTTATCGCGAAAAATGGAAGTGAAAAACCATTGGTTATGATAATATGCAGTAATACAATTGCATGTATTTCTGCATATGTTGCATTTATTGAAAATGGATACACGGTCATGATGCTGTCAGAGAATACTGATACAGTGCGAATGGAATCGTTGATTATTTCTTACCAGCCGCAATTTATTTATATCCCTGAAAAACACAGTATAAGTAAGTACATTCAGGGTGTAAGTGTGTATGATTTCAAAGACTATGTCTTGTATAAAACTGAGTATTGTCATGGTTTACAGATACATCCCGAACTGGCACTTCTTCTGTCAACATCGGGAAGTACCGGAAGCAGTAAAATGGTAAGAATAAGCCGTGAAAATATAAGATGTAATACAGAAGCCATCATTCATGCACTAAGTATAGAAGAAACAGACAGAGCGGTTACATCTCTTCCATGTAGTTATACATATGGTTTATCCGTAATAAACACACATTTGCGTGTTGGTGCGACGATACTGGTGACGGATTATAAAGTGGCAGATATACGATTTTGGGAGTTTGTGAAAAAAGAATCCTGTACGTCTTTTTCAGGAGTGGCATATACTTACAACATGCTTTTGAGGTTAGGCTCACCGTGGACTAAGATTCCCACGTTAAGAAAGATGACGCAGGCAGGAGAAAAAATGCCGTTATCCGTTTATGAAGAAATACTTGCCTTAGCAAAGAAAAATAATATCAGGTTTCAGGTAATGTATGGACAGACTGAAGCTACAGCAAGAATATGTGTAATGCCCCTTAAATATGCTGAAATAAAAAAAGGAAGTGTGGGCAAAGTGATAGAAGGGGGAAAAATACGGATTAGAGGCGCAGATGAAACAGGCGATGGCAAAATAATATATGAGGGAAGAAATGTTGCCATGGGATATGCCGGTAACAGGGATGATTTGAGTAATCCTGATGAGTGGCATAATATTTTAGATACCGGCGATTACGGTTATATTGATGAGGATGGATTTTTGTATGTGTCAGGAAGAAATGACCGTTATGTAAAATATACGGGCAACAGGATTAACCTTGATGAAATGGAACTTTGTATAGAAAAACTTTTGAGTGTGATGCTGTAATTAAGTATAAAAACGGTATTTTTAATATTAAGATATCCGCTGATAAAGAAAATGAAATCAAGGATTATATAAGAGAAGGTTTTAAGATAAGTTTTGCAAATATCAATGTGAAATATAGTAATGAAGGTTTTGTAAGTCATAACGGAAAGAAGTTGAGGTAAATACAGGAGATTTATTTGCGTGTGTCTGATTGACAGCTTATAATGGATTTTTTATAATATTTGTAGTGAATTTGGCAAAACAGTGAATTGGAGAGGAGAGTGTTATGAAGCAGAAATTGGCTATAGGAATAGATAGTTTTGAAGAAATAAGAAAGAAACAATATTTTTTTGTTGACAAAACATATTTTATTAAAGAATGGTGGGAACAGGGCGATGCAGCGACTTTGATTATGCGTCCGCGCCGATTTGGAAAAACCATGAATATGAATATGCTGGAGTGCTTTTTCTCTACAAAATATGCAGGACGTGATGATTTGTTTGAGGGGTTGTCTGTCTGGAAAGATGAAAAGTATAGAGAACTGCAGGGAACGTATCCTGTTATTAATTTGAGTTTTGCTAATATAAAATGTACAGATTTTGTCGGAGCATGTAAGCTAATCTGCCAAAGTATCACGAATGTATTTAATGTATACTCTGATATAATAGATAACGAAAAAACAATTGATAAAGATAAGGTGTTTTTAGAGCAGGTAAATATAGACATGCCTGATTATATTGCAATCCAAAGCTTACAGGTGTTATCCGCGGTTCTACAGGCGTTTTATGGAGAAAAAGTGATCATACTCTTAGACGAATACGACACCCCGCTTATCGAAGCCTACACACACGGCTACTGGCAGGAGATGACAGAGTTCATGCGAGGCTTATTCAATGCTACATTTAAATCAAACCCAAGCCTGTACCGTGGTGTGATGACAGGCGTTACACGCATAAGCAAAGAGTCGATGTTTTCAGATTTGAACAACCTTCGTGTAGTGACGACAACTTCTTCTCTGTATAGTACTTCTTTTGGGTTTACAGAAGATGAGGTATTTGCTGCTTTGGATACCTATGGCTACGGTGATCAGAAGGAAGAAGTGAAACGCTGGTACGATGGCCTTACGTTTGGAAAAGTGAAGGATATTTATAATCCGTGGTCGATCATAAACTTTTTATTTGAAGGTGAATACGACAGCTATTGGGTGAATACCAGCTCCAATGCCTTGTTAAATCAGCTGGTTAGAACCGGAAGTGCTGATGTAAAAGAAAAGATGGAGGATTTGATTCAGGGAAAGAGCATTTTTGTATCTATTGATGAGGAAATCATCTATAATCAGTTGGATGATCAAAAAGATGCGATTTGGAGCCTAATGCTGGCCAGTGGATATTTAAAAGTGGTAGAACTTCATAGAAAAAAAGATATTCGCGGTAACTTTAAAAAGATTTATGAGCTGGCCATTACTAATGAAGAAGTTTATATAATGTTTGAAAAATTCATTGACGGATGGTTCCGTGGAGACAGAAATGAAGTCTATTACAATGAATTTGTACGAAATCTGTTACAAAACAACGTGAAGAAAATGAACACTTTTATGAATAAGGTGGCATTGGAGACTATAAGCTATTTTGATACAGGAATGAGACCATCAGAGAGTATTGAACCGGAGAGATTCTATCACGGATTCGTTCTTGGCCTGCTGGTGGAATTAAAAGAGAAATACGAAGTATTGTCAAACAGGGAAAGCGGTTATGGCAGATATGACGTTATGCTAGTTCCGAATAATCTGACGGATAACGCTTATGTTTTAGAATTTAAGGTATTTGATCCGGATGAAGAAAAGACATTAGAAGATACCGTTGCATCCGCCCTTGCCCAGATAGAAGAAAAAGAATATACAGCTTCATTGATTGCAAGAGGAATTGAAAAGGAAAAGATTTTCACTTATGGATTTGCTTTTGAGGGAAAGACGGTGTTGATAGGATAATAAATTAGCATACTAAAAGTGGGGCAACATATCTGCTCCGCTTTAAAGGATGAAGTGATGATTTCAGGAACCATTTGGAGACCTGCCGTTCCTTCAGAAGAGGATATTGACAGGCTGTGCGACATTCTCATGGCAATTGATAAAGATAATATTACGGATTCCGCTATTAATATAGGACATTATATTATGAGAATGCAACCGTTCAAGGACGGTAATAAAAGAGTTGGCAGCTATGCCATAAATAAGATACTTATCCAAAATGGAAAAGGTATATTTAATGTTCGTGTGGAATATGATGGTACATTTAAACAAATTTTAGCTGATTATTATTCGTCAAATGACAACAGCATTATAAAAAACTTTATAGCTGAGAAATGTATTACAGGCACTACCGGAGCATAGTAGATATAGATTATATTTTAAATAAAAAACACGAGGAGAAAAGAGATGAACAAAAAATTAACCACAAAACTAGTTAGTCTGACATTATTTTTGGCAATGTTGTATGTAAATACAACTGCATATGCGAATCAGTCAGATACGAAATCTTACAAGAACTATCAGTATAAGATAGTAGGAAAGACTATTGAAATTACCGGATATAAGGGAAAAGATTCAAAACTTGTTATTCCTGATAAGATAGCCGGAAAAAAAGTTGCATATATAGGTGTAAGTGCATTTAAAGACAATTCAAAGCTTCAGTCTGTTGTATTGCCAAAAACCGTTAAGAATATAAAAAAACGTGCGTTTTTTAATTGTACAAAGTTAAAGAAAATATACGTACCTGCAAGTGTAAAGACTATAGGCGGATATGCTTTGGGATATAAATCAGGATTAAAGACCGTTTCAGGATTTAAAATATCAGGAGATGGAAAGTCAGCAGCGTTTGATTATGCAGGATATAATGGAATGACATTTTACCTGAATAATTATCGTGCAGATATTATAGGTGCGGAAAGATTAAAATCTGACCAGAGTAATCTGTATTGGAATGAAACTTCAGGTGCAAACGGATATGTCATATACAGGGCAAATCAGGATGAAAGTAAGTTTGAAAAGATAGCAACTGCTACGGGTAGTTATTATGAAAATGAGAGCATCAAAGCCGGGGAAAAGTATAGCTATAAAATCAAGCCTTACAAAGTGATTTCAGGGAAAAAGGTTTACGGTGATTTATCGGAAGCCGTGGAATCTGAATGGCAGAAATACGACTATGTGACGTTTGAAGATGTGAAGAGAAACAAATCCGACATGAGCGAAAAGCAGGGTGTTTATTATGAAATATTTGTACGCTCTTTTGCGGATTCTGATGGAAACGGTGTTGGAGATTTCAACGGTGTAACGTCAAAGTTAGATTACCTGAAAGAACTTGGAATAGACGGAATATGGCTTATGCCAATCAATAAATGTTCATCATATCATGGATATGATATCGATGATTACACATTGTTAAATGATGAGTATGGAACGGAAGAGGATTTTGCCCGCCTGATAGATGAGGCACATAAGCGTGATATCAAAATTATTATGGATTTTGTCATTAATCATACGGGAGAAAATAACAAATGGTTCCAGGATGCCAAATCCAATATATTCAGCCCGTACAGGGATTATTTCCGTTTTGTAAGTAAATACGATTATGCAAATTATGATGAATGGGACTATTCACCTGTTGGCTGTGAGTGCTGGTATCCTGCCGGAAATTATTACTACTATTCAACATTTTACGGGATAATGCCGGACTTGAATTATAACAACAAAGCTGTAAGAGAAGAAATCAAGAGCGCAGCGGGAAAATGGCTGAACATGGGAGTGGACGGCTTCCGAATGGATGCAGCAATGCATATATATGGTGATTATGAATTTAATAGTATGAGTTACGAAGAGAGAAATGCGGCAAACATGCAGTGGTGGAATGAATTTGCAGCATACTGTGAGGAAATCAGACCGGATGTCTATCTTGTGGGAGAGGCATGGCAGGATGATGAGGTTTTACCACAGTATACACAGCCGTTTGATACGAAATTTGATTTTGCATTTGAACAGAATATGATGCAGTCTGTCAAGTCAGAAACTGCCAAAACCCAAAATGGTCTAAACTTTTCTGCATACCTTACAGAGATACTTAATGAATATAATAAGTATGATACACAGTATCTGGATGGTGTATTTGGAACCAATCATGATATGGACAGAATTATGAGTCAGGTAGACGGAAATGTTAAAAAGGCAGAACTGATTGCGAATATTTATCTGACACTTTCAGGAAATCCATATATTTATTATGGCGAGGAACTCGGAATGAAGGGTACCGGTGATGATAAATATAAAAGAACACCGTTTATATGGTCGGTAACGGATACGGGCAGTAACACAAACTGGATTAGTAATATACAAAATCGCGATATTAAGCCGTTGGATGAGCAGATGACAGATGAAACTTCAATGTATCAGTACTATAAAAATATGATAGCACTGCGCAAATCACACAAGGCATTATATACGGGCAGTTACACAGCCTTGGATGTGGAAAATACTTCTGTGATGGCATATGAGAGAAGTTGTGATGACGAGACGATTACGGTATTACATAACTTTTCGAATGAGCCGGTATCGGTATCACTCGAAAATGTAAAAGGTGAAAATGTATTATTTGCAAATGAAGGTTATGAAGTTAATGAAAATACTGTTACCGTTCCTGCAACAGGAAGTGTAATAATCAGAAAGTAGGAGAGCATATGAAAAATTTTAAGAGAATATTAGTAGGGCTGCTGGTTGTAATTGTGGCAGGATTATTAGGCGCGACAAAGGCGTATGCGGGTGAGTTTAAATATTATGTCGATGAATATGGAGATGATGGAATCAAAGAGGTACATATTTATGGCTATGAGGCTGATGGAACCGAGACAGCACTTGAGATTCCGGAGGAGATTAACGGATATAAGGTGACTTCTGTGATGCTTTATAATGAAAATGACGATTTTGGGTTTGTTACAGATGAAATGGAAGTAGATTATGTAAATATACCAGCAGGTGTAAGACGTTTCAATAATGATGCTATTCTGACAAAAAGTTACGTAGTTGACGATAATAATGAGAATTATTATGATGAAGATGGAGTGCTGTTTAGTAAGGGCGAGTCATGCAGGCTGGAAGCTTTTCCGGCATTAAGAACAGGTTCATACATACTGCCGGATGATATGGAAGTATCCACAGATGCATTTGAATATTCACAACTGGAGGAAATTACAATATCAAGTTATTTTTTGAGATATAGTGAATGGTATGAAGATTCCACTGATGGCTATGCGATGATGGTTCTTGAGTTGGTTAGTGATATGGAAAAACTAAATGCAATAAATTTACAGGAAAATGATTATCTTAAGATGGTTGATGGAGATATGTACAGCAAAGACGGAAAAATTTTCTATTCGTGCTTTAGTAAAGAAGATGATGTGAACATACCTGAAGGTGTTGAAGAAATATATGACTATGCGTTTTATTTAAAAAAGAACATCGATAAACTTTCTTTACCTTTATCTATAAAAGAGATTAAATCGAATATTTTTATGTATGCCGATATTAAAGAAATAGTATTTAAGGAAGGAAGTCAATATATTTACGAAGACGGTATAATATATACTGCAGATAAGACAAAAATTGTTGCAACAGTTAATTACACGGAATCGGAGATTGTGATTGGAGATAATGTAAGAGAAATCGCTGATTTTGCATTTGCAAAAAATATGACAATTCAAAACGTTGAGATTAATAGCGATGAGATTGAAATAGGTGAGGGAGCATTTGAGTACTGTGAAAAATTAAAAAATGTTGTTATATCAGGAAAATTAAGAGTATTAAAAAGTGCTACTTTTTATTGTTGTTACAATTTAGAAAAACTGACATTACCGGATACGTTAGAAGAGATAGAACCATATGCTGTTTTTTATGTAAGAATTAGTGAATTGAAAATACCAGAAAGCGTTCGTGTTATTGGCAATTCTGCAATTAGAATAAATAAGATAGATGTTAATGTACACATAGAAGCAAACGATAAAATTGAGATTGGTAATTCTGCAATCGATTTTGTCCGGGGAAATATATATGTTAATAGTAAAAATGTATATGATGCAGTGAAAAATTCTATTAGCGAATACCAATTATCAAATTATAATATAATTCTAAACGAGCCATTTACACTAGATTGTTCCAAGCTGACATTATATCTTGGAAATGTTAAGAACACGGCAAAGATTAATGCCTCACCGAAAGAGCCGGACACTGAGATTTTGTGGAAGACTTCAGATAAGAAGGTTGCAAAAGTATCAAATGGAAAGGTTATAGCTGTAGGAAAAGGAAAGGCTGTCATCACGGTGACTTCCGGTGAATTTTCCAAGGATATCCCTGTAACGGTAAAGGAACCGGTAGTCCTTGTTACGGATGGTTCAAAAAAGGTCACTACAGTCAGTGTGAAGAAGGGCAAGTCAAAAACATATAGATTATATTGCAATCCTTTGGCTGTAAAGATAAGTGTTGCGAATCAGAAAGCAATAAAAAAATATGTTAAGGTAACAATTAAGAATGGAAATATGACTGTACAGGGCTTGAAAAAGGGCAAAGTAAAATTAAAGCTGAAGGGCAGTGCAGGAAATACGATTATACAGGTTGTGGTGAAATAGTTTTCACCATAACCAATCGGGATTTCATTAAAAGAAATATGTAACCGGATACGAACTAAACTGGAAAAAGTGGAAATTAGTGTGAAAGAAAGTAGAGGAAAGCCATAAATTGGCGCACTTGAATAAGCTGTCTAAATCAGGCAACTTTTTTGGAGTGTTATATATAGCGATACCTTGTATATTCACGCAAAATACGAATTTTCTTGCAAGGAATGTAACTGCCTCTTACAATGATTAGTATGTGAATTTGCCTGACGGCAAATTTACATAAGGCAGTTTTTGAAGCAGACGAAACAGATTGCTTATATCAGCATTTGAGGAATGGAGGTTAGAATGAAAAAGCTTAAAAAAATAATAAAAATAGTTATACTATTAATAGTAATAATTTTAGTGTATATAAATGAATTTTCACCTATACATATAGGCAGAAAATCTCTTGGTACATATCACGAGAACGGTTATGATGAAATGGAAAGTTGTGTAAGGGGACTCACAGAGGGCGAGAGTATGCAGGTTCTATACTCATCTTTAAAAGATTTGCCATCTGATAATGAAGAGGATTACAGAGAATTATATATCGAATTTGAGATAAGAAATCTTGCTTTTTTTGAGCAATCTGATTTCGAGATATATTTTGATACAGCAAGTGATGATAGAATAATAGTAAAAGATGGTAATGTAGTACCTGAGCATATTAAGTTTATGCAAAAAAAGAATAGCAAAGTTGCTTTTCACTGTATCGTATATCAGGGAGACATGACAGATAATGAACTTCTTGAGTATTTTAAGACAAGAACAGTCAAATTAAAATATAGAAATGGAATAGGAAGAATTGTAACAAAGTCTATAAAATTGTCTGATATAGTAATGGATGATAGTTTTTCAGAGGCATCTGAAGACAGGGTAAAACAGGATATAGATAATCTGATAGAATACAGTTCTGAAAATATTGCAAGCAGTAATCCATATAATTATATAAACGACGATGCATACAAGGATTTAGTTTCTATAGGAATGGATTCAGTCTATGCTCTTACATCAGAGTATTCAGATGTAGGAGGATTGCAGGGATACGTAGCTGCAATAGCAGTGTCTGATATAACAGGTGTTGATTTTAAAACTGTATCAGAAGGATTTGATACATCTGACGAGTTTTGGGACGAGTGGAAAAAATTCATTCCGGATATGCCGGATAAGTTTCAAAAATTATTAAACGAATCATCAGATATTGAAAATGATTTAAGTTGTTATGGAATTTTTGGAGATGCTTTATTATACAAACTAAATGAGGAAAATGATGGAGAAATTGTATTTGCCGGAAAAACCATAACATGTGATAATACAGACATTCCGGAAGTGAAAGAAACAGATAGTAAAGAATTAGAAAAAGCAGAAAGATATATTGAGAAATTCTAATAAAGGGAGAACGAGGTATGGAAAAAATATACAATGCGTCAGACGATATTACAGCTAATGAGATATTAGAGGAAATGAAGACACAGGGTATACAGGCATATGTAATGGACAGTGGTGCAGGCCAATACATGAAGATAGTTCAGGGATTTTCCGTATATGGTAAAGACATATATGTAGAAAGCGAAGCTGTGGAAAAGGCAAAAGAGATATTAAAAAACTTTAAAAAAGATGAAAAGAAAAAACATAAATCTTATACGAAGAAAAATATAGTTGCCGCAGTGATTTTAGCAATCAGTGCTTTTATGCTTATAGTCTTTCTGATTATGAGTAATGTTAAAGCTGCACCGGAGATTACCATAGACATTAGCAAAAAGCAGGTTATGAGCATACAACTGAAAAACTATAACAAAACCAGTGAAATAAATAACCGTGACATTATTGACGAAATAGTTTCAAATATTACCGGTTTAACAGTGAAAGAGAACAGATGGATTAAAATTCCTAAAAATCCGTCCGGAAAAAGTGATGTGACCGTTTCTTTATACGATGAAAATAAGAATTTAATACATAAAGTTGTCTTTTCGGGTGAAGATGTGTTGTATCTTGATGACGTGAGGTGTTCAATCATTGAAAATACATATGCAAAGAAAAAAATCAAAGACATTATGTCTTATTGTAAGAAGACATTACCTGAGCTTAATGAAGGAAAAGTACTTACAATTGACGGGGAAAACGTAGACATAAAAGATAGTGAAATCATAACTGAGTATAATAAAATGGTAGATGCCAAGCCGATAGCAGATGAGGAGATGAAATCAGATTCTGAAAAAACAATAAAAATAACTACCACCTTTGACGAGGTCATAACACTGTTTTATGAAGAAAACGAAGTTTATATTGACTATGAATATGATGGAGAGTCAGCAAAGTTTATGTTTGGTATGGCGGATTGAATATAAAATTTGTAATATCCTTCCCTTATAATACCGATAATGTTGTTATATTATATCGAAAGGGATGATTTGTATGCAAAAAAACAGATTGGTAACCTTTTTTAGCAAGAAGTCCCTCACCTCTAAGGTGGGGGATGAATTGCGTCCATAACCGAAAACACACTTGATAACGAACGAATAATGTAGCAGAATATATTCAGTCGAATATATTATAGGAGTCGAAAAAATAATGGAATTAGACAGTAATGCACATGATGTAAATGCTGCAATAAATATCAGAAATGAGGGTATGAGGATAATTTTCGCATAGCCATAATAACAGAACCGTGGGACACACTTTACATAATAAAAGATGTTTGGAACTGTTATGGTAACTTTTGTTAAAAGCTGACGGAGAATCCATTGATTCAATTGCAGATAAGGTTCGCACGATTTTGGAAGAGGCGGATATAAAGCCTAATAAAATCACTTCCTCTTGTACGAGAACGACAAGGTAAATCCTATAAATTATCTATAAAAACGTATTTTCATATTTCTACTTTCTTTTTTTAAATATCTATGTTATTATATCTAGTATTGAAAGCTACATTGTGTAATGCGCTAGAGAAAGGAAGATTGATTTATGAATTTTCAAATAGTAAGTGATGGTGCATGCGATCTGCTACCTGAATATACTTCAAGAAATAATATAAAAGTAGTGCCTTTTTACGTGACATTTGATGGTGAAAACTATATGAAAGAAGGCGAAGGGATAGGACATGACGAATTTTACAGGAGGATGGCTGAAAATCATGAGATTCCAAAGACGTCACTTCCATCTATGGCTGATTATATAGATGCATTTATGCCATATGTAGAAGATGGTATTCCTGTGATTTGTGTTTGTATATCATCAAAGTTCAGTGGCTCGTATAATAGTGCCTGCACGGCAAAAGATGAGATTTTAGAAGAACATCCGGATGCGAAGATTGAGATAATTGATTCTACTTTGAATTCAATGTCAGAGGCATTGCTGGTAGATGAGCTGGTTCGTATGAGAGATGCAGGACTGTCATTTGAGGATACAGTAAAAAAAGCTGATGAAATAAAACAGACAGGCAGAATATATTTCACGGTTGGTTCGCTTGAGTATCTGGTAAAAAACGGAAGAATAGGAAAACTTGCAGTAATAGCAGGTGATAAACTTGGTATAAAACCATTAATAGTAATGCTTGATGGAGATATTACACTTGGAGGGGTAAGCAGAACTGCTGAAAAAGCTAAGAAAAACCTAGTGAACCTAATAAAGAAATACTTTGATGATGAAAAGCTGGACTACGAACAATATCGTTTTTTAGTTGGAACAGGAATTCGGCTTGAAGAAGCAGAAAAGTTTGAAAAAATGTTAGAAGAACAATTGCATATAAAATGCGAAAAGAGTATTGAATCCAGAATAGGAACGGCAATAGGATGTCATACAGGACCGTTTCCGTTAGGAGTTGCATTGATAAAACGTTATGATGCATAGTAGAGCGAATAATAAGTAAAGTTGGAGCGAGCTGCTTTCATGTGATTAATATCGCAAGGGGCAGCTTGCTTTTTTAACATTTGTTACAAATATAAATTAGAAATGTCAGCGCTAATTCTTTTAAGTAAGGTAAAAGACACATTTGTACCCGGAGATATAACGAGGGTGGTTGTATATGGAGCAGACACATAAAAGACATTGGGACTTGAAGAGTGTAGAAATCACGGACAGTGTCACAAAAATTGGAAAAACTGCATTTAAAAAGTGCCATGCTGATTTGAAAATCAAATGTAGTAAAAATTCGTATGCATATACATTTGCAAATGAAAATGTATATCTTGACTATAACTATTTTCAGTGTTAATATCAAAATACTGCAGTGATGCTGTGAATAATATATAAGGAAGGATACGTCGAAATGGGCAAAATATTAAAAAATCTGGTACCATATTATAAATCGGTAATAGTAATTCTATTGTTTTTAGTAATTCAGGCATGGTGTGATTTGGCATTGCCACAATATACGTCGGACATTATAGATGTAGGAATACAAAACAGCGGAGTAAAATACGCAATGCCTGAGAAAATTACACAGGAAGAATTTGATATTGCTGAAAAATTCATGACAGATGAAGAAAAAAGAATGTGGGAAGACAGCTACATACAGAATGGAAAACTGTATGAAATAAATATAAAAGAAAATAAAATAAAAAGTAGAAGTTCTGAATTGTCCATGGCACTTCTTATGAATTTCAGCATGTCAAATGTAAAAGAAAAAGAATTCAAAAAGAGGATGGCATCCCAGATGCAGGCAGATGAAAAAGACTTAGAAAAAATGTCTGTAGAAGAGATAGGAAAGATGCTTGGCATAACATTTAAAGTAACTGAAACAGATGGCGAAAAATACGTGGATATGAGAGAAATGATGTCAATGATGCCTAAGGAAGCCATAAGCACCATGAGAGAATCAATGGAAAAAAAGATGGATGTCATGGGTAAGACAATGATTTCTTCTATGGGAATTGCGTACGCCGTAAAATGTGATAAAGAAGCAGGCGTTAATATAGATGAAATACAGAAAGATTATCTTTGGACAGCAGGACTTAAGATGCTGGCATTTGCATTGATAATGGGAGTTGCAACGGTAGTTGTAGGTTTCTTTTCAGCAAGAATAGGTGCCGGAATTGGAAGAGATTTACGAAGTAAAATATTTACAAAAGTAGTAGGATTTTCAAACGCAGAGATGGATAAGTTTTCTACAGCATCATTAATTACAAGAAGCACAAATGACGTACAGCAGATACAGATGGTAACCACAATGCTTTTAAGAATGGTTGCATATGCACCTATTCTTGGTATTGGAGGCATAATAAAGGTTGCAGGTACAAAATCCGGAATGGGCTGGGTAATTGCAGTAGCAGTAATTACTATCCTTATATACATAGGAACATTGGTTGTATTATCAATGCCAAGATTCAAAAAAATGCAGATACTTGTAGATAAAGTCAATCTGATTGCAAGAGAAATTCTGACGGGATTGTCCGTAATCAGAGCATTTGGAAGAGAAGACAAAGAAGAAGAACGTTTCGACGAAGCGAATAAAGAACTTACGGGAACAATGCTGTTTGTAAACAGGGTTATGACATTTATGATGCCGGGAATGATGTTTATCATGTATGGAGTGTCAGTATTGATAATATGGGTAGCGGCTCACAGAATTGACGGCGGACATATGCAGGTGGGAACCATGACAGCATTTATTACCTATTCAATGATGATAGTAATGTCATTTTTGATGATGACAGTAATGTCAATAATACTTCCAAGAGCCGGAGTGGCAGCAGAGCGAATCGATGAGGTAATACATACGGAGGTTACAGTTAAAGACAGTGATAATCCTACAGAGATAAAGCAGAATAAGGGAATAGTAGAATTTGAAAATGTATCCTTCAAATATCCGGGCGCGAAAGAAAATGTATTAAATAATATAAGCTTTAAGGCACAGCCGGGTAAAACTACTGCGATAATAGGAAGTACCGGATGTGGAAAATCAACTTTGGTTAACCTGATAGTGAGACTATATGATGTGACAGAAGGTAAAATCAAGGTGGATGGAGTAGATATCAGAGATTTAAAGCTCATAGAATTAAGAGATAACATAGGCTACGTTCCTCAAAAAGCGGTATTGTTTTCGGGAACGATAGAGGAAAATCTTAAGTTTGGAAATGAAAATGCAACGGAAACTGAGGTGAAATCAGCAGCAGAGATCGCACAGGCAGCCGATTTTATTGAAGATAAAGAAGAAAAATACAAAAGTCATATAGCGCAGGGCGGTTCAAACGTTTCCGGAGGACAAAAGCAGAGACTGTCAATTGCAAGAGCAATTGCAAAGAATCCGAAAGTGTATATTTTTGATGACAGCTTTTCAGCACTTGATATGAAGACAGATGCGGCACTTAGAAAGGCTTTAGAACCAAAAGTAAAAGACTCAGCGGTTATTATAGTAGCCCAGAGAATAAGTACAATTTTAAATGCAGATGAAATAATAGTGCTTGACGAAGGCGAAGTAGCAGGAAAAGGAACGCATAAAGAACTGCTTAAGAATTGCGATGCATATTTACAGATTGCAAAATCACAATTGTCTGAAAAGGAATTAGGGCTGGATGGAAAGGAGGAGTTATAATGAGCGAAAACAGACCAAGAAGAATGGGACCGCCGGGCAGAGGAGTTCCGGGGGAAAAAGCAAAAGATTTCAAGGGTTCCGTAAAAAAATTACTCGAGTATATTGGAAGAGGTAAGATAGGAATTCTTTTTGTGATGATATTTGCCATTATATCCACCGTATTCAGTGTTGCAGGACCAAAAGTATTAGGAAAGGCAACAACCGTTTTATCTGAAGGAATAATGAAAAAAGTATCAGGTACCGGTTCAATTGATTTTGACAGAATTGGAAAAATACTCTTAATAACACTCGGATTATACGTAATAAGCGCCATTTTTACATTTATCCAGGGATGGATAATGACGGGGATTACGCAGAGGTTATGCTACAGACTCAGAAAAGAGATATCTGAGAAAATTAACAGAATGCCAATGAAATACTTCGAAAGCAGGACGTATGGAGAAGTATTGTCAAGAATCACAAATGATATAGATGCGATGGGAAACGGACTGAATCAGAGTGTAACACAGATTATTACATCAGTTGCTACTATGGTTGGTGTGCTTGTGATGATGATAAGCATATCACCGCTTATGACTCTGATTGCATTGGTTATATTGCCGATATCAGTGGGAATGATGTCGTTTGTAATAAAAAAATCACAGAAATATTTTAAAACACAGCAGGAATACTTAGGTCACATTAACGGGCAGGTTGAAGAAATATATGGCGGTCATCTTGTTATAAAGTCATTCAACAAAGAGAAAGAGACTATTGAAAAATTTGATGATAAAAATAAAGTGCTGTATGAATCTGCGTGGAAGTCACAATTCCTTTCAGGACTGATGCATCCGATTATGATATTTGTTGGAAATCTCGGTTATGCAGCAGTAGCATTATCAGGAGGACTGTTAGCTATTGAAGGAGTTATAAAGATAGGTGATATTCAGGCATTTATCCAATATGTGAAGAATTTTACCCAGCCGCTCCAGCAAATAGCCCAGATTATTAATCAGGTCCAGTCGATGGCAGCCGCTTCAGAAAGAGTTTTTGAATTTCTTGAAGAGAAAGAAGAAGAGCAGACGACGGATAATCCGGTCAAGAAGGATAATATTGAGGGAACTGTAGATTTTAAGAATGTAAGCTTTGGGTATAATGAAGATAAAATAGTAATTAAAAATTTTAATGCACATATCAAGCCTGGACAGAAGGTTGCCATAGTAGGACCTACCGGTGCAGGAAAGACCACTATAGTAAAATTACTTATGAGATTTTATGATGTAAACAGTGGTGAGATACTCTTAGACGGACATAATGTAAAAGATTTTAACAGAAGAGAATTAAGAGATGCTTTTGGAATGGTTTTGCAGGATACGTGGCTGTTCAAAGGAAGTATTATGGAAAATATAAGATATGGAAGACTTGACGCTACGGATGAGGAGGTTATAAATGCTGCAAAGGCAGCTCACGCACACCGTTTCATTCAGACACTTCCGGATGGATATGATATGGAACTTAATGAAGATGCAAGTAATGTTTCACAGGGACAGAAACAGCTTATTACGATTGCAAGAGCAATACTTGCAGATAATAAAGTATTGATACTTGATGAAGCTACTTCATCAGTAGATACAAGAACAGAAGAAAGAATCCAGAAGGCTATGGATAATCTTATGAAAGGAAGAACAAGTTTTGTCATAGCACACAGATTATCGACTATCAGGGATGCGGATATGATATTAGTTATGAAAGACGGAGATATCATTGAGCAGGGTAATCATAAGGAACTTTTGGAAAAAAATGGTTTTTATGCAGATTTATACAACTCACAATTCGAGTCTGTTGTAGCATAGGATTTAAGAAATGAGGAAACGTAATGACATTTAAAGATGCGCAGAAGTATATAAATGAAATACCGAAATTCACGCAAAAACACAGTCTGGAGCATACAAAGAGATTTTTGGAAGAATTGGGTGATCCGGAAAAAGATTTGAAAATCATACATGTTGCGGGGACGAATGGAAAGGGATCTGTATGTGCGATGATGGCTTCGGTTCTTATTAAATGTGGCAGAAAAACTGGATTATTTACTTCTCCGCATCTTGTGAGTATTACGGAAAGAATAAACATAGACGGAAAAAATGTAAGCGAAGATGAGTTTTTAAAAAGTTTTAAAAAGATAAAAACGCTTGCAGACGATATGGAAAAAAATGGATATACACATCCGAGTTATTTTGAGTTTTTATTTCTCATGGCGATGGATATATTTAGAAACCATGGCGTAGAGTATGTGGTTCTTGAAACAGGACTCGGTGGCAGACTTGATGCAACTAATGTGATCAGAAAACCCATTGTATCGGTGATTACATCTATTGGATATGACCACATGGATATTCTTGGAGACACGATAGAAAAGATAGCAGCTGAAAAAGCCGGGATTATTAAGAAAGATGTGCCGGTTGTATATTTGGCGAATCAGGAAGAAGTAAGCAGTATTATAGAAGAAACAGCAAAAAAATGTGAAACAAATGCTATAGCTTGTCGGATTAATGATTATAAAATTATAAAAAAATCTGATAATCATATTGATTTTTGTCTTCAATATGGGTATTATTTAAGTTGTGTTTATTCGGTACCATTTATAGCGGAGTATCAGGTGCAGAATGCTATGCTCGCACTAAGGGCAATAGAACAGTTACATTATATCAGGGATGAATATGATAATATAAAAAAGGGAATCGCTGAGGTAAAATGGGAAGGCCGGATGGAACAGGTAATGGACGGCGTGTTTATAGATGGCGCACACAATGGTCCGGGAATTGATGCTTTTACAAAAACAGTGTTGGAAAACAAAGGAAGCGGACGGGTAAACATACTTTTTTCCGTGGTGAAAGATAAGGATTATTCATACATGGCTGATCAGATATGCAATAATATCAGACCGGATAAGATATACGCAGCACCTCTCGAAAGTGACAGAGGTCTTAATGCTGATGAGATTGCAGAAAAATTTAAAAATGTGAATACTTGCATAGCTGACAGCGTTGAGGATGCATTAAAAAAAGCATTATCAGAAAAACAATCCGAAGACATGATTTTTTGTGTCGGTTCTTTGTATCTTGTTGGAGAGATAAAAAGTATACTCAGCAGACGGGATGACGGATTACGATAAAACCGAAAGGAAATGGTGAAATTTATGATAAATTTTGATGAAGAGATTAAGAGATTCCAGCCTAGTCTGGAAGTTGATGATACGGAAGATGCTATTTATAATACTAATACGACTACAGATGTTACAGATGTTGTGTTGGAGCTTTTAAAGGAAGTCAGAGATAATTAATTTTGAATGGAGACCGGAAAGATATGAGATGTTACAGATGCAATAATCTGTTGACTGACAATGGCTTTTGCAATAGCTGTGGTGCAAATGTGGTAGTATATAAAAAAGTATTAAAGCTTTCTAACACATATTACAACATTGGACTAGCAAAAGCGCAGATAAGAGATTTGTCAGGTGCAGCAGATTTGTTGAGAAGAAGTATAAAATTCAATAAGAAAAATACTAATGCAAGAAATTTATTGGGACTAGTGTATTTTGAGATGGGAGAAGCTGTTCAGGCTATGGCTGAGTGGGTCATAAGCAAGAATTATCAGCCTGAAAATAATCTTGCAGACAGATACATGAAGATGCTTCAATCAAATCCAAACAGACTTGATACGATTAATCAGACTATTAAAAAATTTAATGTTGCATTAGGATATGCGAGAGAAGAAAACGATGACCTTGCAATAATACAATTAAAAAAAGTTTTGAATCTTAATCCTAATCTGATAAAGGGACATCAACTTCTGGCTTTGATATATATGAAGCGGGGAGAATATGACAAAGCTAAAAAACCTGTTATGAAATCTCTTAAGATTGATAACAGTAATATTTTGAGCAAGAGATATTTAAAAGAGATTGAACATAGTTCAAATAAGAAAGCAGGAGCAAAAGATACCCAGAATAAGAAACCGGTAGAATACACTGATACCAGAAAACGATTTAAACCGGAGTTTGATACCGGTGCAAATGAACCGTTAAGCGGATACGACGTTATTATTCCTAATAACGGTTACAAAGAATCTAACAGTGGAACATTGACTGTGCTTAATGTAATAATTGGTATAGTGATAGGTGTGGCGGCAACATTTTTCCTGCTTACACCTGCAAGAATAAGCACTTTAAATGCTCTTCATAAAAGCGAAGTGTTGGATTTGAATTCTGAGATTGCACGACTTAATTCGGAAATTTCAGATTTAGAGACTAAGGTTGCGGCGGCAAATGATAATTCAGCTGCATTACAGGGGCAGATTGATAATGCAAACAGTGAGAAAGATATCATGATTGCCGATTATGAAAAACTTATTACGGCATATATAGCGTTCCAGGGTAAAAGCTACATCGAGTGTGCAGACGGCTTAAGTGGTATTTCTGCTATTAATACACCGGATTTTGATGCGAAATATTCAGAAAGCTTCAAAAATATATGTAACATGATAAAAGATGAGTCATACACTGAGGCTGCAAAGGCAGCATATTCAGAGGCGGTTTCATTATATGATTCGGCTGAGAATGTTGAATCGCTGAATACTGTTGTCGGAAAACTTGAGAGATGCTTTGTATATAATTTTCAGGAGGTAGACTACAAAGATGCTATCGAAAAACTGAGAGATGCTTATACAAAAAGATATCAGGCAGCGCAGACGGAGGCACCTGATCATGCACAGGAATATAAAGATATGGCTACAGCAGGAATGCAGAGTGTTCTTGACAGAATAAGTACGGCAGGAGGAAGTTCATCGGCCGTAAAGACTGCTCAGGAAGCACTTGCGGCATTGCAGGCAATGTAATATGGTTTATACTAAAGAAAAGATGGTACTGATATACCATCTTTTTTTGAATAAAAAAATAAGCAGGGGGAATATAGATGCAGGCAAAAGTAAAAAATAATACATTGATAATTTATGTAAATGGAGATTTAGACCATCATAATGCGGAAAAGATTAAGGATTTAGCAGATATGAAAATTATGGAAAACCGTATTAAAAATGTGATATTCGATTTTGAAAACAGTAACTTTATGGATAGTTCGGGTATAGGTGTCATAATGGGGAGGTACAAATTGGTTGAAAATATTGGAGGAATTATATGTGCCGTGAATATGAATCAGGCTGTAAAAAGAATATTCAGTATATCCGGTTTATTTAAAATTATAAGACAATATGACACTGTACAGGATGCTATGTCGGTAATCGGAGAGGAGAAATGATTATGGAAACATTAAATGTTCAAATTGAAAGCAAGTCGGAAAATGAGAGTCTGGCAAGAGTAATTGTATCTGCGTTCGCAGCAAGGCTTGATCCGACTTTGGAGGAAATATCAGATATAAAAACAGCAGTTTCAGAGGCAGTAACTAACTGCGTTATTCATGGATATGAAGAAAAAGACGGGATTATTTTTATAGAATGTACGATAGAAGAAAATAATCTTACAATAAGCATAAAAGATGAGGGAGTAGGGATAGAAGATATAGAAAAAGCAAGGCTGCCTATGTACTCGACAAAAAGAGATAAAGAGCGGTCTGGAATGGGATTTTCATTTATGGAGATATTTATGGACAAGCTGACGGTAGAATCAGAATTAAATAAGGGTACGGTAGTTACAATGATAAAAAAAATAGGGAATATAAGTTAAAATACATATGCAGGACTTGGGGGAGACTATGGATATTATTGAGCAGATTAATATGGCACATAATGGAGACAAAGAGATCAGGGATACGATTGTAAAAGAAAATGTAGGGCTTGTGTGGAGTATAGTAAAGAGATTTTTAAACAGGGGATATGATGCTCAGGATTTGTTTCAGATAGGATGTATTGGACTTATAAAAGCTATTGATAAGTTTGATACAGGATATAATGTGAAATTCTCGACATATGCCGTTCCTATGATAAGTGGAGAAATAAAGCGGTTTTTAAGAGATGACGGATTGGTAAAAGTGAGCCGCTCGATAAAAGAAAATGGATGGAAAATCAGGCAGGCATCGGAAAAACTGGCATATACTCTCGGAAGGGATGCTACTATACAGGAGATTTCGGCAGCGACGGAGCTGTCTGCAGAAGAAATAGTTATGGCTATGGAAGCCAATGCTGAAGTTGAATCTATATATAAATCAATATATCAAAATGATGGCAATCAAATATATATGGCAGATAGAATTGTTAATGGAAAAAATGGAGAAAGGATAGGCCATGCAGCAGGAACACAGGCTGATTTTGATGATGAAAAAGATAAATTAATTAACAGGATAATGATAAAACAGCTGCTTGGAGAATTAACGGAAAGAGAACGAAAACTTGTAGAGTACAGATATTTTGAGGATAAAACGCAATGTGAGGTTGCGAAAATATTCGGAGTAAGCCAGGTGCAAATTAGCCGAATGGAAAAGAAAATTTTGTTGGAAATGAGAAAAAAATGCACAAAAACATAAACGAAAAGCAAAAAGATATAGAAAATATGACGGGGATAATGTATAATTATATTATACAATTTGCGAAAAAGTGCTTAAAAACATGATAAGGAACATAAAGCTACGAAAGTGGGTGTAACATATGAAAAATAAAAACAAAAAAAAGGTTCAGAAGGTTACAGGTAAAGTATCAAATAATATAAATAGTTCTATAAGAAAAATAGGTGGATACTTTAGTGCACGTGAAAAAAGACTGGATGAAGCCGCAAAAGGAAAAGGTTATGTCAACAAAGTTAGGGGCTTTCAAGGAATCAGGACTAAACTGACAGCAGCATTTCTGATACCGGCGATTCTGTTTATGGTTGTTGGTATAACGATATATACCAAATCAATGGCGAGTCTTACGGATAACACGGAAAGACTTACAAAAACCAGTGTTGAGACGTTGAAAGAGTATTTTAGTATCGGTTTTGAGAATATAGTATTATCAGCCACGAGAATCACGGTGAGTGACGATATGATAGAATATTATACAGGTTCTGTGGATGTTAATTCGGATATATACAGAAGACAGAGAATAGCTGTAAAAGCAATGGTAAACGGTGAGTCAACCGCTGACAGATATATAAGCAACATAGTAACATTCGCAAAATCCGGGCAGGCATGTACACTGGATGGGCTTATTGATGCAAATGTGTATGATGCGTTTGCTTCAACAAACGAAGCAGCAAAGGCTGATACATCCGGTTCAGCATGGATATCGGATCATACTGAAATTGACAGTCTGATAAATACCACGAGTGATAAATATGCCATGTCGTATGTGAAAGTATTGAATGATACCAGAAACAGACCGAACGGATATGTAATCATAGATGTAAAAAAAGATTTTATACAGGAGATACTCGATGATGCATCCATAGGAAAAAATAGTATTAAAGTATTTGTTACCGGTGATGGCAAGCAGGTAATAAGCGGATCGGAAAAATTTGATATTACTAAATGTGATTTCTATGAAGAAGTCATGAAAGATGGAGAAGACGGTTACAGGTATGTTAAGTATGATAAAGAGAAATATCTTTTTGTATATGCGAAAGTTGAAGAGGGAGACGGTATGGTTTGTGCACTTGTACCGAAGTCTGAAATTATTGAAGATGCAAATGCCATAGGAAGGTTTATTATCCTGACCGTATTGATATGTTTTGTAATAGCTGTTGTTTTAGGATATATATTTTCTACAGGTATATCAAAAGCTATCAAGAAAGTAAATGTCGTAATGAAACAAACGGCAGATGGTGACCTTACAGGAACAATTGTGATGAGAAGAAAAGATGAATTCTCCGTTTTATCCGGTAATATTATGGATATGATAGTTAGCGTTAAAAACATAGTATTGAAGATGGCTCATATAAGTGGAGAAGTGCAGGAATCAGCAAATAAAGTTGGTAACATATCGGAAGTGCTGTTAAATGCAACTAAAGATATTACATCATCTGTTGAATATATTGAGTCCGGTATCGTTCAGCAATCAAATGATACAGAAAGTTGTCTTGAAGAGATGTCTTCACTTGCAGAAAAGATTGGAGCTGTACATGAGAGTACAGATGAAATCAGCAAAGTTGCAAATGATGCCCAGATTAGTATAGATGATGGAATGGTCATCATAGATAAATTAAACGAAAGAGTTATAGATACTACAAATATTACTAAGGTTGTAATAGAGAATATTAATGACCTTCATAGAGAAACAGAAAAAGTTACGGGTATACTTGGTACTATAAATGATATCTCAAAACAGACTAATCTCTTATCATTGAACGCAAGTATTGAAGCATCAAGAGCCGGTGAAGCAGGAAGAGGATTCGCTGTTGTATCTGATGAAATCAGAAATCTTGCTGAACAGTCAGCTGCAGCCGGTAAGAAGATTAATGACATAATAATAAATATTCAGAAACGTATGACAGAAACTATAGGTACTGCATCTAAAGCACAGGGCATTGTACTCAATCAGAAAGAATCTCTTGATGAGACGGTAGTAGTATTTAAAAATGTTAAGGAACAGGTTGCAGATCTGGTTAATAACCTTGATGTTATATCAAAGAGTATTGATGGAATTGAGGCTGCAAAAAATGATACTCTTGATGCAATTTCAAGTATATCAGCTACATCAAATGAGACAGAAGCATCGTCATCAGCACTTGGTCGAAATGCGGAAGAACAGTTAAAGGCAGTTGAAGTATTGAATCAGGCTGTAAAGACACTCGTTACTGATGCCAAAGATTTAGAGAATACCGTAACATTATTTAAAATTTCAGAAGAAGAATAGGTTGTGAGATAAAAATGAGGCTGTAGATTATACAGCTTCATTTTTTTGAATAATAAATAAAATATAATATAAAATAAATAGAGGGAGGTGCAGATGGAAAATGAAATCATTTATTTAAATGCAGGAAAATCAGTATTGTCGCAGAATAAAATAGTAAAAATTGAAGACGCATTTGATGTGTGCTGCAATAATAAAAAACTTGAGGAAAAAGTTAAAAAATTGCAGATATATACATTTAGTAAAGAAGCTGACGAAAAATATGTAATATCTGCATTTGATATAATAAAAATCATTTTGAATAATTGTGGTAATGTATATGTGAACAATTTAGGAGAGAGCGAGCTTATACTTGAATATAACAGAATACGGACAGAAAAAAAGTGGATACAGACAATGAAAATCGCTGCAATATGTATTATTGTTTTTTTTGGTGCGGCATTTTCAATTATGTCATTTCACGAAGATGTGGGAATTACAGGCTTGTTTGAAAAAATGTACGATATGATGTCATATACAAAAAGAAATAATATCTTGGAGATTTCATATTCAGTGGGATTGGCGTTAGGAATCATCATTTTTTATGGAAAACTGGGAATATGTAAAAAAACAAATACTATTTCTCCATTAGAAATTGAGATGCAGACATATGAAGATACCGTAAATGATGCAGTAATTTTGCAAAACACGGAAAAAAATAATTGAGGAGAGGGAAATGAAAATAATATTATTAGCCGTGTTGGGGATATCGGCCGGAGGTGTCATTTCAGCTGCAGTGTTTTCGTTTTTGACAACAATCGGAATAGTAAACAGAATTGCAGCGAATACAAGATGTGGTCAATATATCGTATTGTTTGAAAATATTTTAGTTGCCGGCGGAATTACGGGAGGAGTACTAAGTGTTTTTTTTATACATTTACCGTTTAAAACAGGTTTTGAATTGTTATATGGGGCTTCAACAGGAATATTTGTAGGATGTATAATAATGGCTTTGGCGGAGACACTAAATTCCATAGCAGTATTCTGGGGAAGAATACGATTAAGAAAGGGGTTGAAATATCTTGTATATGCTATTGCTTTTGGTAAAATGATGGGAGCATTAATTTATTTTTTGTTTTAAATGGGAGGAGTTGTATTATGAAGGATTATGTCAGGCATATAGAGTCGGTTGAAAAAGAAAAATATGATAAATACGTTAAATCAGTTACACCGACAACATCGATGCCTAAGAATGTGATGAATGCTTTTTTTGTAGGAGGAGCCATCTGCCTTCTGGGTCAGATTATTAATAATGTGGTAATGAATTTTGGAGTGGATAAGCTGACAGCTTCCGGATGGACAAATGTAGTGCTGATAGGATTGACAGTTTTATTGACAGGATTAAATATATATTCTAAAATTGGTAAGTACGGTGGAGCAGGCGCACTTGTTCCTATTACCGGTTTTGCTAATTCAGTGGTTGCACCTGCACTTGAATATAAAGTAGAAGGACAGGTATTCGGAATCGGATGTAAAATCTTTACAATTGCCGGTCCTGTGATTCTGTATGGAATATTTAGCAGCTGGTGTCTGGGAATATTATATTGGATAACGTTAACTATATGATAAAATGGAGATAGATTATGGAAAAATATACAATTACGGGGATGAATTGTGCGGCGTGCAGTGCAAGAATTGAAAAGGCGGTTAGCAAAGTTGAAGGTGTCAGTATGTGTTCGGTGAGTTTACTCACAAATTCAATGGGAGTTGAGGGAAATGCTGATTCAGAAGCTGTTATTGAAGCAGTAAAAAAAGCCGGGTATGGTGCATATTTAAAAGGAAAAAAAGAAAAGACAATGGAAGATAATCGTATATTAAAGCGTCTTATTGCATCTGTTATATTACTGGTTCCTCTTATGTATATTTCGATGGGACATATGATGTGGGGATTTGTGCTACCGGACTTTCTTGAACATAATCATGTTGCGGTTGGAATATGTGAAATGCTTTTGGCAGCCATGGTAATGATTATTAATCAGAAGTTTTTCATAAACGGATGGAAAGGAATAATTTCAGGAGCTCCTAACATGGATACTCTGGTAGCGATGGGGTCAGGAGTGTCATTTTTATATAGTGTATTTTCGCTTCTTATGATGACTGATGCCTTAGCAGATGGGAATACGCAAAAACTTATTAAGTATATGAATGAGTTGTATTTTGAGTCGGCTGCCATGATACTGACTCTTATTACAGTTGGAAAAATGCTTGAATCCTATTCAAAAGGAAAGACTACGGATGCAGTTAACAGTCTGATACGGCTTTCACCCGCTGCCGCAAATATTGTTGTCGAAGGAAAAGAAAAGAAAGTCAGTATAGAACAGATTAAAAAGGGAGATATATTTGTAGTAAGACCGGGAGAAAGTATTCCGGCTGATGGAGTAATTATTGAAGGAATAACGACGGTTAATGAGTCTGCTTTGACGGGTGAGAGTATACCGGTTGATAAAAAGGAAGGAGATATGGTTTCGGCTGTTACCATTAATCAATCTGGATTTATCAAATGCCGGACGACAGGAGTAGGAGAAGATACGACATTTTCAAAGATTATAAAGATGGTGACGGATGCTGCTGCAACAAAGGCTCCGATAGCAAAAATCGCTGATAAGGTATCAGGCGTTTTTGTTCCTATAGTGCTTATTATAGCTTTTATAACGGTGATAATCTGGCTGATTGCAGGCGCAGCCACCGGTTTTGCCGTAGCGAGAGGGATTTCCGTGCTTGTTATCAGTTGTCCGTGTGCATTAGGGCTGGCAACTCCGGTAGCTATAATGGTTGGAAATGGCATGGGAGCAAAAAACGGCATTTTGTTTAAAAACTCAGAAAGTCTGGAAATAACCGGAAAAGCAAATATTGTTGTTTTGGATAAGACAGGAACAATCACAGAGGGACACCCGGAGGTCACAGATATTTATCCTGCAGAGGGATATGATGAAAAAGATTTTTTACGTATTGCATATGCACTTGAGCAGAAAAGTGAGCATCCGCTTGCAGCAGCAATCAATTCAAAATGCAGGGAGAAAAAGATTGAATCATATGATATTACGGATTTTAAGGCTGATATTGGAAATGGATTGACGGGTCAGATGGATAAGAAATTACTTGCAGGAGGAAAAAAAGATTTTATAGAAAAATATGTAAATATAAATGATTACATGGTCAGAGTTTCTGAAAAATTAGCAAAAGAAGGAAAAACTCCCATTTTCTTTAGCTGTGACAGTGAGCTGGCAGGAATGGCTGCAGTTGCAGATGTTATAAAAAAAGATAGTAAAAGTGCAGTTGAAGAATTGAAAAAAATGGGAATTAGGGTAATCATGCTTACAGGTGACAATCGTCTGACGGCAGAAACTATTGGAAGAATGGCAGGTGTTGATGAAATAGAATCAGAGATACTGCCGGACGGCAAAGAAAAAATGATAAGAAGTCTTAAAAATCAGGGAAGAGTTATTATGGTTGGGGATGGAATAAATGATGCACCTGCTCTTACGTCAGCTGATATCGGTATGGCTATAGGGTGTGGAACGGATGTAGCCATAGATTCTGCAGATGTCCTGCTTATGAATAGCAGTCTTAAGAGTGTTCCGGCAGCGATAAGATTAAGCCGGGCAGTATTGAAAAACATTAAAGAAAATTTATTCTGGGCATTTTGTTATAACATAATAGGTATACCGCTGGCAGCAGGTGTGTGGTATCCTATATTTGGATGGAAATTATATCCGATGTTTGGTGCTGTGGCTATGAGCTTGTCAAGTTTTTGTGTAATTTGCAATGCATTAAGACTAAATCTGTTTGAAATATATAACAATAAAAAAGATAAAAAAATATATTATAATGAAAAGAAAGAAGAGGTAAAAATCATGGAAAAAACTATGCAAATTGAAGGAATGATGTGTGGACATTGTGAAGCGAGAGTTAAAAAATGTCTTGAGGAGATTCCACAGGTTGAATCCGCGGTTGTAAGTCATGAAAATAATTCGGCGGTAGTAACACTAAATGATTCAGTTGCGGATGATGTATTATGCAAAGCCGTAGAAGATAACGATTATAAAGTTTTATCGATTAAATAAGATTGGAGTACATATGATAAAAAAGATTAGAAATATAAGTTTAATATTTGGCATTATCATGGGATTTGTCGTGACACCTGTATATGCTGATGTATCTGTTAAGCAAAATAAAATTATAGGTTTTAATGAGCCGAATGTAGAAGATGAGATTATTTATCAGCAAAAGGGTTCTGAATTATCTGAGGTTACGTCGTTAATGCCGGATAAGCTTATTGCATATTTTGAGGATGGAAGCAGTAAGGAGATAGATGTTCATTGGCAATGTGTTTCAGAGGATTATGAAATGGCAAAGTATTATTGCTATCAGTTCTATCCTCAGCCTGAAAGTGCGGAGTATACAATAGCAGAAAATTTTAATGTTATTGAAGACGGACCAAAGGAGTTTGTATGTTTTGGTGAAGAGTTGTTTTCAAAAGGAGAACTGTCTTATTCATCAGAAAATGCCGAAAAGAATGCTGATAAAATAGTGCGTTATCTTACCAACAAGGCAGGACTTAGCATTTCGGCAGCGGTTGGTGTACTTGCCAATATATATTATGAGTCAGGATGCATTGCTGATATTATGGAGGATGGATACAAGTGGAATACAGGAGCAGGGTATGGAATATGTCAGTGGACGAACTATCCAAGAACATCACTTACCGGACGACGTACCGATTTGTTAAGCTTTTGCTATCTTAGAGGTTATTCATATAAAAAAATAAACCCTCAGCTTGAATATCTGTACTATGAACTTACCACTTCGTATAATGGTGTTTTGAATGAACTTAAAACAAAAGGATATGATAATATAAACAGTACGGATGCCTTCGAAGCAGCACGAATATGGTGTACAAAGTTCGAAATGCCTTCTGATGCCGAGAAAAAAGCAATAGAAAGAGGCAACTATGCAAAGACTCTGCTGCAGCTCTATTCAGATAATACATCGTTATCAAGGGCTCCGTCGCTTTCGGGAGCAACATATCCTGATTACATAAAAAAACGACAGATGTTTACTGTGAAAGGATACGTATGGTCACCTTCGCATATATCAAGATTAAGAGTGTATATAAAAGGTAAAAATGGAAAAATCTATAGCAGCAAGTCGGTTAATCCTGATGGGAATACATACAATCTTGACCTTATTGATGATTATATTACATTTGATAAGCTGGCGTCAGGAATCTATTATTACAGGGTATCGGTAACAAATCAGAGTGGGAATTTTGTGCTGTTAAATAAAGACTTTGTAGTTACCAAAAAGACACCGGTTATCGTGAGATATAATACGCCGGAAGCAGGTATCAAAAACGGAAATAGTTTTATAATGAGTGGAAATGTTTATTCTTCGGTAAAAATTAAAAATATTACTGTGGGTATATATAAAAGTAAAAATTCAAAAAAATACATTATTGGTTCTACAAAAAAAGTAAACGATAATGGATATGATATAGCAAATTATAATAAGAAATTAAAGTTTTCGAAACTAAATCCGGGAATATATTATTATAAAATTAGTGTGAAAATAGTATCAGGAAATGTTGATGTTCTGAACGTGAAATTTAAGGTAAACGCATGATTTTATGCGTATACATAATGCAAACTGTCTTGTTTTTTTAACCCTTTTGGTATATAATTATCATATAATGTATTGGATTGGAGAAAGATATGGAAGATAGACATGAGACTGTATTATTACAGGACAAGCTTGTGTCCATTAAGGAATTTAGAAAGATTGGACAGCAGATTGTCAATTCAATTGAAAAAGTAGTCGTTATAACAATTAATATCAAGAATTTTAAATATTTTAATCAGGTGTACGGATTTGAGTCTGGTGATAAAGTTCTTGATACATTAAAGACTCATTTTTGCAATAATTTTGAGGCTTGTAAAGTTGCGGCTTTTACTTATGCAGATCACTTATCACTAATCGCTGAAGAGTATGATATTGCGTGTGAGGACGTTGTTGGATATATCAGAAATATGTGTGGTGAATTTACGGAGAATATTTATAAAGAATTTCCTTTGGCAAGAATTCACTTAGATTGTGGTATTTATTTTGCAGATGACATCGATGAAGATTTTGAGGATATGAGAGATAAGGCAAGATTTGCCAGAAAATCAATTAATGATAATTATAATGATGTTGTGGCTGTTTATGATGAGGATCTTGGCAGCAAAAGTATGCGCGAAGCAGGTGTTGTTCCACTTTTTGAATATGCGATGGAAAATGATAAGGTGCAGTTGTACCTTCAGCCAAAATTTACCATTGATACACAGGAGATGGTTGGAGCAGAGGTTTTATCAAGAATTGAGGATGTTGAAGGTAATACGCTTGCACCCGGTGTATATGTACCGGTATTAGAGAAGACAGGTCTTATATCGATGCTGGATAAGAGAATGGTAGAATTGATTATAGAAAAGATAAAAAAATGGGAAAAAGAAGGGTTAAAGGTTCCTAAGGTATCAATTAATCTTTCAAGAGTTGATTTTACGGTTCCCGGATTTATAGCACATATAGATGAAATGATTGAAGAGTCAGGACTTGAGAAAGATTATTTTGAATTTGAATTAACAGAGACTTTGTTTTGTGAGAATCTGAATCATATTATTGAGAAAATTAATATGATAAGGAGTAAGGGATACAAGATAAGCATGGACGATTTTGGAAGCGGATATAATTCGTTATATGTTCTTGGAATGGTTCCGATAGATGTTATCAAATTTGACAGAGGATTTGTGGTAAACAGTCTTCATAATGACAAAGGTTTTGCAATTATGTCAAGTCTTGTAGATACTTTTAGTAAGAGTAAGTTTGATATTGTATGCGAGGGTGTTGAGACTAAGGAAGAAGAGAGAATGGTCAGGGAGACGGGCTGTAATGTTATACAGGGATATCTTCATGATAAACCGATACCTGCAGACAAATTTGAAGAGAAATATTTAAGAGATTAATGATGTGAGAAGCTGAGATGTCCTGAGATGACATTCGGCTTCTTTTTTTGGCATAAATAAGACTTAACCGGGGGATAACTATATTTAGAGAATATTAGTTTTCAGGAGGGGAAAATGATAGTAGGAAAACAAAGTGTAATATTTGATAATCCGCCATTTATAAAAAGCATGGCATCAATTGTCGGTAAAAAAGAAGGTGACGGACCTTTAGGACCAGAGTTTGACAGGATTGTTGAAGATGCTAAGTTCGGTACTGATAACTGGGAAGCAGCAGAAAGTATGTTTCAGACTGAAACAGCCAAATTAGCAATTACAAAGTCTGGTTTGCAAAAAGATAAGGTGAGATATGTTTTTGCAGGAGATTTGCTTGGACAGCTTATTGCTTCAACATTTGGGCTTGCAGAGCTTGAAATACCGTTTTTTGGATTATATGGCGCATGTTCGACTATGGGCGAAGCAATAAGCCTTGGAGCGATGAATGTGGCCGCAGGATATGCGGATTATGTGCTTTCTTTAGCATCCTCACATTTTGCCAGTGCAGAAAAATCATTTAGATTTCCACTTGAATACAGTAACCAGAGGCCATTTTCTGCTACATGGACAGTTACGGGATGTGGAGCGGTGATTATAGGAAAAGAGGGGAATATAGCAAAGATAGAAGGTGTTACTACCGGAAAAATAGTTGATTATGGAGTAAAGGATTCCATGAATATGGGAGCGTGCATGGCACCGGCCGCAGCAGATGTTATATATCGTAATTTGAAAGATCTGTCAGTTGACAGTACATGTTATGATAAGATTATTACGGGAGATTTAGGGGTTGTTGGAAGAACGATACTTCTTGATTTGTTAAATGACAGAGGTATAGATATAAGTTCCATACACTATGATTGTGGAATAGAGATATTTGATAATTCGCTTCAGGATACACATAGTGGGGGAAGCGGATGTGGCTGTAGTGCTTCGGTTTTATGCTCATACATTTTAAAACAGCTTGAAAGCGGTAATTGGAAGAAGATCTTATTCGTTCCAACCGGAGCTTTAATGTCGACTGTGAGTTTTAATGAAGGTAACAGTATTCCGGGAATTGCACATGCAGTTATCTTATCGGCAGTTTAATTTTTGAAAGAGGTGAAATATATGGACTATTTAAAAGCTTTTTTAATCGGAGGAATAATTTGTGCAATTGTTCAGATTTTTATTGATAAAACCAAACTTATGCCGGGCAGGATCATGGTAAGTCTTGTTGTGATTGGCTCTATATTGGGTGCATTGGGAGTATATGAGCCGTTTGTTGATTTTGCAGGATGCGGTGCCTCTGTTCCATTGCTTGGATTTGGAAATGTTTTATTTAAAGGCGTTAAAGATGCCGTGGATGAACAGGGAATTATTGGTATATTTTCGGGTGGATTTAAGGCAAGTGCCATTGGGATAAGCTGTGCTTTAGTATTCGGATATTTGGGCAGTTTGTTTTTTGATGCTAAAATGAAATCATAAAAAAAAGGCATAGTCACATGTGAGGACTATGCCTTTTTTCTTTTGTTATTCGGAAACTACATCAGGATTATCATTCGAACCCTCATCAGATGCGTCGTTATTAGAATCGTTATCAGAATTGTCATTAGTATTATCATCCGGTGTATCATCTGAGTTATCATCCGGTTCATCACCTGAATCATCGTCTGAATCATCGTCTGAGTCATCATAATAACGTGTTGAATGTCCGTAATGAACATTACATTGATCAGAAGGAACCGTTCCCTTGGCAAAATATTCAGTTCTTGTTGTACTTGACGGGCAGCCACTGCTTGCAATTTTATTTGAAGAAGAGCAAAGCTTAACTTCTTCAACTGAGTCAGGTTTTGGAAAACCTGGATCTTCAGTATATCCCTTCGTCTGATCTATTCTTGTCATAATTTTGCTCCACAGCGATTCGTGATAAGCCGTGTTTGATAAGCTTTGATTATTATCAAAACCTGACCATATAGTAGCGGTAAGATATGGTGTATAACCGGCAAACCAGATATCGTTGTCATCAGATGTTGTACCTGTTTTTCCTGCAACTGTCATTCCTTCTACTTTGCAAAGTTTACCGGTTCCATCTGTTACAACATCCTGCATGGCGCTTGTTAACAGCCATGCGGTAGAATCTTTAAGTACTGTATGTGTATTAGCTTCGTTATCAAGAAGAATACGTCCCTTCTGGTCATATACTTTTGTATATAGCACAGGTTTTGTGTAAACACCGTTATTTGCAATAGAAGCATATGCGGCACATAATTCAAGATTTGTTACACCGTAGGTAATACCGCCCAGTGCAAGAGCCTGATTAATATCTGAGACTACTGTACCGTCGTCCAGGGTCTTTTCATCTACCAGAGTAGTAATGCCAAAATTAAGCAGATAATCAAATCCCAGCTGAGGAGTGATATCAGTCAAAAGTTTGGAAGTAACAACGTTCATGGAATCACGTATACCCGAACGCAGAGTAGAAGGACCTCTGTAATTATCTCCCCACCAGTTGCTTACTTTTCGACCGTTTACATCATAGAAAGGAGAATCTTCCACCAATGATGCTAATGTGTAACCTGCCGTGTCGAGAGCGGGTGCATACGTAGATAACACTTTAAAGCAGGATCCCGGCTGTCTGGTTGTATCTGTTGCTCGGTTCAACGTAAGACTGGCTGTTTTTTCTCCACGTCCACCAACGATAGCTTTAACGTATCCTGTCTTCTGATCCATTACCGTGAATGAAACCTGTGGCTGTAAAGTATATAGTATTGTTTCACCGAGATCGGTATCGCCTTCATGCCAATATTCGGCTTTGAAAGCTGCAATATACGCATTTGCCTCATCTGTAGATGAGAATGTCAGATTGAAATTTGAATCACCCAAGAGAGTTTTGTTATAGTACTCTATATCAACCTCTGAATAATTTGAAACAGTGCCATCTGCATGACTCACAGACCATGCCCAGTTGATAGAATAATAAACCTTTCCCGGAAAGTTATCAGGGTTATTACACTCTTCGTCGCAGATAGCCTGAATAGCAGGATCCTGTGGCGTATAGATACTTAGTCCGCCGCTGTAAAGGGCATTGTATGCCTGGGTTCTTGTATAACCTTTCTGTTCCTGCAAATCTTTCAGCACGTCATCTATCAAAGCATCGATGTAATACGTATAAGGACTTGAAGCAGAACGGTCTACGTTTATAGTCTGTATTCTTGAATACACATCATCTTCGAGTGCTGCATTATACTCGTCCTGCGTAATGTGATTTTGTGAAAGCATATGTTTTAATACTTTCTTACGACGTTCAGCATTATTTTCGGGATGAGTCACGGGATTGTACTTGTAAGGACTCTGTGTTATCGCTGCTATAACGGCTGCTTCGGAAAGAGTAATCTCGGATACATCTTTGTTAAAGTATCTTTTTGAAGCTGCCTGCACACCAAGACAATTCTGCCCAAGATTAATAGTGTTAAGATAACTTTCGAGTATGTAGGACTTGGTAGTAGCTTTCTCGAGCTCAAGAGCCAGATACTGTTCCTGAAACTTTCTTTTAAACAGTTTTCCAACAGAATCCTCATTACCACCTTCAAATACATTGTTTTTTAATAACTGTTGTGTAAGGGTACTGGCACCTTGTGAAAGATTGCGGGTAGTAATCGCTGTAACACCGGCTCTTATAATACCTTTAAGGTCTATACCGTTATGTTCGTAAAAACGCTCATCTTCTATATCTATGAATGCGTATTGCAGACATTTAGGAATAGAGTCTATAGAGACATTAATTCTGTTAGAGCCTGACTGGACAAGTTTAGTGATTTCATTATTATCAGCGTCATATATTGTAGTTGAATACTCGGATGGAGCAATGTTAATGTCATCGACTGACGGTGATGATTCTATAATGCCCCGAATCATTCCAAAACCGGCGAAAACTATTGTAATGACCATCGCCAGAAGAAATACTAAAAAAAATTTTAGCAGTGTAATGCCGAATTTTGTTTTAAGTTTTCTTGTTGTTGAGGTTAGTTCTTTCCTCTTTTTTAGTACATTTTTATAATTATAGTTCAAAAAAATTACCTTCTTTCAAATGATAAAAAAATTATAGCAAAAATACTATAGTAAATAAAGTTAAAATTGTGTTACAATCTATAGGATAGACAAAAAGAAAGTAGATTATTCATAATCGGAGGTAAAATGGCTGATAAATATTTGTTGAATAGTGCAGTAGGAGAATATGAAGAGAAAAAATCAAAATTTATTGCACATATAAAAAATATTAGTTCTGAGGAAGAGGCGGCTGAAGTAATTGACGGATATAAAAAGGAATACTGGGATGCAAGACACAACTGTTATGCATATGTATTGGGAGAAAGAAATGAGATACAAAGATTCAGTGATGACGGGGAACCGGGTGGAACTGCAGGGAAACCGATTCTTGATGTTTTAGAAGGTTCAGGACTTCGTAACGTTTTAATTGTTGTCACCAGATATTTTGGAGGAGTTCTCTTAGGAACGGGAGGACTAGTCAGGGCGTATAGGAATGCTGCTGCGGATGCAGTTGAAAAAAGTGAGATTGCAGAAAAAATGTCAGGAAAAAAAGTTGAGATGATACTTCCGTATACACTAGTCGGAAAACTACAATACATTTGTGCGACAATGGGGATTCACGAGTTATCATCATCTTATGAAGATAAGGTGAAAATGTGTTATCTGGTACCCGTGGAATATTATGGTAAGTTTTGTGAAGAAGTAAACGAAGCAGCTTCAGCTTCTGTGGAAATCAATGAACTGGATGAAGTTTTTTATGTGGTATGCGAGTCAGGACAGGTGATGGAATTATAGACGTGGATAACGTGGTTATTTTTAACTTAAATTGAGAAAGTACTATACAATATTGGCAGTAAAAAACTTCAATACTCAAGGAACGAAATATCCTTTAGTATTGAAGTTTTTGTAATCATAATTCTCAAAGATAAAATTCATCAGTGAAAAACTTTTTAATAAATATAGGATAAACACAGATGACAAAAACAAATAATAAAGCATACTCAATGAAATAAAGAGGGAGTATTGCTGCAAAAAATGTTTTAATTATAAATGAAAGTCCTTTATGTAATGCCAGAGAAACTATAATCCCTATGGCGAACTTTAAAATCTGTTTTGGAAATGTAGTTGCTTTTTCGTTAAATCTTATGTAATTCTTTTCAATGTAAAGGCCGATGATAAAGCCAAATGCCGCACCTGTGAATTTTACTGTTCCGATTAACTTAGATATCGGAAGTTCAGGTACAGTCGCATACAGATAAATTACAAGTATGGTGACGGCAGCCGATATCAAAATCATAAAAATATTTATTTTATGTATTGTCTTAATATCTATTGAATAATTTTCGCCGTAATGATTTACATACAGTGATATTAAAAGGGTAAGCAAAAATGCAACCCCTACATCGGTTGGAGTGTGAACACCCAGATACATTCTTGAAAACATCATAAGAAAAATACCCATGTAGCAAAGCAATTTTAACAGGGGCTTTTTACATCTGTACGCTAGTGTAGATAAAAATGCTGTTGTATTCTGAGTATGACCGCTTGGGAATGAATATCCCCCGGCACCTGGTTTTGCAGCTTTTACAACATTGAAAGAAGGATCTCTGACCCAGGGTCTCGGTATTCTGAAAATTACTTTTAATGAATGAACAGCCATTCCGGAGAGAATATAGATAATTCCCAGACGGTAGGCAAATTTTTTATCAATACACCAATATATAAGACAGAGCAGTGCAACATATAATGTACCGCCTCCGAGAGATGTAATAACCATGTTTATAGTTGTAAGAACAGGATTACGAATCTCTGATAAAAGTTTTAAAAAATACATATCCATATGTAAGCCTCCCAATAATATAAATGTACTCCCAAAATCTTAAAAGTCCCAAATGAAAGATTAAGGGAGTACAAAATAATTATTTGTTAAATTTAGAACGCTTTCTTAAAGTAGGATCAAGAATTTTCTTTCTGATTCTAAGATTTTCCGGTGTAACTTCAAGTAATTCGTCTGTATCAATAAATTCAAGACACTGTTCAAGGCTTAAAATACGCTTAGGTACAAGCTTTAAGGCTTCATCTGAACCTGAAGAACGAGTGTTAGTAAGGTGCTTTGTTTTACAAACATTTACTTCGACATCGTCAGTTTTTCCGTTTTGTCCTACAACCATACCGGAATATACTTTCTCGCCCGGACCGATAAATAAGGTTCCTCTTTCCTGAGCGTTAAACAAACCGTAAGTGATAGCTTCACCTGCTTCAAAGGCAATCAAAGAGCCCTGTTTACGATATTGGATGTCACCTTTGTATGGACCATATCCGTTAAATATAGTATTGATAATGCCGTTTCCTTTAGTACTTGTCATGAATTCTCCTCTGTAACCGATAAGACCTCTTGATGGAATAGAGAATTCAAGTCTTGTATATCCGCCGTTAGAAGCACTCATATTAAGGAGTTCACCTTTACGTCCGCTTAATTTTTCTATAACTGTTCCTGAAAATTCTTCCGGAACATCTATATAAGCGAGTTCCATAGGCTCAAGTTTTTTACCATTTTCATCTTCTTTATAAAGAACTTCAGCTTTACTTACGGCAAATTCAAAGCCTTCACGTCTCATATTTTCTATTAATACGGAAAGATGCAATTCTCCTCTTCCTGAAACCTTAAAACTGTCTGCACTTTCTGTTTCTTCAACTCTAAGACTTACATCAGTATTTAATTCTTTTAAAAGTCGGTCCCTTATATGTCTTGAAGTGACAAACTTTCCTTCCTGACCTGCTAAAGGACTGTCATTTACCATAAACTGCATTGAGATGGTTGGTTCAGAAATCTTCTGGAACGGGATTGCAACCGGATTTTCAGGAGAGCATACAGTATCACCTATATGAATGTCAGCGATTCCTGAAATAGCTACAATAGAACCGATGGAAGCTTCGTTAACCTCAACCTTGTCAAGTCCGTCAAATTCATAAAGCTTACTGATTTTGACTTTCTTCTTTTTATCAGGCTCATGTGCATTAACCAGCACTGCTTCCTGGTTAACTTTAATTTTACCATTATCCACTTTACCAATACCAATTCTTCCGACATATTCGTTATAATCGATAGTACTGATAAGTATCTGTGTATCAGCATCAGGATCACCTGTAGGCGCCGGAATATGATTTATAATAGTCTCGAACAAAGGAATCATATTTTCAGGTGAATCGTCAAGTTCAAGTATTGCATGGCCTGATTTAGCGGAAGCAAAAACAAAAGGACAATCAAGCTGTTCGTCAGAAGCATCAAGTTCAATGAAGAGTTCAAGAATCTCATCTATAACTTCTGTAGGTCGTGCTTCCGGACGGTCAATTTTATTAATGCAGACAATTACTGCAAGATCAAGCTCTAATGCTTTTTTAAGAACAAATTTTGTCTGAGGCATTGCACCTTCAAAAGCATCTACCACAAGAATAACACCGTCAACCATTTTAAGTACACGCTCAACTTCACCACCGAAATCGGCATGACCCGGAGTATCGATAATATTGATTTTTGTATCTTTGTAGTACACGGCTGTATTTTTTGAAAGAATAGTTATACCACGCTCACGTTCGATATCATTTGAATCCATTACACGTTCCGCAACTTCCTGGTTCTCCCTGAATACACCGCTCTGCTTTAAAAGCTCATCGACCAAAGTTGTTTTTCCGTGGTCAACATGGGCGATAATGGCAACGTTACGGACATCTTCTCTATTGATATTCATAATAATCCTCATTTCTGTGCTGTATAATAATGAATAAGATGCAACGCAGCACACGTACATCAAAACATTGTAAAGTTTACCATACTTTATATAAAATTCAAGTGTTAATACAGAATTTTTATAAAATAAATGTAAAAATTTGTCATTTACATTAATTTGTCGACATTTTTCTACATTGTATCATTAAAAATGTATAAAATCAAAGAAAAAAATATCTACATATACTTTAAAACAGATAGAAAATATTGTAAAATTGGCTGGTAATGTAGTTCTAATTTTCGGAATTGGAACGTAAACATTAATTATAGATAAGTCTATCTAAGAAACTATCAAAATATGAAGGGAGAAATACAAATGGTAGATAAGGTGATTGAAAACAACAGGGTAAGCATTATTGGAGAGATTGTATCTGAATTCAGATTCAGTCATGAAGTGTTTGGTGAAGGGTTTTATATTACGGATGTAGCGGTAAGCAGGCTGAGTGATATGTTTGACACTATTCCTTTAATGGTATCAGAGAGACTGGTTGATGTTACGCAGGATTTAAGAGGAAAGTTAGTTGGAGCATCAGGTCAGTTCCGCTCATATAACAGGCATGAGGGAACAAGAAACAAATTAGTGTTATCAATTTTTGTAAGGGAGTGGCAGCTGGTAGATGAAAACACGGAATCCGGAAAAACTAATCAGATTTTTTTGGATGGATTTATCTGCAAATCACCGGTGTACAGAAAGACACCTTTGGGAAGAGAAATATCGGATTTATTGATAGCAGTAAACAGACCTTATGGAAAGTCGGATTATATTCCGTGTATAGCATGGGGAAGAAATGCAAGGTTTGCATCTTCATTTGAAGTAGGAGGAAGAATCCAGATATGGGGAAGAGTCCAAAGCAGGGATTATGTTAAGAAAATCAGCGAAGAAGAGACAGAAAAACATACGGCATACGAAGTGTCGGTCAGCAAGTTGGAATATGTAGATTAGTGAAAAATATTGATTTTTTATAATTTTTTTGGTATCATGTATTTTATTCATTACAATAACTTAAACTGATTAACAAGGAGCAGGTTACAATGGATAAAGGATATGTGCAGATTTTTTGCGGAAAAGGTGATGGAAAGTCATCAGCAGCTATTGGCAAGGGAATATTCTCTGCTATTGAGGGCAGACGCGTTATAATTGTGCAATTTATGAAACAAAAGGATTTGGCAGAAGTTGAATTTTTTAAACAACTCGAACCACAGATTAAGTTATTCAGGTTTGAGAAAAAAGATACAAGCTTCTCAGAACTGAGTGTACAGGAAAAGAACGATGAGGTAACGAATATTCTGAATGGGCTTAATTTTGCCAAAAAAGTACTGACTACCGGAGAGTGTGATGTTTTGATTCTTGATGAGGCACTTGGGCTGATAGATGAAGGAATTATCAGTATGGAGGATATCATACAGGTAATAAGCGCAAAATCTGAAGAAGAGATAGTATTCCTTACCGGAATTAATTTACCGGAAGAACTTAGAGAATACGTCAATGTTGTGTCGGAGATTGAGACACAAATTAAACATTGACATTACAGATGAATAGTGTTATTATCACCATAAGTGATGTAAAGTAGAGGTTGCGTATTGCATCAGTAGGTGAACGGATGTGCCAGACACATGGGAAGTTCATCGAAAGGGTAACACGCCGAAAGATATCCGGCTCTGGAACCGGTATCTTGGGTATACAGTTAAGAGCTGTATAACTGTCATCTTTAGGAGATGGAGGGCTGCTTTTATAGTTTTTATGAAACTTTTAACCGGCCTTTTAAGGCCGGTTATTTTATTATCTGTACAAAGATAAAGAATTAAAATGCACACCCGTAAGTGTTTATATGAAATTCTCAGGGTATGCAAAAACGAAATGGAGGAATTTAAATGTCTATATTTACAGGTGCAGGAGTAGCAATTGTAACTCCTATGAATCAGGATGGATCAGTTAATTTTGATAAACTGGGTGAACTTATTGAATTTCAGATAGCTAATAAGACAGATTGTATTATTATATGTGGAACAACAGGTGAATCCTCAACACTTTCACATGAAGAGCATCTTGAATGTATCAAGTATGCGGTTGAGAAAACAGCAGGTAGAATTCCGGTTGTGGCAGGTACAGGTTCAAATTGTACTGAGACTGCCATTTACCTTTCACAGGAAGCGGAAAAATATGGAGTGGATGGACTCCTTGTAGTTTCACCATACTATAACAAAGCAACACAGAATGGACTCGTAAAGCATTTCACTGCAATTGCTGATTCTGTTAATATTCCGTTGATTTTATATAATGTACCTAGCCGTACAGGTTGTAATATCCTGCCGGCCACTGTCATGAAGATTCATGAACTTTCAAAAAATGTTGTTGCCATAAAGGAAGCAAGCGGTAATATTTCACAGGTTGCAGAACTCGCAAGTCTCAGTAAGGGCGAGATTGATATATACTCAGGAAATGACGACCAGGTAGTTCCTTTACTTTCACTCGGTGGAAAAGGAGTTATTTCAGTTCTTTCCAATGTTGCACCTGAACAGACACATAATATTGTGGCAGCATATCATGCTGGAGACGTAAAGGAGAGCTGCAGACTTCAGCTTGAAGCGATAGATTTGATTAAAAGTCTGTTTTGTGAGGTTAATCCAATCCCTGTTAAGGCAGCACTTAATATGATGGGAATGGAAGTTGGAAGTTTAAGGGCACCACTTACAGAAATGGAACCTGCTAACAAAGAAAGATTGAAAAAATCTTTGATAAATTATGGAATAAAAGTGCAGTAGTGTAGTAAGGAAAGGGTTACGATATGATAAATATTATTATGAGCGGATGTAACGGAAAAATGGGGCAGAATATTACAGCGATTGTCGATGCGGATGAGGAGACAAAGATTGTTGCCGGAATAGATATAGTTGATAATGGAAAAAATGACTATCCTGTTTTTACGGATATAAATACATGTGATGTTGATGCAGATGTTGTTATTGATTTTTCATCAGCAAAAGGAACTGATGAATTATTGGATTATTGTGTAGCAAAGCAGCTCCCTCTGGTATTATGCACTACAGGATTATCAGAAGCACAGCTTGAAAAAGTTAAAAAGGCATCACAGATGATACCGGTTTTGAAATCAGCAAATATGTCATTGGGAATAAATGCTATCATGAAACTTTTAAAGGATGCAACTAAGGTATTTGCTCCTGCAGGATATGATATAGAGATTGTTGAAAGACATCATAATCAGAAAGTTGATGCACCGAGCGGAACAGCGCTGGCTTTGGCAGATGCTATAAATGCTGAATTGGATAATGAATATGAGTATAAGTATGACAGAAGTAAGGACAGAGTAAAGAGACCTAAAAAAGAGATAGGTATATCAGCTGTCAGAGGCGGTACAATTGTTGGTGATCACGAAGTGATTTTTGCAGGAATTGATGAAGTTATAGAGATTAATCATCATGCATATTCTAAAGCTGTATTTGGCAAAGGAGCTGTTCAGGCAGCAAAATTCCTTGCGGGTAAGCAGCCGGGAATGTATGATATGAGTGACGTGATTGGATAAAATTTACAATAAATAAAAAATCTCCTTTTGGATATATTAGTTAAAGTAAAATAACTATTTTTCAGGAGGAGATTTTTTTATGAAGAAGTATTTTGTTATTTTGGCAGCCGGAATAATGGCAACGGCATTGATGGCATGTGGCAATATGTCCGGAAATACAAATGACACAACAAATGATACCGTAAACGAGGCAGGAGACGGCGTAGGCGGCGCGGTAAAAGATATAGGAAATGGTGTTGGAGATGCTGTAGAAGATGCAGGAAGAGGAGTAGGAGATGCCGTGGAAGACGTTGGAAGAGGAGTAGGAGGAGCAGTCGATAAAGCTACAGATAATGTAACAGATAATACGGGCAGACGATAATGCAATTTTTCTCTCCATGTAGCATATAATATAAAAAAGAAATTGGAGTATTATATGGCATATTCTGTAGTAATTGATGCAGGACATGGAGGAAATGATCTAGGTGCATCTTATCAGGGAAGAAATGAAAAAGATGACAATTTAAGACTTGCTCTGGCTGTCGGAAGAAAATTAGAAGAAAACGGCGTTGATGTATATTATACAAGAACAACAGATGTATACGATACACCGTTTGAAAAGGCAGTCATGGGGAATAATTCCGGAGCTGATTTCTTTGTATCATTGCATAGAAATTCTGTTCCGGAAGAAAATACCTCGAGTGGTGTAGAGACACTGGTATTTGATGATTCGGGAATAAAATCAGAAATGGCCAGAAACATAAATGAAAAGCTTAGTTCGCTTGGATTTGCAAACAGGGGAGTAATTGAACGCCCAAATCTTGTTGTACTCAGACGAACTAAAATTCCGGCAGTTCTTGTTGAAACGGGATTTATCAATAATGACAGGGATAACTCATTGTTTGATGAAAAATTTGATGAAATAGCAGGTGCCATAGCGGACGGTATACTTGAAACCATTGACATGCATGTTCAAAATGAAAAGAAATTATATCGTGTACAGGTTGGTGCATATGTTGTAAGAGATTATGCAAACAGACTTTTAAATAAGCTTCAAAATGAAGGGTTTCCTGCGTATTTAGTTTATGAAAACGGAATGTATAAAGTGCAGGTTGGAACCTATGAGGATATTGATAATGCCGTGAAAATGGAGAGAAGATTAAGGGGAGAAGGCTACAATACATTTATTACTTCAAGATAAGAAAAATATCCCCGCCGTAATCTGAAAAATGATTTGGCGGGGGAACTTTTAAAAGAATTTGATTTCATCAGACTGATTATAAATATAAAATCCGTCACAATTATTTTTTTCTAATTTGTCAATAAATTTTCCAAGATTTTTTCTTGGTTTTTCATACATTACAACATTGTAAGTGTCTCGTAATTCATCAGCTTTTTTATTAGCATCAGCAAATTCGTCAGCATCATAAATGACGGCAAGACGTTTTTTGGTATCAGGTATAGAAAAACTGTTATCGGTCAGAATACTGAATATACGTTCAAATCCAATAGAAAAACCAACGGCAGGAACCTGTTCATTTATAAATTTTCCTATGAGATTGTCATATCTTCCACCACCTGCGATGGCTCCTTTAAATTCAGTACTTTCAATTTCAAATACTGTTCCGGTGTAGTATCCCTGACCGCGGACAAGTGTTATATCATACACGATTTCAAATCTGTTTGCGGTCATCGAAGATACAGTATTGATAATAGTTTCAAGTCTTTTTACGGCTTCGTTATCTTCACCACAGATAATTTTCACTGCATCAAGCGTAACAGGAAGTGACTTGAAAGTTTCGCAAAGTTTATCTATTGAAGAAGAATCAAATTCCTTAGAAGTTAATTCTTCTTTCACACCGTCTAAACCAATTTTGTCAAGTTTATCCAATGAAATACATACGCTCGCCAGTTCGTCATCCTTAAAACCACATTTTAACAGAAAATCATTTAAAAGGCTTCTGTCATTAATCTTAACTTTTATATTATCCATTCCGATGTTAAAGAGAGCTTTTGTTGTTGTATTTATCAGCTCAATTTCGCAATTAACGGAAGAACTTCCAAGAATATCAATATCACATTGTACAAATTCACGCAGACGGCCTTTTTGCGGACGTTCAGCACGGTATACTTTATCCATCTGTATACATTTAAATGGAGATATTAAACTGGCACGGTTATTTGCAAAATATCTGCTTAACGGCAATGTGAGGTCGTATCTGAGACCTAAATCTGATAATTTATCAAAGTCGCCGGATGAAATAGCTTTCTGGAATTTGTCGCCTCTTTTTAAAATCTTAAAAATAAGATTAAGGTTTTCGCCACCCTCGCTCTTGTCGAGATTTTCTGCATCTTCCACAATGGGAGTGGTAATTCTTTCAAATCCGTGTGAACGATAAGTGTTTAATATAACATCTGAAAGATAATCTCTTAACAGAACCTCTTCAGGCAGATAATCGTTCGTTCCTTTTACTGGTGTTGTCTTCATTCTATATACCTCTTTCTGTTTTCAATATATTAAAATCAATAGACATTTTATTAAAAAATACAGAATATGTCAATCATCACTATTTTTTCTTTTTAGCATTTCATCGTATTGTTTATACATTTTTTGAACTCCGTTTTCAAGCAGATAGTAGTGATTAATGTAGGGTACCAGTAAAATAATAAATAAACTGGTCAGTGCAAGCAAACCTATCGTCTGGTACTTCAGATATGTAAAAGCAGTCATCAGGGTAAGAATAGCAAAAACTACAGTAACAATAAGGTGAATCAGCCGCTCGTGCATGAAGAATCCAATTTGTATCAGATGTTCAGAGATCAGTTTTTCATAATCGGTGTGAGTATCATTTGCTTCTAAAAGTTCATCAATATAATTCATGTAGTTTAGAATACGTTCTTTCATAGGGTTAATGTCTCCTTTTATAATTATTGTATTAAAGTATCTTTTTTTTATTATAACATTACTAAAAAAAAGTGTCAAAAATTTTTTGATATGATAAAATTGCACAAAATAAAAAGAATAATAATACAATGTTAACAAAAAATTTAAAAATTACAATCAATTTTAGGTGAAACATTGACATTTTTTAGAAAATTTAATATCCTATTACTGTAAGGTTTTAAAAGAGTAATATAAAAGAAAGGATGAGGTTTTTAAGATGAGAAGAAACTTAGTAAAAAGAGCATTAAGTATCCTGTTAACTGGTACATTGGTGTTCAGTAGTTCGATAACAGATTTTTCAAAGCTTCGTGTGTATGGAGCTAATGAAGCCGTTATTGCAACTGAAGGGGTGTTAAATGATTCAGAACTTGCTACAACAGCTGATTACACAGATGTTGATGTTCAGGACGGAGTAATCCTCCACGCCTGGGAATGGTCGTTTAACAATATAAAAAATAACATGCAGAAGATAGCAGATGCCGGATATACGGCAGTTCAGACTTCGGTTATTCAGGAGGCTAAAGAATCAACAAAGGGAGGCTCTAATTCGCATTGGTGGGTATTTTATCAGCCAAAGAGTTTTAAGATTGATGATTCAGGTAACAGTGCTTTGGGAAATAAGTCAGATTTTTCAGCAATGTGTGCTGAAGCTCATAAGTATGGTATCAAGGTAATTGTCGATGTTGTTGCAAACCACTTGGGTAATCAGAGTAAGTATGATAGATCTAATGCCATATCTTCAGATATTAAAGATGATGAAGGCTGCTGGCATAGTGGAACATGGAATGTTGAAATAAGTGATTACACTAACAGAGGGCGAGTTATTGCATATAGTATGGGTGGTCTTCCGGATCTTAATACTGAAAATTCAAAGATTCAGAATTATGTAATTACATACCTTAAAGAATGTATTGATGCCGGGGCAGATGGATTCAGATTTGATGCTGCAAAGCATATAGGTGTTGACGCAGACGGAGATGGATATACATTTTGGAAGAATGTAATTCCTGAGGCAAAGTCATATTATAAATCAAAAGGTTACTTTAAGTCTTCAAAAGATTTATATGTATATGGTGAGATTCTTGATGATACTGCAGGAAATCACAGCTCTATTATCAACAGCTACACTAAATATATTAAGGTAACAGATAATCAGACAGGTAATGACATAAGATATGCCGTGATTGGACATAATGCATCAGGTGCAGCAAGCAGCGCATATAAGAAAGGTGTAACTGCTGACAATGTTGTATTATGGGCAGAGTCACATGATACTTACTCAAATGAAGATGTTTACAGTCAGAAATATGGTTGTAAAGTAGGAACGTCTACAGAAGCAAGCGAAAGTGATATCAACAAGACGTGGACATTGGTTTCTTCAAGAAATAAGGCAACGGCTTTATATTTTGCAAGAACAAAAGACTATAGAGCAGGAAATATTGGTGATGTTGACAATACACAGTGTTTCAGTACAGAAGTAGTTGCTTCTAACAAGTTCCATAACTACTTTAATGGAGCAGCTGAGTACCTTGGTTCATCAGGAAGCTATGCATACAACGCAAGATATGATGCAGCTACAAACAGATATGGTGTAGTTATCGTAAACTGTAACGGCGGAAGCGGATCAGTAAGTATTTCAGGTGGCGGAATCGCAAAACTTGCAGATGGTTCTTACAAAGATCAGGTTACAGGTAATACATTTACAGTATCTGGTGGAAGTATAAGCGGTAACATGGGAGATAAGGGTATCGCTGTAGTTTATAATGAAGGCGAAATCGTTACAAAACCAAGTATAAGCATTTCAAAACAGGGCGGAAGCTTCTCAACAGATACTTTAGATTTAACATTAACACTTAAGAACGCTACATCAGGAACATATAAGATTGGAAATGATGAAGCTAAGACAATTACTTCTACAACTAATATCACAATCGGTTCAGGTATGAACTTTGGTGACAGTGTAAAAGTTAAGTTAACAGCAACAGACGGCAAAGAATCTACAGAAAATGAATATACATTCACAAAAGTAGAGCAGACAGGATATGTTGCATATTTTGAAAAACCTTCTTCATGGGGTGCAGATGTATATTGTTATGCATATGATTCAGCAACAGAAAAAGTTAATAACGGAAAATGGCCTGGTAAGCAGATGTCAGTAGACGCAGCAACGGGATATTATTACTATGAAGTTCCTGAAAATATTGACGCTCCACGAGTAATTTTCTATAATAGTGATTCAAACAGAACACCTGCTGATATGGAAAAGGGTTACTTATTTGAATCAAAGACAGCTTACATTTATAAAGATGGAAAGTGGTCAACATATTCACCTGTAACTAAAACAGGTAAGATTACATTTAAATATGTTGATAAAGAAGGAAAAGAGATTAAGACTTCTGAGACAAAAGAAGGAAAATTAGGAAGTACATTCAGTGGTTCATTCCCAACGATTGACGGATATGAATTTGAATCAGTATCTAAGAATGCAGTATTCTCAGATCCGGCTGAGACAGTAACAGTAGTTTATAAGACAGTTTCAGTAAGTGATATTAAGATTACATCATCACAGCCGGATGGTACATCATTTAAGACTGAGACATTAAAGACAACAATTACATTAAAGAATGCAACATCAGGAACATATTGTGTTGACGGTGGAGTTGTAAAGAACTTCAAAGACAGCGCAGAAGTTATTCTAGGTCAGGGTAAGATTGCAGACAGCACAGTAACATTAAAGGTTACAGCAACAGACGGAACACAGAATGCAGAGCAGACATTCACATTTAAGAAAGTATTCAGTGGAAAAGTGGTAAATGAAGAAGATTTGGCAACATCAAACAATGAATTGTCAGTAGCTTCAGCACTTACAGCAGCAGAAGAACTTTCAACAGCACCTACAAATGCAGGATTAACATCAAAGGCATATTCAACAAATGCAACAGGTTCAGGTGCTGAGAAGACAATTACAATAGATGGAGATGCATCTGATTGGGATTCATCAATGCTAATAGCAACAGGCGGTGCATGGGATGTAGCAAACCACTGGAAGGGTGGACATGAGAACTGTGTACTTGATACAACAGCACTTTATGCAGCATATGATGATACAAATCTTTACATCGGATGGCAGATGGTAAACACAACTGATACATGGGAAACCCCTGGAGAAAGATCACTCGCTGATGGTGGCAGAGTACTTGACGTACCATTGATTCTCGCATTAAGCGTTGACCCAAGTAGTACATCAATGTCAAATAAGAATACTTCAGGCGGTTCAATCTGGGGAAAGAAGATGGGACTTACATTTGATGCTACTACATCACACGTTGACAGATTATTATACATGAGTGGTAAGCCAGGACTTGGTGAGCCTACAATGTATAAGGCAGTAGATTCAGAAGGAAATACTAACTACAAAGAAGGAGCTGTAGGATTCGCAAAAGGTGGTATTACATACAACATGGCGAAGACAAACATTTCATCTTCTATAATAGGTTTGAACGGTTCAGATTCAACGGATGATGTTTGTGATGAAAATGCAGACTGGGTAGATTATAAGACATTTGCAGGAAGTAAGGGAACACACGATACAACATATGATTCATTCTATGAGATAGCTATACCATATGCTACTCTTGGTGATGGAATTAACAAGGATTACATCAAGAATACAGGAATCGGAGCAATGTTAGTAGCTACAAGAGGAGAGTCAGCACTTGACTGTATACCATTTGATACATCAATGATTGACAATGCAAAGGACGAATACTCACAGGATCCTAGTACATCTTTTGAAAAAGAGGATATTGATAACATTACAGCAAGTTTTGCAAGAATCGGTAAGTCAGACATTGTAGTTCCTACTAAGGAATTAACAGTTAACTTTGGTGCAGAGGTATCTTCACCACAGTATGCTAAGGATGCTATTAACTTAAAAGCTATCGCTTCAGGCGGTAAGGGATCATACAAATATGAATTTGTAATCGATGGCAAGAGTGTACAGGATGCTTCATCTACAAATACATTTAAGTGGAATGGAACAGCAGGCTCACACCTTATAAAGGTTGTTGTAACAGACGCTGAAGGAAAGAGCGTATCATGTCAGAAAGCATTTGCTTTAGCAGGTAATGGAGAAGAAACGACATCACAGGACGAGACAACAACAAAGCAGGACGAAACAACAACAAAGCAGGACGAGACAACAACAAAGCAGGACGAGACAACAACAAAGC
>CAMHLZ010000026.1 GCA_946186125.1 uncultured Lachnospira sp. | reverse complement strand
GAATTAGTTATGAAAAACGTTCCGAGAATAAGGAGCATGTGTGTAAAATAGAAAAAATTACATTGTTATGATAAATCGTTACTATTCACAGCTCCTCTCCCGACATAATGGTCTGACTCCCATTTCCATATGTACTCCATGCATCCAAGTAAGAACTATCAAACATAAATACAGCAAGCAGGGCAATAACCATGCCCTGCATCATTATGACAATCATTCCTGGAATTTTTAAAGCACCTGTTAATGATACTTTTTCCATAATAATTGTCCTCCTAGCCTCTGCAATTCCAATACGCTGTTGCTGTTTTAGTACCTACAAACTGTTTTGCTTTTGCCACATCACAAGGTAATTTCCATCCAGAACTTGTTGTATTAGCAGTTGCAGAATGCTCATATACAGATGACTGTACATTTGAATAACTATATACTTTTAAACTTCTGCCATAATCCCAGCTTACTGCCGAACCTTTGTACCATACTGTTGCTGCAAACGTAGGAATAGCCGTAGCTGCAACAAGGGAGAGTGCAGTCACCACTGTTAAAAATTTCTTTTTCATTAAATATTTCTCATTCTTTTTTCATTTTACAAAAATTGCTGTATACTTTATCCGGTAGCAAATTCTGTTCACAAATAAAATATCAAATAAGTTACTATAAATCAAGGATAACTCCTCGAAGCGACCTATAATCCCTTAAAGTGACCTATAACTCTTTGAAGCGCCCTGTAACTCCTTAGAGCGACCTATAACTCCCTAAAGCGACCTATAACTCCTTAAAACGACCTATAACTCCTTAGACGTCATTTCTATAGCAACAAATTCACACATACTTGACTAAAAAAAATTTTTATGATACAATCCTAATGCATTAATTTACTGACACAATTTACAGGAGGATAAATAATTATGTCAAATATTTCTGATAAATTACTTAAGGTGTTTCATAACCGTTTTTCTTATTCTATTAAACAAAGTGATATTGATTATATTATGGCATATAACGGATATTCTGTTATATATCAGGGCGATAATTCTTTTAGAAGAGATGTTTCTTTGGTAAGCCTGTTTAGCGAATTAGATAAATGTCTCTTCGTCCAAGTTAATCGTAAATTTGTTATAAATATTAAAAAAATCACTCATTATGAAGGGGACAGAATTTACATAAATGATATAGATTTTAAGATTTCCAAGAATTATCGACGTGCATTTGATGAGTTTTATTTAGCTCATTTATAATTTTTACTTCTTTTGATTTGTATTTTGAATTGAGATTTTCTAAAAAAATTCAATCAACAATACAGCCGCTTTGGGTGCTAACGGCTTATTGCGTTAGCGAAAGCGGATCTTGTAATTAAGTATAGATTGACTTCAATGTTATTACTCTTTGTTACTATATATTTTGTCCTTTGCTATTGATAATATACCCATTAAGAATATGCAAAACCCTCCTAATGCACTGTATTTCTCCATCCAGAAGTTTATACACAGAGCAATCAAACACAATACTATCAAAATAATATTAATAATTGTTTTTTTCACTTTTTTCTCCAATCTTATAAAAATTAATTTCCTGCATCTTCATCCTACTGTTTTTGTATAACTATGTTTAATTATTACACGTTAGAACAAATTATTTTACATCGGGTATTATATTTCAATGGTCAAGAAGCATTCATGATATTGTAATACTTTTTATTAAACTACTCATATTAATTATAATTTCTTCCATACCTCAAAATGTATAAATAATATAACACGCAAATTCCACTTCTGTTCCGGTTCCCGCAAATAGCATGTTTTTAAAAAATAGTAACCTCATATTTATTGTTTTCCTTCCTTTCGCTTCTCAAATAAAGCGGGTGTATTTAAAAACGACTATACTAGTCCAATTTTTTACCAAAAATAGCCACTATACACAAAATCGCTAACACTACTGGTAATAGCTTAATAAAATTATATTTGCCTATAAAATACAAAATAGCAAACGCAAATATAACCAAAGAATCTACTATACCAACTATTCTCAATAACTTTTTCGCAATGCTTTTCATAATCAATAACATCCTTCCTAATTATCCACATTCATTTTTTTCATTCCCTTTTTTACATGTGTATAATAGTGTACCCTACACACCTTTTTTCCCTTTCTGGTATACTCTGTTATCTTCGAAATTGAAATTATTTCAAACGCCGATAACAAATCTTCAACCTCTTTTTCATCAACATAACAATGAGGAATACCATCTTCAATTTTGCTTTTTTTAATTATCGTATTTCCGTCTATAGTATCTTCCTCTTTAAAACTTATATTATCTTTTGAATTGAATGTAATATATGCCTCACCATTTTCGTTCAATACCCTATGTATTTCATCTATCGCCTTCTTTACCCCTGCAAAATCCGTATGATATATTGTATGAAAACAATGCATGTCTACCTTTTCCGGCAGCAATATCAAGGATTGTATGATATTTATTTTTCCATTTTAATGCCACAGGCAAAAATTCTTCAGAAACATTTAACCATGAGTCCGAATCAATATTTTCCCAGTTCCAACCTTTGTGTACAATATTCATATTAATCTCCATTCCTCTGAAATTCCAATACACTGTTATTAGATGTCTATAATTAACTTATCAAATACTCTATTATAAATCAAGGATAACTCCTCGAACGTAATATAGTTTCACAAATCTATCCTGTAAACATACCATCCTGCATTGTAACACTCCTGCTCCCCAGTTTTGCGAAATCACTATCATGGGTAACCATAATAATTGTGGTTCCGTTTTTATTAATTTCCTGTAATAATTTCATTACATTCCTGCCGGTTTCTTCATCCAAAGCTCCCGTGGGCTCATCTGCCAATAATAATTTTGGATTGGTTACCAATGCTCTGGCAATGGCAGTTCTCTGACACTGCCCGCCCGATAATTCATAGGGATATTTATGTTTTTTATCTGTCAATTCCATTTTTTCCAAAAGTCTATCAACTCTTACTCGAATTTCACGATTTCCAATTCGCATATAATGAAGAGGCAAGGCAATATTATCATATATTGTCCTTTCACCGAGCAAAGCAAAATGCTGTACGACGAACCCTATGTTCTGATTACGAAATCTCGCCTTTTCACTGTCTTTCATTTGCAAAACATCTTTCCCGTCAAAAAAATAAGTTCCGCCATCAGGCTCACGAATAGTTCCAAGTACATTTAGCAGTGTAGATTTTCCACATCCGCTTTTTCCCATAATTGTCAAAAACTCTCCCTCATTTACCTGAAGAGAAACCTGCTTTAAAGCCGGTACTACCCCCAGTTTTTTTCCATACGTTACATCTATCCGGTTCATATCAATCAACATTATTCCTGACCTCCAATTATATCTCCAATTTCCATTTTTTTCATGTAAACAATGCAGCATATTAACGTTATGACTGAAGCTGTTCCAACAATTATCTGTATTAAAATAATGCTTCTTATTCCGCTATTCATTGCAAGCAAAAATAAAACCGCCCACAAATCTCCCGTAAATAAAATAAAAAATATAAATCCTGCACCTTCCATTAAAATATTTTTATATGACGCTCCACACAATAATTCTACACCAAACGCGTATTGATTCTTCTTCAAAATGCTAAATGAATTAATCAGCAATGCTATTATTGCAAACACCATGACCAATAAAACCAAAATTCTAAATTGCTCTGCCACCTGTCCTGTCATTTTCCTATATTTCTTCACGACAAATTGGGGGGATTCATCCTGTGGATTATGCAGGTTCAACTCCCACTTTAACCCCTGATTCTCTATCAGCTCCGTACATATCCCACCTGTATTTTGAAATCCTGTCTTTGACACAATTGTTCCATTCAATTCCATCAATGACAGTAATTGTGAAAATTCTGTTTTTTCCTCTATTTCAAGTGCCGGTAACACCATATACCTCTCGACAGAAACAAAATCATTTTTACTGGATGATAAATAAAAACTGTTATCATCTAAAAATCCTATTACCTTAAGCGTTAGCTCTTTTCCAAAATATTCACCACTAAAGACATCATTAATATGATAGAAATTCTCGTAAGATTTTCCCAATAAAACCGGAACAATTTCACCTTCTTTCCACAGGTAGTCCTGCTGTGAAAACTTTTCTCCTGACTTGACATTTATGTGATTAATTTCAAAAAATTTTTCACTCACCATCAACGTTTTTACTTCGTACCAATCTGTGCCATTACGCTTAGACACTGCAAAATCTGCATATCCATCCTCATATCCTTCTAAGAAAATATCCTGCATTTTACTATTGGTACAAAATGACTGACAGCAGCACGTACAAAATGAAAATTGTTTTTCATCCCACAGGCTCTGTAAAACGTTAACCAGTCCTTTATACTGCGTTCCGTTATAATCTCCCTCAAGATATGTATAATACTGCCTGTCGTCCAACGCCTCCGTTACCCAGTAATATTGGTTTTCACCATATTCCTCTTCAAACCTATCTGCATTTTCCTGACTTTTCTCTTGTTTTTTTACTAAAATCCCCGTCATTATGAGACTTCCGGTTATTAAAAAAAGCATCAGCGTAACTATAATCATGTTATGGCATGTCATTTCCCATATTTTTTTACATATTATCATTTTTTTATAGCCTCCTCCACGGAATCATTCTTTATCTGCAATATTTCAAAAAACATAAATATGATTAATATCACTACACTTATACTATATCCCTTGAAAAAGGAGGTTCTATACGACGGATACTTAAATCTGCAATATATATATCCCGATAGAAATGATATACACATGTATGCTATATAATGTGACATAATCCTGATAACAACCTGTTTTTTTGATGCTCCCACTAATCTGTGAACCGCCAGCTCTCTTCTCTGTAACATCAGCCACTGATATGAAATCAAGAGTACACACAATATGTAGCATGACAATAAACCGGCAAAATATGATATATCATGAAAATCTATCTTTACTGTATCTGCGAAACTATCAGTTCCTGCCAACACTTCAAGCTCACATCCGCGTTCTTTCATATTGGCTTCACAACCATTAATCACACCCTGTCCATCTATGTCTGAAAAGAAATCCAGTGTGTAAAGGTTCAGTAACTCATTTTCACATGCAAAAAGATTGACTAAAATATAATTATCAAATGCCATATCTTCTTCATATCCCATTTTACCAATCACAAGGTATTCAGTGCCATTAATCTGAATATACTCTTTTCCCTTTATTTTGTATGTATTTTCTACTTTTTTTCCTATAACAGCGACTTTATTTTCCGACTTAAAATCTTTCTTTTCAAAAAATCTTCCGTTTTCCATAATAAAATCCACGTATTGCCTCGTAAATGCCATATATCTGACGGTATACTCCGAATTTTCTTCATCGTCCAGATATATTCCACATGATAATTTTTCTTTTGATAAATAATTGTATAATTCCAATCTGTCTTCGTCAGAACCGTCTGCCATTGATACTATGAAAGAAGATTTTCCGAATGAGCCTGTTTCCATATTTACTAATGTTTTACTCAGCGATAAATGATGTATCATTAATATGCATAAAATGGGCAATACACATACCAGAACAAGTAGCAGTGTGCTTAATAGTTTTCTCTTTTTCAATTGCTTTCCATGTCCTTTCCAATTTGTTTCTTCATTTCAAAAAAGGATGTGTACTCCACACCCTTTTCTGAAAAATTTCTATAAGAATTATCAAGTACCATATTTCGCATATGCTCTCGGAAATACTTCGTATGTAGGTTTTCCATAGTCCCATTGCGATGTACTACACGACCTATATATATCACCATTTGAATAGCATCTGCCTGTATCAGCCCACGCTCCGCTGGCACTCGAAGAAGTCCCTCCTATATATGCTCTAACATAATGACTCTTTTTATAGCCTACAGTTCGAGCCCAAGAAGTTTTTTTATACTTACATCCTTTTATTATATCAGTTGCTATACATTCTAAATTTGAGCCGCCTGAAAAGGATTTTGCTAAAGAGATTGCCGATACACTTGTAATTGTTCCTCCTAACAGAACACACACCATACAAAGTGTAAATATTTTTTTTCTGGTTTTCAACTATAATTCCTCCTATAATTTATTGATACAAAAATTGCTGTATACTTTATCCGGTAGCAAATTCTGTTCACAAATAAAATATCAAATAAATTACTATAAATCAAGGATAACTCCTCGAAAGACCCTATAACTCCTTAAAGTGACCTATAACTCCTTAAAACGACCTATAACTCTTTAAAGCAACCTATAACTCCTTAAACGTCATCCCTATAATTTCGATTTTTTTCTAAATAGATATTGACTCCCCCTATACTTCCTGCTATAATTTAGACAAATATCTAATTAGATTTTTATCAAAATACCATTGTAATTGATGGAGGTGATGCATATGGCATTTGCTGAAACTTTTAAGGCTCTTGCAGACCCCGCAAGACGAGAAATTTTAACACTGCTAAAAGTCGGACGAATGTCAGCCGGAGAGATTGGCAGTCACTTTGATATGACAGGGGCAACCATTTCATATCATTTAAAAATTCTTAAAAATGCGGAACTAATTTATGAAGAAAAAGAGAAAAATTTTATCTACTACAGTTTAAACACTTCCGTGGTCGAAGATATGTTGCTGTGGTTATCAGATTTGAGAGGTGAGCAAGATGAAAAAAATTAAAGAAAATCTTGAAATGATTATTATAACAAGTATACTTACGGCAATGCCTGCCTTAGTAGGTGTTCTGATATGGAACAGACTGCCTGATAAAATTGCAACACACTTTAATTTTCAGGGTGTTGCCGACGGATGGAGTTCAAAGGCATTTGCTGTATTTGGTCTTAGCGGTATTCTTCTTGCACTACACCTTGTATGTGCATTTTCAACAGGATACGGAGACGAAACCAATAAGATTCCGAACAAACTTTATCGAATCGTATTATGGATAGTTCCTGCCGCAAGCATCTATGTATCAGCTATCATTTATGCAAACGGACTTGGCTACAATATCACAGATTCACTATTCCTTATACAGGTGTTTATCGGTATACTGTTTATCGTATTGGGAAATTACGCACCAAAAGCCAGACGGAACAATGTATTCGGAATCAGGATTCCTACTACTATGAAAAGCGAAAAAAACTGGTATCATACACATCGTTTTGCAGCTTATGTAATGGTAATTGAAGGCTTCTCAATAATAATAGGAGCATTAACAGGATTTTTATTAAAATTCGAACTCAGTACAAGTTGTTTTATATATGCAGCATTACTGTTATTATACATGATTATACCTGTTACGTATTCTTATATATATTACTTAAGACATAAGAATGACGAAGATTATTATTCTTAAGCAAAAGCCCCGCCGGGACAGGCGGGGTTTTTAAATCTTTTTTATAAAAAAGGCGTCATATAAACAGGAATACAGCGAATATCTTTATCCTTGCCTGTATCTTTTGTATAAATCAGATACCTCCTTAAAATTCTATCCGAATATTTCTCAGTAAAAGCATCTAACGATTTATGTGCCTTGTAGCCTGACGATTTCACTTCCAATGGAATTATTTTGTTTTTTCTTGCTAATATAAAGTCAATTTCATAATTGTGCTTTGACTTTTCATTCTTTATTGTATGATAAAACAATTCATTTCCTCCTGAAGCCAGCAAGCATGCCACTACATTTTCATAAAGGTATCCCAGATTTACACTAAGCTTATCGCTAAGTAATTTTTCATATATTTCGTTTTCAGTGAAATCTCTATCTTTAAACATCAGCGTCACAAACAATCCGGTGTCGCATATAAACAGTTTAAATTTTGACAAATCTTTTGTATTTGCCATTCCCGCATTAGGATCATTTACGTTATATGATACTAAAACTGTTTTAGAATCTTTAAGCTCAGCAATTAATTCCAAAACTTTGTCAGCCTTTTCTCCTCCAAGAACAGCGCTCGTCTGGAATCTGGATGCATTTTTATTAAGTTCCGCAGGAATTGCATCAAAGAGCATTGCAAGTCGACCGGTTGCATCGATTTTTGCAAAATCCTTCTCATAAAGATTTATTATATCTCTTTTAATCTCATCTACATTTTTGAAGTTATTTGTTTCGATATATGCCTCAATTGCCTGGGGCATTCCGCCTACAAGCATATACAATCTAAATTGTCTTAACTGCTTTCGATGTATGCTCTCTCCCAGTGCCATATTTTCTTCAAAACATTTTTTCAAAAGTGGGATTGTGGTCTTATCTCCTATTGCCCAAAGGAATTCTTCATAATCCATTGGATACATGCTAAGTTTTCTTTCTTCACTGGGAATAAGAATATCCTTAACATTCTTTTTTATAGATATAAGAGAACCGGTTTCTATATAATCATACCTGTAGTCTTGTACTAAAGCCTTTATAGCTTGACGTGCTTTTGGACATAATTGTACTTCATCAAAAATAATCACAGACTTTCTCTCAATCAAATCTACTTTATACTGTAATTGTAATTGTAAAAACAAATAGTTCAAATCTGACACATCATCAAAAAGTCTTTTTGTTTCTGTTGAAGCTTTTGCAAAATCAATCAATATATATGTTTCATATTCATTCTTAGCAAATGCTTCCGCAACTGTCGATTTCCCAATACGACGTGCTCCCTCTATCAATAATGCTGTTTTACCATTTGATTCCTTTTTCCACTCAAGCATCTTTTGATATATTTTACGTTCAAACATTACATCACTCTCTTTTCCGCAATTTTTTTATATCGATTTTACCCTGTTTCCGCATTTTTTATATGTCGTTTTTACCCTGTTTCCGCATTTTTTATATGTTAATTTTACCCTGTTTCCGCATTTTTTTCAATATAAATTTAATCAGGCACTATCCATAGTGTGCTCCGATTTCACAGATTTAGTATAAATCAAATAAAAACAAAGGCCAGCCTGAGCGTAAACTTGGTTGACCTTCGTTTTCATTTACAGTGCTGCACACTTCTATTAAATTTTATTCAGCCTCAATAGCTTCTGACTCATATATGAATTTCACACTTGTGCTTGCTCCATCTGCTGAGTCGGTATATATCGTATAGTCACCTGCGAGTGAGACTGTCTGTTTTACTCTGTCCTGAAGCTCCGGTAACGTATTATTTGCGGCATCTTCTATTTCATCAATAGCTTTTTCCTTGTATTCCTGCATTCCGTCGTTTAATTTAACAGAGCCGTCATACAGTTTTCCAATACCATCTGTAACTTTTCCTGTGGCAGTATTAAGTGTTGCGCCACCATCAGATGCAGTCTTCAAACCATCATATATCTGAGACACTGCTGAGCCGATTAACTTTGAACTGTCATACAATGTTCCCATACCCGGAAGTAAATCATTCTTCATAGAACCCAACAATGTATCAAGACCGTCTGAAAGATTTGCTGTTCCGTCTTTTAAAGCTTCACTTCCTTCTTTTAACTCTCCTACACCTTCTGTTAAATCAGGAATCTTAGAATTAAGTTCATCCGTACCGGATGCAAGCTTCGAAGTACCTTCTTTCTTCAACTTCTTAAGTCCTGCCTCCACCTGAGACACTCCATCAGCCAGCGCACTTGAACCTGCCTTTAATTTCTTGATACCCTTTGTTAATTCAGGAATTTTAGAATCAAGTTCGCCCGTGCCGGATGCAAGCTTTGAAGTACCTTCTTTTTGCAATTTTTTAAGACCTGACTTCAACGTCTTAATTCCATCAACCAATGCTTCTGAACCGCTCTTAAGATTAGCAATTCCGGCTGTAAGCTCAGGCATCTTACCATTTAACGTTTCTGCTCCTGCTGCTATCTGTGAAGTACCTTCTGCCTGAAGTTTTGAAAGACCCTCTCTCTCAGCAGCAACACCACCTGCTACCTTTTCTGCGCCCTGGGATAATGATTCAAGTCCCTCTGACATATTAGCACCATTCATCTGATTAAGCACACTCTCAAGTGCTGCCTTCGCACCTGCACATTGATTAAGCTGTGCCTGATAAGCAGCAATTTCTGCAGCTGTCAGATCAGCACCTGTAGCAGGATCCTTGCCGGCTTTTAATACAGCGCTAAGCTGATTAATATTATTATCATATTCAGTAACACTTTCCTGTAATGTTCCCTGCATTCCTCCCAGTTTCTGTGCCAGCTCATTCACACCGTCAGAAACTGCCTGTGAACCTGTTACAAGTCCCGGTGTTCCATCTTCTGCATCATCAAAACCTGCAATTGCCTGCTGTAATGATCCATCTACACTTGCAGCACCATTAGATAATGTATCTATGGCTGTTACCAAATCACCTATACTATTTTTCAATGTGCCAATTCCAGCATCTAACGACTTCATTCCTGAAGAAAGCCCCGGTGTACCGTCCTCTTTATCTTCAAATCCGCCTATTGCCTGCTGCATACCGTTATCAACAGCTTCAGCACCATCTGCGATATCTCCTACTGCATCGACAAGTGTTCCTGCATTTTCTTTAAGTGTACCGATTCCATCATCTAACTGCTTTGAACCACTTGTCAGACCGTTAGAACCGTCTTCCTTGTCAGCAAATCCATCAAGAACCTTCTGCATATTCTCATCAATGGCACCGGCACCGTCTGCGATATCTCCCACAGCATCCTCAAGCGTTCCTGCACTTTCCTTAAGCGTACCGATTCCATCATCGAGTTTTGCAGCTCCGTCTGCAACCTTACCTGCTCCTGAAACAGCACCTTCGTCACCATCTAATTTACTTACTATAGTATTAATTCCGTTAGTAGCAGAATTTAATCCATCTACAAAAGGAGTCATCTTACTGTTTAAGGTACCTGTTCCTTCAAGCAGCTTTGCTACACCATCCGTAAGCTTTGACACACCTTGTGCATAGGTCACAAAATTACTCTTTAATGTTGCCGTACCGTCTTCAAGCTCATCTGTTCCGTTTTTCAACTTATCAGTTGCATCCACAAGCTCATCAACTGTATCTTTTAACTCATCAAATGTATCAATTTTATCAGGATTAATGCTTCCGAGCAAATCAGAACTTCCCATTGTAAGTGTCATTGCAAGCTCAAATTCTTTTGCGTCTGCCGTTACTTCAACATAATTAGGAAAATCTATGTCTTCCTTATCAAAATCCAAATCTTCATTTAATCCCGGAAAACCAAGACCTACGACAATATATCTGTTTCCGTCAGATATTACTTTTCCCGAATTAACCTCAACATTTGTAAACTTCTCTGAATCAAGTATCATGCCCGAAATCATTGTAAATGGCACATACATATCCTTCTGTTCGCCATTGATATTTACATTTTTCTTAGAATTATTCGTGTAATCAAAACGAATCTTAACTTTTCCGGTTGCACCTGCTATATCCTCAGCTGATACTTCCTTGTCATCCAGATAATATGTAATCTTTACATCAACAGGAAGCTCCTTATCTGTCTTTCCCTGATAATATACATCCTCACCATCTGCATTCCACGTAAGCTCACCATTATCTCCCTTAGTGAAATCTGCATCGGTTTTAACATTTTCAATATCCTCTAAATCACTCTTATCATTAATTGTGGAGCTTCCTTCCTTATTTTTTAACCAGTCGCTGACAATCTTTTCCTTAGCATTTCCGTTTGCATCAGTTATAACATATACTGTCTCTTCTTTATCATCACCTGTAGTTGTAAAATCTATCGCATCATTAATCGCATCTTTTATATCTTCTTTAATCTGTGTATTATCAGCAGCTACGACCTCTTCCTGAGAGCGGAATACAGAATATCCGACTCCCGTTGCAATCATTGCTGCACAAAGTCCTATTGAAACTGTACTAACTATTTTCTTACGCATAACAATTCTCCTTTCTATTCTGCAGGCTTAAAACCCCTGCTCGTATTAATAATAAGTTTATCAAATACCATAAATAACGCCGGAAGCACAAATGCCACCACTATGAAACTTATAATTGCTCCTCTTGCAAGCAGAGAACAAAGCGAACTAATCATATCGATACTTGAATAGAGTCCCACTCCAAATGTTGCTGCAAAGAAACTTAATGCACTTACTAAAACTGACTGCAATGAACTTTTAAGTGACGACTGTATCGCTTCCTTCTTCTCCTGTCCGTTATGTCTTGCTTTCTTATATTTATTTGTCATAAGTATTGCATAATCAACAGTTGCTCCAAGCTGAATCGTACCTATTACGATTGATGCGATAAACGGTAATGTTGTATGTGTAAATCCCGGTATACCCATGTTAATGAAAATAGCTGATTCAATCACAGCCACTAATATTACCGGAAGTGAAACCGATCTCAAAACACATAATATAATGATAAATACTAAAACAATTGATACGGTACTTACAGTTTTAAAATCTATATCTGTAATATCTATCAGGTCTTTTGTACAAGGTGCCTCACCGATTACCATTCCTTTATCATCATATTTTTTTACTATATCCTGAATCTCTGTAATCTGTTCATTTACCTCATCAGATGCTACCTTATATTCTGTAAATATAAACACAAGCTTATATTTTCCATTATCTAAAATCTCTTTGTATGTATCCGGTATAACCTCTTTCGGTACTGTAGGTCCTAACAGACTGTCAAGCCCGACTGCCGTCTTCACACCATCGAGTCTGCTTATCTCATTAATCATCTTCGCACCGTCTTTAGATGAAACATTTGAATCAAAGAGAACCATGTGAGTGGCACCCATCTCAAATTCATCCTGCAGGGTACTGTTTGCAACAACGCTTTCAAGATCTTTTGGAAGTGTACCGACCAGATCATAATACACGTCTGTATGATTATATCCCCATATTGCAGGTATAAGAATAATTACGAAAACTATTAAAAACGGTATGTATGCCTTAGTGATAATATTACTCATTCTTCCTAGATCCGGAAGTATAGGTCTGTGCTTCGTCTTCTCTATGGCACCGTCAAATGTAAGAATAAGCGCCGGTAAAACAGTTACGCAGGCAATAACACCTAACACAACTCCCTTTGCCATAACTATTCCAAGGTCAACACCCAGTGTAAATGTCATAAAACACATTGCAATAAATCCTGCAATAGTCGTGATTGAACTTCCTATAACTGATGCTATGGTATTGGAAATAGCGTGTGCCATTGCTCTCTCTTTTTCATCAGGATACTTTTCTCTGTATTCCTGATAACTGTGCCAAAGGAATATCGAATAATCAAGTGTTACGGCCAGCTGTAAAACTGCAACCAATGCCTGGGTAATAAATGACATCTCACCGGTTATAAAGTTACTTCCCATATTATATATGATAACCATTCCTATACTTAATAAGAATATAACCGGTATCAGGAATGAATCCATCGTAAGTGATAATACTACTGCTGAAAGACCTGCTGCAAGAACCACGTACATCAAAGCCTCAGTATTACAAATCTTTTTTATGTCGACAACTACCGATGACATACCACTCTGGATACATTGTCCTTTTGTAATCTTTCTTATCTCCTCAACTGCATTTAATGTCGCATCATCTGAAGAAGCCATATCAAATGTAATCATCATAAGTGTTACATCCGAATCTTTGCCTGTTATGGCATCCTGTACTTCCTGCGGAAAAGCACCCAATGGTACAGTCAAATCTGTCAACGAACCATACCATATTACCTTTTCAACATGGTCTACTTTTTTTATCTTTTCTGAAAGTTTCTGGATTTCTTTTTCAGTCATTCCATCAACGACACACACAGAAAATCCTCCGGTACCAAACTCATCAACCAGAATCTCCTGACCTTTCATAGTCTCTATATCTTTTGGAAGATATGATAGAATGTCATAATTAATTCGTGTATTTAAATAGATTATTACGGATGGTATCAGTAATAAAAAACTGATAATTAAAATAGGAACTCTCAATTTCACAATCTGCTTTCCAAGTTTTAACATCTTATCTTCTCCTTTCTTTTCCAAATATGACTAACAGTCATTTTGTTGTTATATTATATATACCACCAAAATGACCAATGGTCAATATCTTTTTTTGTAAAATTTTCTTATTGACGAATGATTCTACATTTTCTTATAATAGTGATAGTTTTAAAGAAAGGAATGTACTTTTACCATGGGAAAACTGGAGACAAATAAAAAAATAAAACGTGATTCGTTACTTGAATCTGCATTTTCGCTTTTTACATCTAAGGGTATTAATAAAACATCAATATCTGAAATCGTTGAAAAATCCGGTGTTGCCAAAGGTACCTTCTATCTTTATTTTAAGGACAAGTATGATCTGCGAAACAGACTGATTGCACACAAAGCGAGCAAGCTGTTTTATAATGCTGATGCCGCTCTTGCAAAAGAGAATATTAACGATATATATGATGAAGTGATCTTTCTTGCAGATAATATCATCGACCAGTTTAATAATAATAAATCCCTGCTTTTATTTATTTCAAAAAATCTAAGCTGGGGTGTATTTAAGGACTCTCTTATGAATCCTGCTTTTGATGAAGATATTGATTTTTATAATCTATATCAGAAATTAATCACAAGGGAAGATTGTACTCTTAAAGATCCTGAAATCATGGTATTCATGATAATAGAGCTTATAAGTTCCACATGCTACAGTTCTATCCTTTACTCTGAGCCGGTAGATATTGAAACTCTTAAGCCTTACCTGTACGGTAGTATAAGACATATTATCAGAGAGCATATCACTGATTGAACATTTTTTCCTTCTTTTTTTGTATATAACGGCATCACTAATAAAAGTGATTTGCAGACGTTATCTGCAATCATACAATACCGCACCTGTGTAAGCCCCAGATGCAGTAATTCTGCGACCACAAACGTCATAACAATTCGTATCCCCCACATACATCCCGTCTCAACAAGAAACGAATACTTAGTATTACCATTAAAATCAATGTAAATATAATACAAATGTATTTATTTTCCAGTTAAAATGTTTATTCTTTCTAAAGGCTGTATACATAATAATCCCACCGGCAACGTACGATAATGCTGACGCGATGCTTCCCATCAGCCATGTAATTATTGTAGTTACACTCACTGCCGCCGTGGCATTTTCACCTAATCGCCCTACCATGGCGGTATCCACATATTGAAGCAACATTGATAATAACTGCTAAGCGTATTATCATTTTTATTATTTTATACTTTTCTTTTTATTCATATACCTCTACCGAATGATTGTTCCGCCACCTAATACATAATCGCCGTCATACAGAACTACTGCCTGCCCGGGAGTAACGGCACGTACCGGTTTAATAAATTCAAGTTCAAGAATGTCATTTTCACAATTTGTGACTACACAATCTTCCCCCCTATGGGAATATCTTATTTTACCTGTCATCTTCATACCGGGCTCAAAACTTACTGCTCCCATATAATTTATATCTGTAGCACGAAGTTTTGTCGTAAATATTGATTTTTCCTCTCCCGACAATATTACTTCATTTGTATCAACTCGTATTTCTTTGACATATACAGGATGACCTAATGCTATATTCAATCCTTTTCGCTGCCCTATGGTATAGTGCGATATTCCTTTATGTCTGCCCACAACAGTTCCATCATCCATAACAAAATTCCCACCGGTCTCTTTTTCACCAGTCTCCCTTTCTATGAACGATGCATAATCATTATCCGGTACAAAACATATCTCCTGGCTGTCAGGTTTTACGGCTACAGGCAGTCCTATCTCTGCAGCAATTTCTCTGATTCTTTCTTTTGTATACTCTCCTACCGGAAGAAGTGTTCTTGATAATTGCTCCTGTGTAAGATTATACAGCGCATATGTCTGATCTTTTGCGGCAGTCGCAGATTTAATAATTGACTTTCTTCCATTTTTATATTCTCCGATTCTTGCATAATGTCCCGTCGCAATATAGTCAGCTCCTATCTCCATGCTTCTATTAAGAAGTGCTTCCCATTTTACAAAACGATTGCAGGCGATACAAGGATTCGGTGTCCTTCCCTCACGATACTCTTTAACAAAATAATCTATAACATTTTTTTGAAATTCTTCTCTGAAATTCATAACATAATAAGGTATTCCCAGTTCATCAGCAACTCGTCTCGCATCATCAACCGCTGACAAGCCACAGCATCCTCCATTATTCTCCATTTCGTGATAATCCTCACTCTGCCATATCTGCATAGTTACGCCTATTACATTATATCCCTTTTCTTTTAATAAATAAGCTGCAACAGAGGAATCAACTCCGCCTGACATGCCTACTACAACTGTCTTATCCATTCTTATCCTTACCTTTCCAAAGCATTTTCCGTTCATTTTTTATCATTACATTAGTATGTACTACATTATTATTAATGTCAATATTTTTTTGTTAAACAAAAAACGGATGTCCGTTTTATATGACATCCGTTTTTTATATATATACTATTCGACTTTAAATGTTTTTACTGAACCATCCAGCTCATCTGCAAGTTTTGATAATTCTGATGCCTGGGCTGCAAGCTCATTCATCATGGCAGCCAGCTCTTCTGCTGAAGCTGTGGTTTCTTCCGTAGCTGCTGCATTTTCTTCGGAAACTGCTGACAAATCCTGAATTACTTCTGCAATATTGTTTCGTTCACTATTCAGTTTCTCTGCCTGACCGTTAATATCAGAAATATTCTCAAGAGACTTTTCAACACCAAATCTTACTCTATCAAACATCCTCTTGGTATTATCAAGTTCTTCCTGCTGCTCAGCAACTGCTTCCCTAACATTCTTCATATATTCTACAGTCTTTTCTGATTCACTGATTAACTCGCTGATAATCTGCTGAATCTTCTCAGCTGAAGAATTAGACTGTTCTGCCAATGTCTGAATCTCAGATGCAACAACCGCAAAACCTCTTCCTGCCTCACCTGCTCTTGCTGCCTCTATAGAAGCATTAAGTGATAACAGATTGGTCTGGTCAGCAATAGATGTAATCAAATCAAGTGCCTGTGAAATCTCATTTGCCGAATTATTAGTAGCTTCTGTCTGACTCGAAATCTTTACAACTGCTTCATTAGTCTTAACATTAGTCGCATCAAGTTTCTCTAAAATATCCATGGCATCTTTTTCAGCACTTCCCATATCATTAGCCGTATCTGTAAGAACCTTAACAGCACTAACAATATCTTCAATAAGATTACCCATAGTATCAATGTCCATAACGGCTGTCTGTGTCTCCTCAGCCTGTGAAGTAGCTCCTACAGCTATCTCTTCTACTGCATGACTTACATCATCAATTGTCTTACTTGCATTCTCAGACATAAATCCTACTTCGTTACATGAATCTTTGGTAATCTCAACATTCTTATGGATACCTTGTATAACTCCACGTATATCATTTTTAAGATTATCTACTGAACGGGCGATAAGTCCGATTTCATCACTTCTCTTCATCACGCGTCCGTCAATCTCAACAGTAAAGTCACCGCCTGATATCTCTACCACACTCTTGTTAATACTGATTAACGACTTAACAATACTCAATGTAACCGGAACCACAAACACAATACATACAACAAATATGATTGCCAGCCATAACACCATACTAAGTACTTTACTTGTAATCTGTTTTTCCTTGTCAGCCGTAGGATAACCTGCAAAGAACATTCCGACTGATTCTCCGCTCGCATCTTTCATTGCCTCATAATACACCTTATAATTAGCCCCACCGATTAATGCATCTCCGGTATATGAGCCCTCATCCATAACTTTCTTATAAATCGTCGGGTCAGCCTGCGTTCCTATCATTCGCTTACCACTTGTATCCTTAACAGAAGTAACTCTTCTCGTATCCCCATAGAAGATAGTAACTACAACATCACGCTCATCCTTTATAGTGTCTACTATCTCAAAGTTCTCTGATAAATTAACGTCACCCTTATACAAACAATCATCCTTTAACTCCCATTCGCCTTCATAAGCATTATCATATGCACTTCTTACAGAAGTTACAGTAGTCTTAAGTAATACCTCAGTGTTTGAATTAAACACATCCTTCATATTCATTGTTGTACACACGATAGTCAATGCAAGCATTACGATTAACGGACATATGGCAATCATTAAAATCTTTACCATAACCGAAAATCTTATGGTTCCTTTTTCTTTTGTGTCTTCTTTCATCTGCATATCCTCCCATTGAAAAATTTATTGTAAAATATGTACTACACCAGTAGTTTTACATCTACAAACTATTATACTACTTTTTGCACATTTTTTCAATTAATTTATGCCTCATCTATAGATATCGTGCCGTCGCTGTCAATATCTGCTTTTATCCCCAGACTATAATCCATACTTACATATACATTTTCAAACAATTCTTTTACTTTTTCATTTGCTGAATCTTCATCTACATTTGTATCTGTAGTAATAATCGCATATTCAGGTGATGTAGCACGCGCAAACTTCTCTGATGTAGCATCCGGATTGCCATGATTTCCAACCTTTAATATATCACATTTTAAATCTGTTCCGGATTCTAAAAGTGTCTTCTCTTCTGCATATTGCATGTCTCCCGTAAATAAAATAACTTTTCCGTTTACAAATAGTCTTAAAATAATAGAATTATCATTATCATCATCGCTATTATACTCTAACGGTCCAAGCACCTCTATATACAATCCTTCAGCTATCTCAACTCTGTCTCCTGCAACAAGCTGTTCCCTCGTCAAATCTGCTTTTTCTGCCACCTTATCAAGCTTTTCTTTGTCTCCTGAAATATTTGATGTGTATAAATGTTCAATATCGTATTCTTTGCTAAGTTTTTTCAGTCCCCCTACATGATCTGAATGGGAATGAGTCAAAAAAACTCCTTCAAGTTTATCCACTCCATACTTCATTAACACGTCATTTATCTTTACTACAGATTCAGATTTTCCGGTATCAATAAGATATGCCTTATCATCAACAAGTAAAAGATGCGAATCAGCTTTCCCCGCATTTATAAATATAACTGAAATCTTGTGTGATGTATCTGACCTTTTTATTACATCTATCTTTTTTGACTTATTTTCTCCACGGAAAAATGTAAAAAAGCCAATAACCACAATCAATACAATTAATACCACCGCTGCAACAATAATATCTTTTTTACGTTCCATCACAATCCTCCTAGCACAATACGTGTATAAATAAGTATACCTTATTAATTATGATAACACAAGAAATTTATGCATATATAATATGATACTTATACAAATTTCACTTCTAATTTTACATATTTTATGATATAATAGTGTATACATATTCGAATACAAAGGAAGGAGTTGACAGTTATGGCTAGATGGTCTTATGATACAAGTTTATCCGATATACAGAATATTATTCTCGGATTGATTACTAATAAATTAGGCGATCACGTTATGATGAAATCAGTACTTAACATGAACTATGATGAATATCAGGTTATTTGTTCAAAATTGCGAACTATGACAAGAGTGGAAGAATGTGAGAAGTATTGCATTTCTATAATCGCTGCATGGGTTGCTTCCAATACGTTCGGAAGAGAACAATTTTTTTATGATGGAGTTTTAGCTGTATCTAAGCGCTTTCCTCAACATTATCATTCATATATTATGGATTTTTTCACTTCTGCATTTTATAACTATCAGATAGATACAATGGGAGTTGAATTTAAAAATGCGTCAAACATAAGAAAGGTTGTTCAGGCTCATGGAGATGAATATTTTTACTAGATTTTTAAAAAAAGTTTGTTTGTTTTTAATACTTTCTTTTCTATTCAGTGGATGTACCGGTGACAGTGCATCCACTGATACTTTTTCACGTAGCACAAAACCGAAAATCACTCCGGGTAATGCTTCTTCTGATGAAAAAGATACGTTCAGAGAGCAGAGCACACCTGAACCAGAATCAAAAGCCGATGATTTTCTTACAATTGATTTTGCCGGAGATTTGTGTCTTTGTGAAGACTGGTATACCCTCAATAAGTATGATTATGAGGATGGTGTGTTAAGTAAATGTATTTCACAGGAATTGACAGACATATTAAATGCTGCTGATATATTCATGCTCAACAATGAATTCACTTTCAGTGACAGAGGAACGGCTCTTGAAGGAAAGTATTACACATTCAGGGCTGCCACATCAAGAATAAATATATTAAATGATTTGGGAGTCGATACAGTTTCACTTGCTAACAATCATATATATGATTTTGGAGCTGATGCATTTTTTGACACCTTGGATACTCTGCATTCTGCAAATATTACAACTTTTGGCGGTGGGGCAGATTTAAATGAGGCCGTAAAGCCTGTTTATTATGACTTGAAGAACATAAAGGTAGGATTTGTAGCTGCTACATGTGCAGAGAAAATACGATACACTCCCGAAGCTACGGATTCTTCTCCCGGAGTTTTGCTTGCTTATGATGATACAAAGTACCTTCAGGTAATCCGTGAGGCAAAAGCTAATTGTGATTTTCTTGTTGCTTATATTCATTGGGGAAACGAAGACACACATGAAGTAACTAATTCTCAAAAAAATATGGGCCGCGAATTTATAGATGCTGGCGCAGACATTGTGATTGGCGGTCATCCTCATGTTCTTCAGGGAATAGAATATTACAACGGAAAACCTATAGTGTATAGTCTTGGTGACTTTTGGTTTAATGATGAAACGAAAGAAACAGGCATAATCGAAATAAAGGTTTCAGATTCCGGACTTCAGAATATGAAATTTCTTCCGTGCATGCAGGAAAATCTTACTACAACTTTGAAAACCGCTCCAGACGAGCGACGAAGAATATTTGATTTTTTACAGGATATATCGTTTGGTATAACTATCGACAATGAAGGAAAAATCGGACAGTCATAACTGCCCGATTTTTATATTATGAATCAGTGTGAGAAAATTCTTTTACGGTAACCTTTGTAAGTTCCAAATCCTCTATCGAAACGGTCGTATCACTTATAAGCACAATTTCTCCGTTTGATAATAATTTGTACATCATTTTATACTTTGCCATATTAAAATCATCCAATACCTTGTCATTCGGCTCAAAACATACCGCATTATTCTTTGCATCAAAGGTAACTACATCCTGACTTTCCAAATCGTCTCCCTCTGAGTATGTCTTCACATATAAGTACACTGCCTCCTCAATATTCTTCACTACTGAACCCGCTACTGCCTTATACTTATTCATATTGCTTCCTGCATTGATTACTACCGCACCTTCGTATTTTTTTGCCTGGGAATTGACCATTTTACATACCGTCTGATTGCATGTCAATATCAAATCAGTTCCTTTTGAATAATATCGTCTGGCCATCCTCGCAGGGTACTTCTCATTCTGACCGCAAATATCCCTAACCTTAATCTTTACGTTTCCATCAATTTCCTTTGCTGCATATTCAGCTCCCTGCACAAATCCATAATAATAATGCACATCCGTTATATTTTCAGAATCATATAGTATCGCCAAATCTTTATAACCGCTTATAACCGAAGCATATCCTGCGATAAATCCTGATTCATCATCATCAAATACTAATGATGTAACATTTGCCGTAACTTTTGTTATATATCCGTCAGAACTTGATGGCATACAGTCTACCAGTATAAATGATACATCTGAATATCTGTCCTGTGCCTGATATACGGTCTCACTCAGATTAGGGCTTGAACAAACGATAAGTTTTGCCCCCATCTTAACGGCATCGTCCACCGATGACAGACAATCCTCACTATCCGGCGTCTTAGGAGTAAATACCTTGTATTTTACATTTTCATCTTTGCAATATCTTTTCAATCCCTGATATGAATATTGATTATAGGAATCATCTTCTACACCTGCACTATCCGTAAGTAACGCAATATCAATCTTGAATTCCGACGGATGTTTTTTTTCACCCGGAGTAGCCGTGCCATACATCTGCCCGCATATGGCTATAACCACTATCAGCATCAATACGGAAATGAATAAGCCTGTTTTAAATTTATGGTGTTTATTCATAATTTACCTACACCTTTCTAAGCTGTTTTTCACTATGATACTATGAAATGAAAGAAATATCAACTTTGTTTTTGTAAAAAGCTTTTCAAATTTGATTATTTATGATATAAATTAAGGGTATGACTTTTAATATACTAAATGGAAAGCAGGTAAAAAAATGAAAAAGAAATTATTGGTAATAGGATTATGTGTTACCTTGGCTCTTACAGCAACAGCATGTTCAGTATCTAAAAAGGATGGCGGTAAAAATTCTGCCGGTACTGTAAAAGAAGTAGAGACAAATGAGTCAGGTGAATATATGGCCGCAAAAACAGCATCTGTTATAGACAGCGATGATTTTACCTACAAGGAGCTTAAAGTTGGCAAATCGTCTGAAACAGTTGATGAAAGCACTTTAAATGATGCCATCGACAAAATTCTTTCTAACCATTCTACAACTGAAGAATCAAAAGAAGGAACTGTCAAAGACGGTGATACGGTTAATATTGACTACGTCGGCAAACTTGACGGTAATGAATTTGAAGGTGGTACTGCATCAGGATATGACCTTACTATCGGAAGCGGTTCATTTATACCGGGATTTGAATCAGGACTTATCGATAAGAATATCGGTGATACAGTAACATTGGATTTAACATTCCCTGATACTTACACTCAGGAAACTACCGTTAACGGTGAGTCTGTATCTCTTGCCGGAAAACCGGTACAATTTACTGTAACTATTAATAGTGTAAAGGTTACTAAGACTCCTGAACTTACTGATGAATTTGTAGCAGAATATTGCAAAGAAGACTGCGACGGTGCACAAACAGTAGCTGAACTTAAGGATTATGTCAGCAATCAGCTCGTATTAAGCAATAAAATCTCTAAAATATGGCCTACTCTCTTAGATAACACAGAGATTAAGTATGATGCCGCTGAAGAACAGACTAAGTATACTGACGTGTACAAGTACTATGAAAACATTATTACTTCCAACTATGGTGTGACTGTAGATGAATATCTTAAAAACAATGAAAATACATCAAAAGAAGATTTTGAATCATCTTTACATGATGAGGCACAGTACCAGTTAAAATGTCAGGTAATCTCAAATTATATTGCAAGAGCTGAGAACATTACGGCAACTCAGGAAGAGTATGATGAGAGAGCAAAGTCAGACATGGACTATTATGGATATGAAACTATTGAAGAATATGAAAAAACATATCCAAAGCAGGAAACAATCGACCAGATTATTTACTATAAGGTATTAGAATTTATTGCAGAAAATGCTAAAGTAGTTGATGACTCTGAATTAGAGACTACTACTGACGGTACCGCTACAACACCTGAAGAAATTACTACTGAAGAGACCTCTGCTGAAGAAACTTCTGAAGCAGCTGAATAAAAAAAGGAGTCTGCACATTGTATGTGCAGCTCCTTTTTTTTAATTATTTCCGAATTCAGAAAGCTCCAAATTCTCATTTCTGTCTAACACCATTCCGACACTCCAGCTGTTAACAAACAATAACAGCGGATTATCGTGTAAGTCCTTTATTTTTTTCATATCAGATGTTCCGACTATTCTGTTCAAATCTATATCCTTGTTAACAATCCAGCGGATATGTTCATATGGTAATGTCTCCAGTCTTATCTCTACGTTATATTCGTTTTCAAGTCTGAACTTTAACACATCAAATTGAAGCACGCCTACCACTCCGACTATTATCTCTTCCATTCCGGTATTGTATTCCTGGAATATCTGTATGGCACCTTCCTGGGCAATCTGGGTAATTCCCTTGATAAACTGCTTTCTCTTCATTGTATCAATCTGTCTTACTCTTGCAAAATGTTCCGGTGCAAATGTAGGAATTCCTTCAAAAGAAAACTTTTTATTAGATAATTCTAATGTGTCTCCTATTGAAAATATACCAGGATCAAAAACTCCTATAATATCTCCGGCATATGCTTCCTCTACAATATGTCTTTCCTGCGCCATCATCTGCTGTGGCTGTGAGAGTTTTACTTTCTTTCCACCCTGAACATGGTTTACTTCCATTCCGGCTGTGAATTTTCCGGAACAGATTCTCATAAATGCCACTCTGTCTCTATGAGCCTTATTCATATTTGCCTGAATTTTAAACACAAATGCCGAAAATTCCTCCGTAAACGGATTAATCTCTCCCTGATCCGAATTTCTCGAAAGTGGTGATGTGGTCATATTCAGGAAATGTTTTAAAAATGTTTCAACACCAAAATTGGTAAGTGCCGAACCGAAAAATACTGGCGATAAGTCACCTGCCTGTATCTCATCCAGATTATATTCTGCACTGGCACCATCTAAAAGTTCTATATCTTCATCAAGTTTTTCCTTGTTAAACTGTCCAATCTCATCTATGAGTTCTTCAGAATCTATAGAAATCACTTTTGTGTCAACTTCTTTTTGTCCGTTCATGGCAGCTTTGAACGCTGATACCTCTTTTGTCTGTCTGTCGTATACTCCTTTGAAATTCTTGCCGCATCCTATCGGCCAGTTGATAGGACATGTCTTAATCCCCAAAACATTTTCTATCTCATCAAGAAGTTCAAAAGGATCATTTGCCTCACGGTCCATCTTGTTGATAAATGTGAATATGGGAATGTGTCTCATAACACATACTTTAAATAATTTTATTGTCTGTTTTTCCACACCTTTTGAAGCATCGATTACCATCACGGCAGAATCTGCAGCCATCAGTGTTCTATAGGTATCTTCTGAGAAGTCTTCGTGTCCCGGAGTATCAAGAATATTTATGCAATATCCTCCATAGTTAAACTGTAATACAGATGAAGTAACTGAAATACCTCTCTGTTTTTCAATCTCCATCCAGTCTGACACTGCATGCTTTGCTGTCTTCTTTCCTTTTACGGAACCGGCCAGATTAATGGCACCTCCATACAGCAGAAACTTTTCAGTAAGAGTTGTCTTACCCGCATCAGGATGTGATATTATCGCAAATGTACGACGTTTTTCTATCTCATTTTTTAAATCTGCCAACTTAAAATCCTCCTAAAAAACAAAACATTTTTGCACAACATTAGCATTATATACCAAAACAGGAGGACAAATCAAGTACAAATACGATTACGGAACTTTCAATTCAAGAGTGGATGATGCATAGTAACTGAAACCTTTATTTGCACAATATTTTTTTATCTTTTTAATCAAATCAGCATCCTTTGTATATTCCAAAAGATAAACATCTAATCCGTAACTTGCAACTTTCTCAATATATTTTTGGAAATACTTTCTTTCAGATGATTTATTTTTTCCAAATTTGTTATGCTCCCAATCAATTGCACTAAATACTGTTTCCTGATTAACAGCATCCATTACCGGAGACGGATTTCCATATTTACTTATATATTTGGTTACGTACACATCTCCCCCGTTGATACTCACATATGTACCCATCTTTTTCAGACCCTTTAGTATTTTGGTAACTCCATTAAATATATCATTTCTCTTAAAGTTATAATACACGTCTACATTGTCTATAAACAATCCGTCTACGCCCTTATTTAAAATCTTTGGTGCCAGATTTTTGAGAATAAAATTCTGCCACTCTTTTTCAGAGACGTCAACCCATCTTTCTTCTTCCCAGTGTTCATATTCTCCCATGGTATACTTTTCATACTTTTTGTAATATGACCTGAAATTTTCAACAGAACCGATATTTAGGTAGCTATAAACCGTAAATCCTGATTTTTTTAATTTTTTAATCTGACTCTTGGTAAAATACTGTGCATCAATGACTATCGTATCATAACCTTTAAGTTTCATCACATCTTCAGGCTCTGCACCTAAAAATACTCCGTATTTTCCAATTTTTTTATTAGTCTGATTATATCTGCCGGAAGCTTTTACTTCATTTTTAGAAGTACCCGCTAAAAGCACATTAAACATACAGACTAACATAACTGCAACCATTAACTTAAAAATCCTTCTTTTTTTCATAATGACACCATTTCCTTTCTTTTTTGTAAACGCATGTCTCAATATATATATATTTTAACTCTAATTTATATATATGCAAGTTCAAGAAGGACTCAACGATAAATACTATTTTTTTAATATTCCTTTCAAATATGTCCCACGACATCCGTACTCCTATGAATGCTCATCTTTCAAAAACATTTAAAGCTGAAACTTTAGATGCTATGTTACGCCAGTATTTGAACTTATCTTAATTAAAATAAAGAGCTATTGGGGCGAGACACAAATAGTCGTATGAAAAATCATGTATCAATATGATTTTTTACACTATCTCCTTATAATTTCATATAATTGCATTATATATATCTATGGTCACATCAGCCTTATTCATACTGTATAAATGAATTCCCTTAACACCATGTTTCATCAAATCATCAATCTGATTAACCGCATACTCAATCCCTGCCTTTTTCATTCCTTCCGTATCTTCACTATATTTTGCTATAAGTCCTGTAAGTTTTGAAGGTACAGAAGACCCTGAAAGTGAAACACTGGTTCCTAACTGATTAGCTCTGGTAATCGGCATTATGCCCGCGTGTATATTGGCATTTATACCTGCTTTTTCAATCTTGTCCATGAATCTATACAGCTTTTCATTATCAAAAAACATCTGTGTTATAAGTTCATCAATTCCCATATCAACTTTTTCTTTTAAATGCCTGATATCACTATCAATATCAGGTGACTCAGGATGCTTTTCCGGATAACAGGCAGCATAAATTTTGAAATCTCCATTCTTTTTTACTTCTGGAATAATATCCGAAGCATATTTATAATATCTGTTTTGATAGTCTTCCCCTGTCATATTTCTTGGCCTGTCACCCCTGAGAGCGAGTATTCTTTTTATTCCCTTACTATGCAATTCAGTTAGAAGTTTTTGTAATGATTCAGGATTCATTCCAACTGCAGTCATATGAGCTAATGATTCTACTTCACATATATGCTGTATATATGCCGCTATTTTCGCAGTCTTTTTACTATTACTTCCGCCTGCACCGTACGTCACACTTATATAATCCGGCTTTAAAATACTAATATCGTCAAGTGTCTGAAAGATATCATACATTTCATCGTTTCTCTTTGGTGGAAATACCTCACATGAAAATTCCACCTCTTCATTTAAATATTTATTTTTAATCATATTTTTCTCCTATTACTACCTTAATATTGACCATATTACATGATATGATTATATCAAATATACTATATATGCACAATTAAAAGAACATCTGTATGTACAAAATATATTAATATATGATATACTCGTAAAAACCGTATATACAGGAGGATTATTTAAATGCAATTTGAAACATTACAAAAAGATATGATTGCTGCCATGAAAGCTCATGACAAAACAAGAAAGGATGCTATTTCCGCACTTGTATCCGCTACAAAGAAAATCGCAATTGATGAGGGTAAAAGAGAGAACATTCCTGAGGAAATAGTGAATCGTGCAATACTTAAGGAAGTTAAGTCCGTAAAAGAACAGTTAGACACATGCCCTGATGAACGTACAGAGCTTAAAGCCGAATATCAGGCACGCCTTGATATCATGCAGGAATATGCACCTAAAATGCTTTCAGAGGATGAGATTGAAAAAATACTCAAAGAAAAATTTGCAGATATTCTCGCTACCGGCAACAAAGGACAAATTATGAAAGCCGTAATGGGCGAGTTAAAAGGTAAAGCTGATGGCAAGCTTATTAATCAGGTAGTTTCAAAGTTATCATAGTGTAGTCGTGTTTTAATATCCCGGAGCTGAATTTGTAATTCAGCTCCGGGATATTTATTCAAAATGCAAATGTCTGATCATGTTGCATCGGATTTTCATATTCTAAATTAATCAAACTCCTTATAATTTCTCCGGTTAATCTCTGACGAATGGTTTTGATACCATGCAAATGCTTCTTTAAGTCCATCTCTCATAGATATTGTTTCCGGTAAAATCCGGTTCTGTCTCTCCACATTCAAAATATATTCATATTCATAAAAAGGAAAATATTCTCTATACGGTATATCCTCATATATATTTCGGAATGCCGCTTCTTTTCCCGCTGCCTCATAACAAAGAGTTACCCATTCTTTTATGCTGATTCCTTCTTTATTACCAACATTAAAGATGTGCTGCGCAGGTCTTTTAGCTATAATTTCATCAATCATTCTGCACAAATCTCCCACATAAAAGAATTGCAGTTTCATCTCACCGTCTTTAGGGAGATTGAATGCTTTCCCCGACAATGCCCGGTCAAATACAAAGGCCTCACGATATACATTATTCATCGGACCATACAGATATGGCGGCCTTAATATATATGCATTCTTATCAAAACTCATTAGTGCTTTCTCTGCCTCAATTTTGTTTGTTCCATAGATGCCCCAGAAGCAGTTCTTACCAAGCGCTGCTTCTTCTACAAAAGGCTGTATCGTTGTCTCAGGATAAACAGCACTCGAACTTATCAAAATATAATCATCATAACTATGAATTGCTTTTGTAAGGCACTCAACATCCTCTTTTGTATATGCAGTATCCACAACAAGATTAAAGTGAATTCCATCTAACAGATTTCCAATATTATTACGATCTGTTTCTATCAGATGTACCCCTTCTGACTGTGTTTTCGTATTTCTGTTTAACACATATACTTCATATCCTTTTGCCACATAGTGCTCTGCAAGATATCTGCTCACAAATACAGTTCCGCCGGTTATCAATACTTTTTTCATAAACTCTCCTTTATATCTCTTTTTGAACTATCTTTTTCCATCACATATGCTGCCTACATTTTATCATACTTTTCTTTATTTCCAAATATTTTCTTTGTGATTCAGTCATAAAAAGGTCTGAATAATCCAAACCACCCGCATTTTTTCAAAACTTTGTATACCTGCTGCCAGTTTCATTTTTCACTTTTGTTTGTTGCTATCCAAATAAGAACTTGACAAATAAATACAGCGGATGTACAATCAAAAAAAATAAGGAGATTTTTGTATGTTAAGTGTTATTGTAATGGAGAAAATTGTAAAATAAATATTGCAGGGTATTTTTAGCTTTACGCTATTATGCCCATTTTCCGGCAGATAGACTGTCGACATTTTCGCCTTACGATTGCTTAATTTTGTGGTATATATTTCTGTAAATGGTATTAGCATGACTGTATGGTCGTGCTATTTTTATAGTTTCCTTAATGAATACAGAATTATCAAATAAAGAATTAATGACCATAATATCTTAATGCACTTAGGGTATCTATGGTCATTTTTCGTTTATGGCGACGTCTATAGTCAATAACAGAAATTGTATTGTATAAGAAATGCACTATATAAAAAGGAGATTTTAAAGATGAATAATGAAAAACAAATAGAATTTGATAAAATTAAAGCTATATGGAAGGATTTAGCAATTACAGACCATGCAAAAAAAATAATCAATGAAGCTGACTTATACTATTCTGAAATTGAACTAAGAAAACAATTAAAGGATACAACGGATGCCAGATTTCTGATTGAAAAATTCGGAACCCCACCATTGCAAAATAGTTCTGAAATACGAGATGTTTTAATACTCGCTGAAACCGGAAGCTGTTTAACTCCCTATCAATTGGAACGGGTAGAAAAAGCATTAGTTTCCATAAAAAGGTTAAAGGATTATCTGGCAAGGGGAAAAGTATATGATAATTCCCTCGCTTTTTACGAAGAAAATCTGGATTTTCTTTCAGATTTGCATCATGAAATATGCAATAAAATCAGAAATGAAGACGTAGATGATTTTGCTTCAAAAGAATTAGAGCAAATCAGGAAACAGATCGTAAAATGTGAAGACCAGATGAAACAAAAAGCCGAACAAATCCTGCGTTCTAATAAAGAATACATGGCAGATAATTATTGCACCTTTAGGAATGGTCGAATTTGTCTTCCGTTGAAAAAAGATTACAAACATAAAATCCCCGGCAGTGTGATTGACAAGTCTTCAACGGGCAGCACATTTTTTATTGAACCATCCGGTGTCGCAAAATATTATGAGGAACTGCAACTGCTTAAAATTAGTGAAGAAAATGAAGTATATCGCATTCTGTATACGCTGTCTGCATATGTTTTATCCTGTGTACCTGTGCTTAATAGTAATTTGACTATGATTGAAAAACTGGATTTTATTTTTTCCAAGGGTAAATTAAGCATTGATATGGAGGGAATCGAACCGCAAATTAATACAGACCGCTGTATCAGCTTAAAAGGTGCCCGGCATCCACTGATGGATAAAAATACAGCAGTGCCTCTGCAATTTGATATCGGAGAAAAGGTACGTGGCATCGTAATAACCGGTCCTAACACCGGAGGAAAAACCGTGGCAATTAAAACGGTTATGCTTAATTGTATTATGGCACAATGCGGTCTGCATGTAACATGCGAACAGGCTAATATATGTATGAACAGTTCTTATCTGTGTGATATTGGTGATGGGCAGAATTTGTCAGAGAATTTGTCAACATTTTCCGCTCATATAACTAACGTACTTGAAGTATTACAACAAACTGATAAAGACAGCTTTATCATTATGGATGAATTAGGTTCAGGCACAGATCCCACAGAAGGCATGGGGATTGCCATTGCTATATTAGAGGAACTTAGAAAAAGTGGTGCTATCTTTCTGGTTACAACACATTATCCTGAAGTAAAGGAATACGCAGATAAAACAAAGGATATTGTCAATGCAAGAATGACTTTTGACAAAGAGACATTACGTCCTACCTATCAGATGATTATAGGTGAAGCCGGTGAAAGTTGTGCATTTTATATTGCAGACAGGATAGGGATGCCAAATGAAATGTTAAAGAGAGCGATTCGTGCCGCATATGGAGAAGATGCCGTAGGCAATTATACCTTTAGCAAACCAAAAAAACCTCTCATAAAAAAGAATACACGAAAAATCATCCGTTCAAAAAAAGCAAGTGTAAACGCGGCTCTTTCTTCCAAGTACAATATTGGTGACAGCGTGATAGTCTATCCTGATAAAAAAATCGGAATCGTATGTTCACCAATAAACGAAAAAGGCGTGTTGAGAGTACAGCTCCCAAACAAAAAAATCTGGATTAATCACAAAAGAGTTAAACTGCATGTGGCTGCAACAGAACTATATCCAGAGGATTATGATTTTTCGATTATTTTTGAAACAGTCGAAAACCGAAAAAAAAGACACGATATGGAAAGAAAATATACAGGTGATGTGATTGAGACAGAAAATTAATCCAGTGACTCATCATGAAATAAGAAAGCCATTATCTATACGAATCAAATAATCACAGCACTCTGCAATAAACTCCGGATCATGGGTTGACACGAGAACTGTACTGCCTGCTTTAACAAGCTCTCTTAACAGTTCTCCAACCCTTTTCATATGCCCGTAATCAAGGCCTGAAGTTGGCTCATCAAATAATAAAAGTCTTGCTCCTGCCGCAATAGCCGATGCAATCGCAACTCTTTGTTTCTGCCCGCCGGACAAAGCCATCGGATGGGTATTCTTACACGCAAGGAGTCCAAGGCTGTCTAATATTTCATGACACCTTTTCTCATTTTTTTCCTTCATTGAAATCATAATCTCTGCTTCCACACTATCAGCAAAAAGTTGATGATTCACATCCTGCATGACCATATAAGAAAAACCAATTCGATTTTTTTTCTTATATTCCATATCATCACAAATAATCGAGCCGGTGCAATCTTTCTCCAATCCGCATATACAGCGAAGAAATGTCGATTTCCCGGTTCCGTTTTTTCCTATTACACCAATAACTTTACCTTTTGGAAGTGTAAGCATTGGAATACAAAGGTTTAAATCTTTGCCATCATCTGCTGAATAAGGCTTTTTCCATATCGCAAATGTTTTGTGATGATATGAGAAATAGAAACCTTTTAACGTAATCGTTTCTAAAGTATCAAGATGAATTCCATAATTGTCTCCTGTATTATTTTCAAAAATACGTACAAGTTCCTCTTTCACAATTGTAGGACGCAATTTTAAATCATTCGTATCATCTTCAGTCAACTCCATAAACTTATCTCCCGACCATTCATGCGCTATTTTTCCACTATCCATATATATAACGCGCTCCACAAGATCTTTCAAATACCAAAGCCTATGCTCTGATATTATGATAGTTTTTCCCTGCTCTTTCCAAATCTTTATAATTTCGCGCAATTTTTTTATCGCATCCCAGTCCAGGTTAGATGATGGTTCATCAAGAAGTATTATATCAGGCAATAATGCCGCCACAGAAGCACATGCTATCATCTGCTTCTCACCACCGGATAACTCAAAGAGACTCCGCCCCATCAGTGTCTCTATATCCATTTGATTTATGACCATCTCTGCTCTTCTTGTTATTTCGTCCGGAGCAAGTCCTATATTTTCCGGTCCAAATACTATTTCTCCATAAGTATCAACAGAGAAGAACTGGCTTCTTGGATTTTGAAAAACTGTCCCTACAACACCTGCCAGTTCGAATAACTCTGTTTTTGCAACATTAAAGCCGGCTACATTTACTTCTCCGGACACCTCTCCGTTATAGTAATGCGGAATCAACCCGTTAATCAATCTGATTACAGATGTTTTTCCGGAACCTGATGCACCGCACAAAAGCATAGTTTCTCCTTTTTTTACAGAAAGAGAGACTCCTTTTAAAGAATCTTCTGTTCCACCTTTATATTTATAAACAACATTTTTTATTTCTACCGCATTCATCATATCACATATTTAAAAACCATAAAAATAATCATAGCCACTGAAAATATAAAAACAAGTAGATAATCTACAAGTCCCATTTTCAGAATGTCTGCGCTGGTTCTTCTCACCTTTCCTCCCAGACCTCTTGTAATCGCTGCCGCAGATAATTCATCTCCTATATTAACACACGAAAAAAGAAGTGGAATCATTCTGTATTCAACCATTTTAGCTACATTTCCACCGCCCATCTCAATCCCTCTCATTTTCATAGCATCACTGATGGACATATATTCCTCTTTAATCGTAGGAAAAAACCTCATCACTACGGCAAGTGAAATGATTATTCCATCCGGTACATGCATCTTCTCCATTGCTGAAACAAAATCACCGATTTTTGTTGTTCTTATCACATACCAGGCCGTTATCAGCGCCGGTATAAACTGCACAACAATGCCACAGTAACCGACTAAAACAGCCATCAAAAATCCCGTTGACTCTTCTGATATAAGCCGGAAAGTCAGGACAAGTGCAATCACATAAAGAGCCAGAAAACGAATTGCTGACGCAAAGTGTTTTTCTATAATAAGAAGTACAACCGGCACAATAGTCATAATGATACGAACCGCCAACAAAAATGGTGTTGTGGCGCTCATCATAACAACTGCAGATACAACAAAAATCATAAACAGCTTTGTTCGTGGATCAAGTTTAAGCTTCATTATACAATTCCAGCTTTCTCAAAATGTTTTTTCACAACTGCTTTTCCGATAAATGCTCCAATAATTCCAAAAACAAAGCAAAGCACAAACAAAACAGCTATAGTTTTGGGATTAATTACACTAAACAGTGAATCAGCATATTCTGTCGAAAAACCTCCGTCTATAAGACTATGTCTATATGATTCTGCAGTAACAATAACCGGAAAATAATTAGCACATATCCATAAGCAGAATACACTATAGCTTAAAACTGTTGTTGCAAAACTTTTATATCCACCGTTTTTTGCAATTAAGTCTGCAACTAATCCTGCCAGAATAATCAACGGTGCACCCAGATATCCCATACCCGTAACAAACATTATGATTGCAATGAGAACTGACATGATTGTCAGCATTCCGAATTTTTCCACCTTTGTGTAAAACAACATCATTGGAACAGCACCAGCCAACGGAAGCAGAATTACATATGCAGCAACAATATAAGGATGTATATATCCTAACATGCCACATGCGAATTCCACAACAAACCAGATTGCCGTAAAGATTCCAATTGTAATAAAGTCTTTTGCTTTAAGTTTTTCATTATCCATTTTACTAAATCTCCTTTGATTATTTATATATATGTTTTATGCTATTTTCCAGCTTACAGCCTTTTTCCTGCCACTTACAAAGTTTTTATAAATACCTTCCTGTACAATGAGTTCTTCATGCGTTCCCTTCTGAATTATTTTTCCTTTATCCACTACAATAATCTGGTCTGCATTTCTTACAGTCTTTAATCTATGAGCAATCATAATGATTGTCTTATGTTTCGTAAGATTTTCAATTGCTTCAGTAAGTTCCTTTTCATTTTCCGGATCCACATTTGCGGTTGCCTCATCAAGAATAATAATCGGCGCATCTTTCATTATAGCACGTGCTATGGCAATTCTTTGTTTCTCACCTCCCGAGAGCGTTGCTCCTCCCTCTCCAATAACAGTTTCATATCCATCCGGAAGTGATGTAATAAAGTCATGACAAGCCGCCTTCTTAGCTGCTTCCATTACTTCATCCATAGCAGCCTCCGGTCTTCCAAACCGAATATTATTTGCTATCGTATCTTCAAACAGATAAACTCTTTGGAATACGAAGCTGAAGTTTTCCATAAGCGAGTCGAAACTGTAATCCTTTACATTTCTTCCCCCCAGAGTCACTTCTCCTTCCTGGACATCCCAAAATCTTGAAATCAGAGAAGTGAGTGTTGTCTTTCCTCCACCTGATGGACCTACAATGGCTGTAGTCGTATTCTCTTTTATATCAAGCGTTACATCATCAATTATCTTCCGGCTCTCATAGGCGAAGCTTACATGTTCAAGATGTATGTCCCGTGTTTCAGCAGAAATGTTTTCTCCGTTCGTATTCATCTGTGGCACATTTAAGATTTCATCTGCCAAATCAACACATCTGCCAATAACTCGAAGCAATGCCGTATAAATACCGGCAGAATCCAATGATTCAAATACCATAAACGAACAAAGCAGCATTGTTATGCTATATACAAGTTCCATTGTGCCATTAAGATAAAAGAATACAGAAGCTCCCGCAATCACTACACCAATAAGTTTACATATAAGATTCTGAATCCCGACTGCCGGAATTGCTGCCATTTCAGCAGAAATATCTGCCTTTTTCTTTCTTTCAATCGAGTTCCTGATTTTTGTCTGGTTTTGGTTTATAACGTTATAATTCCTAATTTCTGCGATACCCTGAATGTACTCTAATATAACACCTACAATTTCTCTGTCAGCAGATATTTTTTCACCTGCAACTCTCGCCACACTATTATTAGTCCATTTATTCGCTAAAAGGAAAAGTCCAATCCCAACAAGTGATATAAGTCCGATGCGAATATCAAAAGCAAACATAAAAAGTGCAATAACTACCGTCGTTAAAGATCCTTGCAACACCAACATGATGGCTCTGGTTGCGATATCACCCAATTGCTCCATGGTATTGGTAGTCACAGACGTAATATTTCCAAGACTTGTATCATTAAAATATCCCATAGGAAGATATCTTAAGTGCTCACCGATTTCTATTCTTTTAAGAGCTGCCGTGTCATATCCTCCCTCAGTCTGAAGCATTGTAGAAAAACGACTTATTACCATCTTACCAAGTGTGCTTATAAGCATCAATAAAACAACTAAAAGAATAGCCTTTGTATCAATACTTTCATTTAACACTGCATCTATGGCCAAAAACGCTGCAGGTATCTTCATTGCAGTAAACATTGCCTCCAACACGCCAAGTGCGATGGATTTGTAAAACTTATTTCTGTTCTTTACACTACAAAAGCAAAAGAATTTCTTTATTATATTAAGCATGTGCGACCTCCATTTCTGCATCATTGTCTCTTGCAATCACATGAGCTTCCCACATTTTTCTGTAAAGCCCGCAGTTATTAAGAAGTTCACTCTGTGTCCCAACTGCTTCCACATTTCCGTTATTTATAACAAAAATCTTATCCGCATCCACAATTGTAGAAAGACGATGTGCAATTACTATAAGAGTTTTTCCTTTTGCAAGCTTTGCCATACTTTCCTGGACAATGGCTTCATTTTCAGGATCCGTATATGCTGTTGCTTCATCCAAAATAACAACAGGCGAATTTTTCAGCATTGCTCTTGCAATGCTGATTCTCTGCCTTTCACCACCCGACAGATGCCCCCCTGCACCTCCTGCTATCGTATCATATCCCTTTTCGAGACCAAGGATAAAATCATGACAACCGGAAGCTTTTGCAGCATTTATTACCTCCTCATCACTTGCCCCCTCTCTGCCAAGTCTGATATTTTCCATTACAGACATATCAAACAAGTAATTATCCTGAGCCACATAAGATATTTGCCCTGTGTAATATTCTAAAGGAAGGTTCTTTACATCGACGCCTCCATAGGTAATGTTTCCCGAATCCGGATCCCACAAAGAATCAATCAATCTTGCAATCGTACTCTTTCCGGAACCAGATGGTCCGACGATAGCTGCAATCTCTCCCTTTTTTATCTCCATATTGATGCCATGAAGGACTTCCTTGTCCTTGTAAGTAAATCTCACATCAGAAAGTCTGATATCAGAACCATCAGGATTCTGCGTAAGTTTTTCAGGTCGTTCCATATCATGTCGTTCCAATATTTCCGTCACTTCTCCAAAAATAGTCTTCATTTTTAAAATATCATCGATATAAGAAAACGCAACCACAAGAGGTGTAATCAGTCCGGCAGAGAGAATAATACCTGTAATAAATCCCTTTGGTGTCAGCAAACTCATTTTTACAAGTATAAGTCCAATTGGGAGAACACCAAGAAATGTTGCAGGTAAAAATGCCATAGTTCCGGACTGTGGCCAGATACACTTCCGCATCCAATCGATAAATACGTCTGCACCCTCTCTTGCTGCTGTCATAAATTTCTCATAAGAGCTTCCTGTCTTTCCAAATGCCTTAATAACATCAATACCATTTATGTATTCAACAGCAGTATCGTTTAGTTTTTTTGTCTTTTCTATTGAAAGTTCAAACCCTCCTGCACTCCTTGCAAACATAACCATTGCGCAGATAAGTCCAATCACTGCTCCCACCAGATTTCCAATTCCTAATCTCCAATCCAACATAATCAAATAAATAAACATCACAACCGGAAGAAGTATATTTGCCGTAAACTCCGGCACAATATGGGCAAGTGTGGTTTCCATAGAATCCACACGGTCCACCATGATATTTTTATAACTTCCGCTACTATCATCAAGCACTGATCCCAGTGGAATTTTTGACAGTTTCTCACATAGCTGCTTTCTGATTTCTCCAAGGACCGTGAATGTAGCCACATGAGATAGCGAAGTTGAAAAGGAATGTAATAATACTCTGACAAACCAGAACAATGCCATAAAAAGTATCTGCTTCATGTAATAATCCCACTGTCTGTTGCCCGATAAGAGTTCTCCCACAATATCAGTAATAATAAGATAAGGGACAAAGGATGCTGCAACGCCGAGTATAGAAAGTACTACACTCCCTCCGAAGTAAATTTTCCTTCTCCCTGCAAACTCAAACACCCAGGATAATAAGTTTCTTTTTTTCATTCTACTTTTCCTCCATCTTCTATAATCTAACCCTTTCGTACTACTCCTTTTCTCTTTTCACCTTATACCCAAGATCGGTTATTGCTTTCTCAATAACCGAATCATCAATCTCCTTTCCAATCTTTACTATTGCAAGTTCACGTGAAAGCCTAACCTGGGCATTTATCCCATCAATAGAATTAAGAGTATTTTGGACTCTTCTTGAACAGTTCTCACAATGCATTCCGCCGATTCTTATTCTTTTAACTCTGATTACCTTATCAAGTTTTTTAGGTCTGATAATCTTTCCTTTTCCGCCACCCCCACAACAGGAACCTTCGCCCTTAAAATGAGGAATTGAATTCTTAACCGCAAAGAAAAGAATAATCGCTATAATAACAACCGCTAATGTATTATTATATATTTCAGGACTCATGTTTACTGTCATAATTCATCACTCCTTCTATATAGTTAGTCTCTGCTAACTTGTTTTTTTTAATTAAGGAGACAAATAAGCATACCATGTCTCCTTAAATTAAAAAGCACTGCATTAATCAGCACATTCTTTAAAATCTGTTATCAGTGGCATCCGCCACTCTTGTGCTTTGTACAGTTTCCTGCCATAGGACATCCTATGCATTTTATACCTTTTTTCTTTTCTTTGTATATATAATAAATCGCTCCACCAACTATCACAATTAAGATTATCGAAACAATTATATCAGCTGTTATTCCATTCATAATTGTATCTCCTCCTAAAACTCACTCTACTATCCTTTTTGCTGACACTTTGTATCAAAAGAATCGAGAGCTGAATGTCCGATTCAGCTCTGATATGTTAGCAATTTGGGTCCTGCACAAATTACCGTGTGAAAAATCATATATGATTTTTCACACTATCCAACCTATATTCAATTGCAATATGTCTTCTATTAGATTTAATAAGATATGTTACAACAGCCGCAAATAGAATAACGAATACCAGTCCTCCTGTAAAACCGGCACCAACAGCACCTGTTGTTATAATGGTTCCTATCTGATATACAAGGAATCCAACTATAAATCCTGTCGAAAGCTGAAGTGCGATTGCGCCCCACAGCCACTTAGCCGATTTCATCTCTGAATTCATGGCACCAAGTGCAGCAAAACAAGGCGGTGTATATAAGTTAAACATAAGATATGCCAGTGCCGCAACCTTGGTAATTCCCATAACAGCAGCGACCGCATTACCTTCACCAATAAGTTCAAGCTCTTCAGGATCTACAAGATTAGTTATCGCATACACTGTGGCAAGCGTACCTACTACGTTCTCCTTCGCTATAAAACCGGTAATCGCTGCGGCTGCAAGCTGCCATGCCGCAACACCTACAATCGGAACAAGGATGTAAGAGAATGGTCCGGCAACACTTGCAAGTATTGAGGTGTCTTCCATCCCCTCCTCTACAACTTCAAAGTGCCAGTTAAATGTCTGCATTATCTGAACTACTGTATTGCATACAAGAATAACTGTTCCTGCCTTAACGATATACGCTTTACCTCTCTCAAGCATTGACTTGAATGCAAATATAAAACTCGGTGCCTTATATTCAGGAAGTTCAATGATGAAGAAAGACTTTCTAAACTTCATACCCGTTACTGCTTTAATAAGTAACGCTCCAAGAATCACAAGAACAATACCTAACATATAACATACAAAACTTACCCACTTTGAATCAGGGAAAAATGCCCCTGCAAAAAGTGCTATAACAGGAAGCTTAGCTCCACAAGGCATAAATGTCGCAAGCATCGCTGTTGAGCGTCTTTCTCTCTCATTACGTATTGTACGACATGCCATAATTGCCGGGATACCACAACCTGTACCGATAATCATCGGAATTACCGATTTACCTGAAAGACCAACACGTTTAAAAATCGGATCAAGTACAACCGTCGCTCTTGACATATAACCACAATCTTCCAAAAGAGCGATGAGGAAATACATCACCATGACAAGCGGAAGGAATCCTACAACGGCACCTACTCCACCGATTATACCGTCTACCAAAAGTGCATACAATAAAGGATTAGCATCTGCCATCTTATCTCCTGCCCATCCCTGGAAGGTTTCAATCCATCCGGCTAATATATCAGCAAGCCAGGTTCCCACTGTGGTCTGAGAAACATAAAACACAACCCACATGATTGCCGCAAAGATCGTCAGGCCGATGATTGGATGTGTTATCACTTTATCTATTGAATCTCCTACATTCTTATCTTTTGTAAGAACCTTACGTTTCTCAACTTCACTTACAAGAGTCTTAACATACTCAAATCTCTTTCTGTCTGCATCTTCAACTGCTGACTTATCATTAAGATCTATATCTCCCTGGACATATGGCGCTTTCTGTCCTCGACCTTCAAGCTCTGCTGCAGCTCTTACAACATCTCTGATACCATTTTCCTGTATAGATACAGTCTTGATAACCGGACATCCGAGTTTTTCCGAAAGCTTCTTCTCATCAATAGTATTACCTTTCTTGTCATTAACATCACTCTTATTAAGAGCTACCACAACCGGAATTCCAAGTTCAAGCAACTGTGTTGTGAAGAATAAACTTCTACTCAGGTTAGTAGCATCCACGATATTGATTATCGCATCAGGATGTTCATTCTTAACATATCCGCTTGTAATACTTTCCTCAGACGTAAACGGTGACATGGAATATGCACCGGGAAGATCAACTGCAATAAGTTCTTTGCCTGTATCATTGTATTGCTTCTTGATTTCACTCTCCTTCTTATCCACGGTAACACCTGCCCAGTTACCAATCTTCTCATTACGTCCTGTCAATGCGTTGTACATAGTGGTCTTACCACTATTAGGATTACCCGTTAACGCAATTCTCATAACGATTCCTCCTCGCTTTTTTTATTTAAGGCTCACTCGCCTATGCTTCTCATCTCTGTCTGAAATATATAATCAACTGTAGCTAACGTTTTTTTAGTCTTATTTACAGTTGCTTTCACAAATATAAACCAGCGCATGTGTTAGCCATCGCTAACACATGTTCAAAAAAGATGTTGTCCTGAAAATATTATCAGACAACCATCTCATAACAAATATATCGCCGTAATTCAATAATCATTCCGATTATATCTCTATCGCTGCTGCAAGCTCCGGATCAATATTATACCTTGCATCCTTAATTGATACCACAAGGTTCTTTCTCTTATCAACAACAGTTATTGCCTCACCGCTATAACAACCCAGTGAAAAGAGGAAGCTTTCCATCTCTTCATCACCACCGGTTTCAACTGCCTTGATAATATATTCCTTTCCAAATTCCGCTTCATTAAGTGTCATAGCTAACCCTTTCTTTCTGCATATTTATTGCATTGCTTTACATTGCAGTTAGGTACTGCAAACTATAATTAGTATAATTTGATTGATTTAAAAAGTCAATGAAAATATTTCACAATAATATTGTTGTTTTTTATAATATTTTCATATGATTTTGCAGAATTAGAAAAATTTTAAGTTGAACGCACATTGATAATGTGATAAATTATTTTTATATGAAATAAAGATGAAGGAGACTATTTCTATGGCTTTACAAGAATCCGGAGAAATGTATATAGAAGCTATATATGTTCTTTCTATAAAATCAAACGCTGTCCGCGCAATCGATGTAGGAGATTACTTAGGATACTCAAAACCCTCAGTGAGTCGGGCTTTGGGATTATTGAAAAATGAAGGACTTATCAAGAAAGACTCAGATGGTTATATCAAACTTACCGAAGCCGGTAATATACTGGCTAAACGAATATATGAACGTCATACCGTTCTTTCACAGATGTTTATAAATCTTGGAGTAGATGAGGAAACGGCTACCGAGGACGCATGTCGTATTGAGCATTATATAAGCGATAAGACATTCGAAGCAATCAAAACACATATGAAGCAGTACGGTTCATAAAACATGCAGCCGTACTGCTTTTACTTTCCTAATCTTATCTGTCTAACAGGTCTGTCATGGATTTTAGACTTATTACAATCGTCGAGCTGTTATGCAACAACGCTGTAAGCGTCGGCTGAAACAAGCCAAGCGCTCCCATCAAAATCAGAAAACTGTTAAAAGATAGTATTTTCACATAATTTCCTTTTGTCCTTCTAACAAGTGCCATACTTAATCTACGCAATGTGATAAGTGCTCTAATATTGTATGAACCCGGAAGGTCAGCAACATCATATGTTGCACCTTTATAAGCAAATGAACCCTCTTTCTTTTCAACAGTCTTACCGGGCCAGTTACCCACATGCTGATGCAGTCCTGTCAAGGCATTGAACAAAGTCGATTTGCCGGAATTAGGCTGACCTAAAAGCGCAATAGTTGCCATGCTCATGCCATCACCTCCTCAACCTCTATGCCCTCACACTCTCTTCGATTAATACTTATCATGGTATCACGTGAGTATAATAGTATCGGACGATTCTTGTCATTTTTAATTACACTGATACGACATCCCGGAGTAAGTCCTATAGATGTTATCCTTCCTATAAATCTCGAATCACCCGAAAGGTTTTTGACAACGGCTTCCGTATTTTCTTTAAGTTCCTTCAACTTCATGTCCTGTCTCCTCTATAGTCTGTATATAAATCAGTCAGCATTAACATTAAATGCTTTCATCTGCGGATAATCTGCAGATTCTCCAAGCTCCTCCTCGATGCGCAGCAACTGATTATACTTAGCAACTCTCTCAGAACGACTTGGCGCACCTGTCTTAATCTGACAGGTATTAAGCGCAACTGCAAGATCAGCTATTGTTGTGTCTGCAGTTTCACCTGAACGATGTGAGGAAATAGCGGTGTAACCTGCTTTGTGTGCCATCTTGATAGCTTCAAGTGTCTCAGATACGGAACCAATCTGATTAAGCTTGATAAGAATTGAATTAGCTGCTCCAAGTTCAATACCCTTAGCAAGTCTCTCTGTATTAGTTACAAAGAGATCGTCTCCAACTAACTGAACCTTGTGACCAATTTTCTCCGTCATTCTCTTCCAGCCATCCCAGTCCTCTTCATCAAGTCCATCCTCTATTGAAATAATCGGATACTTATCAACAAGCGACTCCCAATGCGCTATAAGTTCATCCGAAGTAAATTCCTTTCCTGACTTAGGCTGCTTATAATATCCTTTACCCTTTTCGCTCTTCCACTCAGAAGACGCTGCATCCATGGCAATCATAAAATCCTTACCCGGCTCAAACCCTGCAGCCTTGATAGCCTCTAAAATCTTTTCGATAGCCTCCTCGTCGCTCTTAAGCTGATTAGGTGCAAAACCACCCTCGTCTCCAACAGCTGTGACATCACCCATATCTTTGATAAGACTTCTTAACTTGTGGAACACCTCTGCACACCATCTCAGTGCCTCTTTAAATGTTGGCGCGCCAACCGGCATGATCATAAACTCCTGAGTATCAACAGCACTGTCCGCATGAGCTCCACCATTTAAGATGTTCATCATAGGAACAGGAAGCTTATTACCGGATACTCCACCCAAAAATCTATATAAAGGAACATCTAAAGCGATTGAAGCAGCACGTGCCGCCGCTATAGATACAGCCAGTATAGCATTGGCGCCAAGCTTTGATTTATCCTTAGTAACGTCTGATTTTATCATCGCAGCGTCAACTGCATATGTGTCAGACGCATCCATCCCGACAAGCACACTATTAATCGTAGTATTAATATTTTCAACTGCTTTTGTGACACCCTTGCCAAGATATCTTTCCTTATCACCGTCACGAAGCTCTAAAGCCTCAAACTCTCCGGTAGATGCACCACTTGGAGCAGTTCCGCGACCCACCGTACCGTCAATAAGATAAACCTCCGCCTCAACCGTCGGATTACCTCTTGAATCAAGTATCTCGCGACCTATAACCTTTTCAATTTTCAAATAATTCATCTTAAATTCCTTCTTTCTTAAAATAATATTTATATTGGATCAGCCTTTAAAACAATTGCCGACATTTGCCAATCAGGTTTTTACCATCATTTCTAAGTCTCTGTACCACTGAGCTGCTGTCATTATTTCTTTCAGAAAGCAAACTCCCCATTTTAATTCCTGCCAAAGTCAGCGCACAATACTCCACTATCTCGCTCGTCGACAGTATGAGCTAAAAAGTACTATCATCTTTCCATGCAAAACACTGACACCTCATCACCTGCAGCTTTAGTACCTTCTTCAATGTCCAGTGCCATAGATATAGTATTACCTGTTCCGCTAAAAAAAACTACTGCTACTTTACTTATATATGAATACTTCCTTTCTTATCTTTTAAGAGCCTCCCGAAGGAACATAGTAACCTCCGGGAAAAAATGATTCATTCAGGTTAGCGTCAGCTAACCCGAATGTTAGTATATACTAACTTGTTCGGAATGTCAACAACTTTTTACTATTTATCAGAAAACATTAAAAGATCATCAGGCACTAATACAAGTAAGAATTCTCGAATTTTATTCTTCATCTTCTCAATCGATTTTGGGTGTACTCTAAATCTGCATTTTCCTTTGTATCCATAAGAACAGCTATACTAGTATAGTCGTTTTAAATTAACCCAACCTTATATTTAGGATATGATTTCACTCTGCAAGTCGGAGGAATGTGTAATACTATGTTGTTTATTTTAATTCTCTGAAAGAGGTTTCTATCCCCATCTTTTAGCATACAATTTCTTAAGGTTTTCAATTGAAAATTTGTCACGATCCAAATTAATTATTACTGTTTCATATGAGTTTTCTGAAATAGGAAATCTTACAATTCTAAAATTTATAAAATATAGTTTCATTATCGACTATAGGATATGGAAGGAAATCAAAGCGGTGGCTACGTCGATTGACGCAGGCGCCGCAGATGGAATCATAGACAAATAACCGACTATACCAGACTTTCATCCGTTAGAAACATGCGCTGCAAGGCGCATAAGAAAAAGAGAGTTAGCTTAGCTAACTCTCTTAATTTTACTCTACATTTTTCAGTGCATCACTCATCGGTATTCTCCTAATTCTTATATAATCAATCACCGACACTACAGCATATCCGACGAGAAGATATACTATTGAAAGCATCATAGATACAGGCTTCATACAGAATTCAAACCAGCCATCCATCGACATCATGAAAATCTTAAATATGTATATCATTAAAAAGAATCCTACAACAAAGCTTAGTATTGATACGAGGACTACAATGATTGCTGTAGGCACAATATACAACGATGCAATCTCACCATTTTTAAATCCCAGGATTTTAACCATGGATATGGCATTCTCATTTTTTTCTATTATTATCTTAGTAAGCAGATAAATGAGTGCTGCGGCAAGAACTACAAGGACATATTTGAATACTTCAAACATACTTCCCATTGAATGTTCAAGCTGTCTGGTTACCTTGGTTATATCATCTACCGTAATTACAATCGCTATGTATTTGTCATCGATATCATTTATCTTATTCTCAGAAAAATATCCGGAGAAATCGCCTTCTTTTTTATCAAACACCCTATTAAATTCTTCATTAGGCATAAACACTGCAACTCCGCCATCATATTCCACAACACCTTTTACTGCAAAATGATACTTTTTGTTTTCATACTCCTCATGAAGAGTTATTGTGTTTCCTTCTTTTATGTCGAACTTCGACGCAAAAGCACTTGATATATATACTTCATCTTGGGAAAGTCCTTTACCTATATCAACGTATCTGCTATCAGGTATGATTCCGTATACTGTTACAGACTCATCTTCTCCGCTTCCAAAACCTTCCCTGAACGTCTGATGCTCATCTTTTGGATACATAAGTGAAGCCGTACTGAAACGCTCTGCACTTTCTTCTGATGTTACTATTTCGTTACCATCATCATCCTCACTTCCCATCAACATATACTGATAATCAGCGAATATCATCGACGGTGCTTTTTCCTTGTAGTTGGTAAGTGAATCGGGTACACCAAACGCAAAACTCAACATCAACTCAATAAATATAACTCCAAATATCAACAGAAAATAATTCGGAAGATTCTGAAATACATTCCTTAAACGAAATCTCGCAAGAAATGACCATGATGGGATTCTTTTCGCCTTGGAATGCTTGGTTCTCTTAAGGTCTCGCCTTAAAAACTTAAGCGGACTCAGCTTCAATTTATTAATGATAACAAACAAATTGATAAAAAACATCAGTATAAGAGGAATCACCGTTGTCTTGACAAGGGCAACCGGACTCCATACTATTCCACATGCAGGCAGGCTGTAGCTTTCATAATACAGATTAACTGCCACATCCTCAAAAAGTGTATATCCAAGGATATTACCAAGCACAGCACCTATTAAAGTTACTATGAAAGGCATAGACATATAGTGAAAAACAAGTTCTCCTTTTGTATATCCTGAAGCCCGAAGTGTTCCAATAACCGTCGCTTCTTTCTCAATAGTATTACCGATGGTTATCGCAAAGATAAATGCTATAACGGCAATAAGAATATAACAAAGAATACCTGTACCTGTAGTATCTCCCTCAATATCAGATGGTGCAAAATTAGATGCCTGTCTGATATATTCCGGAAGAAAGCCTTCTATCTTGTTATCATTTACCAACGTCTGTGTAACAAGACTCTTGAGAAAATTCTCAGCATAATCAGACTCCGCCTCTTTATCAGCAGGCTTCTCATCATATAGATAAGCATAATTGTAATGGACTCTGGAGCTTAGAGAATCAAATCCTTCAGGTGTCATCATTGCTACATCAAACCCAAACGCATCAAACATCAGATCCGTATTTGACTCATGCAATGTCAGATAATTAACGTACGAAAGTAGTCCGACTACCTCGAATTGTTTAACTCCAACAGTAATCGTATCTCCTACCTTCACACCTACATTATCGGCATGCATTCTGTCTATAGCAATTTCATTATCAGTTTCCGGAGCCTTACCTTCTATTATTTCCGCCTTATCAATCTCAACATCGTCAGAGAAAATTCTTATGGTTGCATCGGTAGTTCCGTCATTATCAAAGTCTTCGTTTTCATTCCTGTAAAAATCGTCATAAACCTTGATGGAAACAGATTCAAAACCTTCATCATTTAATCCGTATTCAGCTGCTATCTCATCCCATTTCTCATCTACCTTTTTCTCTACTTCTTTATGTGCTTCCCCTTTGGCTTCTTCTATAGTCTTCTTATACTCGTCTGATTCTTTTGCTTCTTTTAAAGCACTTTCAAGATTCTCACCCATAGCTTCCTGTGTCTTATTCTCAATGATCTGTTCATCAGTTATGCCATAGTCTTCACACTGCGCTCTTACCATCTGCTTAATATTGTCTTCAACCTGAATTTGAAGTTCTTCCCGTGCAGCCTTCTCAACCTCTTTATCAGCCTCTTTCATTCCTTCATCAATATAGTACTGACGAACATCCGCCATTTCACCCGATTCAATTCCTGCAATCAGTTCCTCTGACGCCTTTTTATTAAGTTCAAATGAACCATCCTCAAGATTAAGTTTTTCTTTACCTTTTTCTATCGAAGCGAGCATACTGTCATGTCCGACATACATTCCTGACACCAGACCTATCATAAGAATCATAAACAGTATTATAACTATATATTTGTGCCATTCAGATAGGAGTTCTTTGGGGATTCTTTTTATAAGTGGATTTCTCATTTTAAACGCCCCCTTACCAGTCAAGCTCTGAAGCCGGAATCTTCTTATCATTTATATCATTATGACGTACCACTCCATCCCTTAGTTTGATAACATGATCTGCCATATATTTTATAGCCTCATTATGCGTAACCATTATGATTGTACTATTATACTTTCTGTTGCAATCCTCTATAAGCGACAAAATTTCCTTAGAAGTCTTGTAATCCAATGCACCAGTCGGCTCATCGCACATTAAAATGTCCGGATTCTTCACTACTGCTCTTCCAATTGACACTCTCTGCTGCTGTCCTCCAGATAACTGATTAGGATACTTATACTTGTGGTCCTGAAGGCCTAAGGTGGTTATAACCTCTTCAACATCAAGCGGATTATCCGACAGATATGCGCCTACCTCAATGTTCTCTTTCACGTTAAGATTCGGTATCAGATTATACATCTGGAATACATAGCCTAAATGTTTCCTTCTGTACTGTGTCAGCTGCTTTTCGCTCATGTCTTCTAACTTGTCCCCATTAATACTTACATACCCCGAATCAGGTGTATCAATTCCACCTATGATATTAAGAAGAGTAGACTTACCGGAACCCGAAGGACCGAGAAGTACACAGAACTCACCTTTCTTAACGGTGAAGTCCATCCCCCTTAATACATCCTGTTTTGTTTCTCCGTTTCCAAAGCTTTTCTTCAATTCTTTGATCTCAAGAAAGTTTTCCATGTTATTCACCTCTTTTTCTATACGTTAGTTAGTATTCACTAACCTTATGACATTATATAATCACTCCTAATAAATGTCAAGAAGAAAACGGTCACTTATCTGGATAATTGCTTCATTTGCCTGTTTAATGGCACTTGCCTGTGCTCCACGGACAGTGTTTATAGTTACCCAATTTTTTCGACCTATTGTAAAATTTCTTAACGCACGCTCCGATGCAGAATCATCAATAGGAACTTCACCATCTGTCAAAAACACCTTCAGATATTCTTCCTGATTGATACTGTATTTTAAACCTTTTGCTGTCTCACTCTTAGGAAGAACGGCACCGCTTGCAAGAACTTCTTTTATCCACGCAAAGTATTTTTCAACCAACGGTCTGATTGAAGATTGTCTCTCTTTTGAACGCTCTTCCGGAGAAAGTGTTTTTAAGCCTTCTTCCAGCTTATAAATCGCTCCGATTCTCACCAGTGCCTTGTAGGCAACTGAGGATTCGATAGCTTTTTTATTTCCTTTGCCCATTGCTTTAATACTACCATAACATCTGACACCACACTTTCTTCTGAAACTTATACATCTGACGGGAGAAGGAACTATTGTAAATGTTTCTGATTCAAAGATTGTGACCTCAAGCAACAATTCCGGCGGGCTTATGGTAACAGGCGGTGCAACCTTAAATGCATCAAATCTCGATGTTGAAACTACCGGAAATTCGTCAGCTGCCATAAGAAGCGACAGAGGTGGCGGAAATCTAAATGTAAGTGGTGGCAAATATGTAAGTAACGGACTTGGAAGTCCCGCAATATATTCAACTGCAAATATTGTAGTTGACGGTGCTGAACTTATATCTAATAACAGTGAAGCTGTTGTAGTTGAAGGTAAAAACAGTGTTACGATAACAAATTCATCTCTAACCGGAAACATGACAAAGACACATAATGGCAACTGGTGAAATTAATATAACCATTGATTCTGATTCAACTATGTTAATGGTGAAAAAGTGAAATAGTATTGGATTTCCATAAACACGGGCAGTATTGGTATGTAAGACCAATACTGCCCGCATTTTCTCAGTTATTTTACAAAACATTTTTTTACTCTAAAAAATATATCAGGTGTATTTCGTTTTATCTGATAAATTAGCATCACTGCCAATAAATATCCACAATAATTTAATATTATATCATCGATATCAACAGCGTGACACGGATACATTGTAGTAATATTTATCACATATTGAACAGCTTCTATCAGTATTGTTATCAATAATCCAAAACCTACAACAAACCATTTCCGACTACCTTCAATCAACCAAACTACAATAAACGCAATCGGCATAAGTAATATTATATTACCAACAATTTGAATCATCGATGAAAAAGAGCTGACTGAAAGTATATTTAAAAAACTTCTCAACGGTATAATCTGCACATTGTATACTATGCTTTTTTCCATATGTTTAAAAAACTCTTCACGTGTACTACTGTTCATAATGAATATAGGCATAATTACCACTTTAATCATTAACAAAATATAACACTCGAGCAACAAATAAAATCCAAATCTGTATTTACACTCTTTTAACTTGCAAACAAAAAATGTTATCAAACAGCACAATATTAATACTAGTAATATTATAGTACCGTGAATATCAACTATAAACATATTTTCCACCTAATCCCACGTAAATGATACACTACCTGTCCATTTGAATCCTGTATAATTTCTCAACCATACCTTTCTTTTTTTACTTGACTTAAAAGTTACAGTTCCGGGTTGAGTTGATGAAGTCCATTTTTGCTTTCCATCCCATCCCAAAGCAGTTTTCTTCGCCCAAATCACTCCCATATCCTGCCCATCAGTGCCAGATTTAGGATATACAGTAATCGTACATTTACTAGTAGGATGAATCCATTTAGAAAACACTCCACCTGTCATTTCATACGTTGAAGTATAGCTTCCTGCATTTGCAAATGCAGTTATACAGAATATACAAATAAACATACTTAATACAATAGTTACTCTCTTAAATTTTTTCATAGCGGTTTCTCCTTAGTTGATTTGCGAAGCTTCGTCTATTATGTATTATGCAAATCATGACTGGCAACCCGCACCTCGATATTACCAAGCTACAAGCACAATTATTATATATATATTTATTTATTGTCAAGACTTTTTTTATTATTTCATTCATTTTTAGTAACAGTTCAGCCGGGGGATTATCTATATAGTCAAAATAGAGAAAATAAAAAATCTTTTGGTGAGACTTATCCACCAAAAGATTTTTTTTAATTGATTCTTGTCATATAGATTTTGAAATTGTGTATAAGTTTTTCAACTTATATGCATAGATGATGACTTTTTCAAATATTTACTCTTTTTATTCACGGAATACCACAAAAATTATTCAGTTTATCCACCGTCATTATGACGAATGCAAAAATTCATACATTCGCCAAAAACGGATTGTTGTGTTATTATGGTGTTATCAGTTTGAAAGGAGAAGATTTTCATGAAATCAGATTATAGTCGCGATATTTTAAACAACTGGAAGAAACTATGAATAGACTGGATAAGATGGAATCCACCCTTGAAAACACAAAAATAGAACACAAGATTGAAATTAGTCATCTTAACGATAAAATAGATTCTCTGGAAAAAGAAAATTCAGCTTTAAAAATTGAAAATACCAGGTTAAAAGATGATAACGAACGTCTTAGACGTATTATCAATAATGACAGCTCAAATTCATCACTGCCACCCTCTAAGGATATAAAACCGTCCAAGGCAGCAAACGAATTTAATCATAGAATTAAAACTAAAAAGTGAAGTGGTATAATATAGTTGTAACACAAGTGGCTTTTAAGATATAATATCAAAATCAAAGAAAGAAGGATTTTGTTATGCCATGAAACTATGAACCAGAGTTTAAGAAAAAATTGTACGTATACATTTATGCGATGGTTGTTAAAAAGATTACATATAGTTCCAAATGCATATTATAACTTTCTAAAAAACAGGAAGTCTGATTATTGTGCACAGAAACAGAAAACAAAGGAGATGATACAGGAAATATATCATGAGCATAATGGTGTAGCCGGATACAGAAGCATGAAAGTATATTTGGAACGTAAGGGAATAAACCTTAGTAATCTTACTGTTCATAAATATAAGTACACATTTGTGTCTGTCAAGTATTTATTTTAATTTTTTATACACAAATGTGTCCCAATGTGATAGAATAGTTTTATCAAAACATAAAGGAGCTGTTTTCATGACTACTGGGGAAAAGATTAAATATTTTCGCAATATGCGTGGAATATCGCAGGAAATGCTCGGTCAACTGTCCGGCATAAACTCCGCTACAATTAAGAAATATGAATATGGTATTCGCAATCCAAAGCCAGATCAGCTACTGAAGATTGCCAACGCATTAGGTATCAGCATCAATATTTTTATGGATTTTGATATAGAAACTGTTTCAGATGTGTTGTCCTTACTGTTTAAGCTGGACGATCAGATTGATATGAAATTCGAGGCAGAAAAGGACGAAGAAGGTAACTTCATACCTTCCACTGTAAAGATGTCCTTTAAAAGCAATATTATTAACAAAAAATTATGTACTTATATGAAAGTTTTAGAAATCCGAGAAAATCTGATGAATGCCAAAGATGAATATTCAGAAGAAGAATACAATGCCAGTTTACAGCATATAAATGAAAACATTGAAGAAATCAAGCAACACCTGCTTGATGATAGTATGGTAGTGAAGAAGGGAACTGACAGACTTACTGTGAAAGTTTCCCCAAATTGAACGAAACTTCTTGAAATATCAAACATAACATGATAATATTTAAGTAAACAGAAAGCACCCACTCCAAAGGTGGATGCTCCGAGTTTAGGTTAATTAATGTCCTTAAGGACACCGCCTATCCTGTTGGCAGACAGGATAGGCATTTTTATTTTCGCCTGCTCTTCCTCGAAGAGCTTTTCTCTTTATCGAGAAAGGCAAGCAACGCTACAATCAAGCTACCAAAGGACATCAACAATGCTAATATCCCAATGAAAATCGAAATGATCTCATAAGCCGTCATCGGCGCCACCTCCCTTCCTATGTATTCCGGTAAACCGGTATCATAAACTCGGGAGGCTACCACCCTGTCATGGGTACTTTCCTTAAACGATATTCTAACACAATTAATCATTTGCTAGCAATAACTATTTCAAAGTTTAAACATTGCTTCAATTTCTTCATCTGTAGTTATCGCCAATATTTGTCTTTCTGGTTTTTTTCTAGGTCTTCTTACATTATGCCCTCTTTGAATTCCGTATTCAACAAGATCATACGATTTATCAGTATATGCAAATCCCCCATCTATACTATAAATCAATCCATTTGCCAAAAAGTCATCTATATGAATATTATCTGAATCAATCGTTACCTTCTCAACATTTTCTGAAATATATATCAAATCT
>CAMHLZ010000025.1 GCA_946186125.1 uncultured Lachnospira sp. | reverse complement strand
CACCAGCAACTTTTATAGTTTATCATAACTTCAAGCGCTTGTCAACAACTTTTTTATTTTTTTATTTGCTGTCTTCGTGTTTTTCAGACAGCTATGATAGAATACCACCATTTTTCGACATTGTCAACTACTTTTTTGAAATTTTTTATAGTTTTTGTTACTATTCACAGCCGATTACAGAAAATAAGCAGATTCGTCGTGCTTGCACGTTAGAAGCTGCTTATTTTCTGTAATCGGCTGTGAAGCAGGAACCTCTCCCGTAATGAGGATTTCAGGTGCGTAGCACCGAGAGAGCTGCGAAGCAGCGGGAAATCCGAATGTCGGGAGATGAGCTGTGAATAGTAACAGTTTTTTCTGTGTAGTATTTTGCTGCCTATTTCTAGTATAGTCGTTTTAAATTAACCCTACTTTATATTGTGGATATGATTTCACTCTGTAAGGCAGAGGAATGAGGCGTAGCCGGTGGCTACGTCGATTGACGATAACGCCGCAGATGGAATCATAGACAAATATAAAGTGGGTGTATTTAAAAACGACTATACTAGTTTTTCACTCTTATTTTGCTTGTTCTCACCCATTTTAACTCTTATTGACAAATGAGTGATAATGCTGAATACATTTTTCAGATATTACTGTGCAAAAAGGATTTCGACATGATTTGACTGTAAATACTACTAATTATTTCACCTAAATTTGTTGAAACATTGTTTGTGCATATTCTTTTATATCATTAGGATTAAGCATATTATACTTTTCTTTCACACCGTTGAAATACATTCCTATGCTCTCCTTTGTAATCACTCTATCCGATATCTCTGTTTCCGTAAGTTCTCCTCGTGCCAATAACCATGGTAATTCAGAGTGTGTAAATTTTTCTAATATTTTTCCACTGTAACAACAGATATGTTTTGATACACTTTCGAAAACAGCTTTCTCAGCTGATGATAATACGATATCCCCCACTTCATGTTTACAGTTAATTCGGTCAATATCACTCTGTGAATATTTGCAATGTGGTGCATTAGCGACATATGATGTAGTAACAGCCATTTTAAGGAGATTACTTGCATGCTTATCGATATTTTCCTTGTTTGATTCCTCTGTACGATAATATGGAAATAACCAACACTTCCATCTTTCATCATAAACCTGCAAATACTTGCCTGACGCATTCGTTACAGCCAATAACGAAAACTCATGATATTTTCCTGATATATGTTCTGCAACCAACTGACTTATTTTCAACAAATCATCCTTAGACAGATTTCCTATTTTCTTTTCCATTCGCCATTCATCCATACGGACAATTTTGTCAATTCTTACCCATGATTCTCTTGTTAGTCCGGCTGCCTGCCAGTTATAAATTTTTATACTATATGGATTCTGCTTATCTTTACTTGTAACCATCATAGTAATAACAGCAATGGTATCTTCATCAATAACAATAGCTGGTCTGCGTTTTGTGATATCTATTTCCTCAAACGGAAACTCAGTCCACCATACTTCGCCTAAATTATATTTTTCCATCTTTTTTCCCCTCTTGCTTATAAACCTCATCCCACTGATTCTCCTGCATCCACTCGTCATCTAAAGATATATCGTCTGCATTCTCAGCATTTGCATACAGCTTATCTCTATTCAATTCTATAAAACGCTTAAAATCATCGATACTTTTTACTACTTCCATGAATGCTCCTTTCCTATCAGTGTGACGACTGATAATTTTTTATCTCCTATCCCGGCAAGTCATGTAATATTGTGTACCACATAACTTTATTTGTAACAATCATTTTCTTTTTGCCGCAACGGTTAGCATTAAATAAACGAGAAATACCCACTGAAGAAGTAATTCTCACACCTTCACTTTTAAAAGGCAAAAATTTTTTAGAACGTCAGAACACAGTCTGGTATATTGATAATAAGTTCCTGATACCATCACGCCGAGAAATCTTTTTGCTTCCATCCCCACAATTTCCTGCGTACTAAAACTTGTTTTCCATATTTTAGTACACAGGCGATAGTTTGTAACCACATACTATTGGGGGATTTCCTGAAAAATCATCTTTGCATTTACTCATTTTACGTCATGAATCTAAATGTTTTTTTAGTGCATGTGTCAGTTAAGTATTATTTAATCTTTATAGTAATACTTCCCTTTACCTTGCTTCCGTCCTTTGCAGTGGCTGTCACTTTAACCTTTTTACCTTTTCCTGCTTTTTTCGCGGTAAGGACACCTTTTGAATTGATTGTTGCATATTTTGTGTTGCTTAGCTTAAATGTTACGCTTTTATCTGTCGCATTTGACGGCATTATTATTGCGTTTATTTTTAGTTTTGCACCTGCTTTTACAGAAGTCTTTGATGCAGTAAGGTTTATCCTTGTAACTTTTATCGGATTTATCTTAAATGTATAAGTTGCCGACACATTACTTCCGTCATTTGCTGTGATTGTTATCGTTACTGTTTTTCCTGCTCCTGCTGTTTTGGTGGTCACTACACCTTTTGAATTTACTGTTGCGTATTTTGTGCTGCTGCTTTTATAGCTTAAGTCTGTTTTTGTAGCATTTTCAGGAGAAATGCTTGTTTTTAATCTGAATTTTTTGCCGGCATTAACACTCTTTTGGCCGCTTACTGTTATCTTTGATATTTTTATGGCCGGTGAATTAACTTTTACCGCCACAGTAGCTGTGATATTTTCATCATAGAGACTGGTACAGGTAATTGTACATTCTCCTTCTGATACTGCCGTAACTGTTCCGTCTTGTGAAACATATGCAACATTTACATCACTGCTTGACCATACTACAGATTTATCGATGCTGTTTTCTGGTAATACAGTGGCTGTCATTTTTGTTTCATCTCCAGGCTGTAAAGTAACAAAGTCTGTATTTAATTTAATAGATGAGACAGGAACTAATACATTGCTATCATATACATTTATAATACAGTAATCATAAACTTCATCAGAAGTTTTGCTTTCTGCATATATATATGCTGTTCCAACAGAGTTAGTAGTAGCTAATCCATTTTCATCAACAGTTACAATTGAATTATCACTACTTACAAATGTTATATCATCAGCTGAAATTTCATCTGATAAAATGTTTACATTAAGAGTAGTAGATTCTGATAATGGTAAAGAATTAGTGTGTTCTGTGATAACTGCTTTTTTTTGAGGATTCTTTGATTGATCTTTGTAAGTATATAATGTATATGTTACAGTGTTTGGTTCTGTATTGTAATTTGTTCCAATAAGGTTAAATGTGTTGATATCGTATAGTGATAAAAACTTGTCATTTTCTATATAAGAATTGTTTATATGCCCGAAATTACAAATACATGTTATTATGCAATAATTTAAATCGTAAGGAACTTCGTTAATTGTTACAGTTTCTGAATGATTTTTATATTCAAAGTTTGTTATAGAATATTGAATATTCATTTCTTTTGGATCATGGCTGAATAAATAAAGTTTGAAAGATATTGAAGCATCAACTTGTGGATTTATTAGTTCTAAACAGTCATCATATTTTAATGTTATTTTTATACTTTTTCCATCAAGGCTGGCATCATCATAAGAATAAGGTGTTGATGATATAGCAATTGGAAAATTTGGATTTTCTGAAGAGTATCTAAATGAATCAGATACTGATATAATATTTTCGTTATAAAGAAGTCTAATTTTGTAAATATTATATCCTATACCAGATATAGGATTCAAAAAATCAAAAATATCGTTTAGTTTTAACCATCCAGTTGTAACAAATGCTTTTTCATCAATTTTTGCATATTCAATAGTAAACCCTTCATCTTCAAGTTCTTGTAATGTCTTTCCGGCATAAGTAATATCAAAACAAGTATAACCATCTTCATCTAGCCATCTGAATCCAATCCATAGATCTTCTTCACCGTCTCCGTTGATATCTCCGTCAGCGTTATAAAGAACTAATTCCTTATCTTCGTTTGCAGAGATGGTTTCTTCCTCATCAGCATATACAATAGTTCCAAGTGCAAATGTTAATAAAGTTGCTAAAATTGTAATTTTTTTGATTAACTTGCCCATAAAAAGCACCTTCCTTTCAATTACTTGAACTTTGTTGTTCATATTGTTTTATATTATCGCTATAAACAATCTTTTTTACATATGTTTTAAAATGTTTCCAATGTTTCTAAATAACACTCCACAACTGATACCATAAAAAGCGAATAAAGTTAGAAACAAAACCGTCAACATCGTAAACATTAAAATTCATCAATATTTACTCAAAATTTTTTCAATCATAACATACTCCTTCGATATTTAGTTTTCAATGTACATTTACTACATTATATCACTTTTATTGCTTATTTGTAAATTCCCTTAAAATAATTGCTATTTCGTAATATAATTGTTTTTTCTATTCTAAAATGCCTTGTTTTTTTTGGAGCTTGTACCAGAAAGGCGGTCATTACTGACCGCCAAATTTTACTTGACAAACTCTCTCATCGGAAAAGTGGCTGAACTTCCTTTAGTTGCTTATTTGTAATCTTAACAAGTTTTTTTGAATCAATACTATGTAGCTTATTTTTTTATCTTTTTTATAATTCCATCTAGAATTCTACTATCCATTGGTCTTAAAGCTGTTTCCATAGTTATATAAAGATTATCGCCCAATATATACCCGCCACTTGCATATATCTGTATTTTTGAAAGTGCATTATTGACATATTCTTCATTATCCATCAAGCCAAAATGCTCAAGTATTATTTCCCTTCTATTGATTTCATCTAATATTGTAAAGTCTGGATACAGCGTTATCTCAGAGAATGCAACTGGATACTCATATCTATATGCTATATTCTCCTTGTATAGCTTATCTGCAATTATCTTTTCAGATTTTGATCTTACCCTTTCTCCCCTATCTGTATAGATTTCACCAGTTCCCTCCATAAACGGTTTTCCCTCATATTCACACTTTTCCCAATTTCTTCTATATACTTCATCTGTTATTTCTATAGGTTCGAGTAAGCTTTGTTTTCCTTTTCCCATTTTTTTGTACACATTTTGAATACTCGTGTTCTGCAACTCAATTATAGCTTTTTCCAGTAATTTATTTCTCTTTTCTAAAGCAAGTTTAGCCTTAGATAAATATTCAGATTTAACTATATTTTGGGCTCTGTCTTTTTCAGCTAATGGTAAATATCTTTCAGATTCATTTGTTGATTCTTTTATATACATCTGCAATCTACTTCCGTTAAATGATGCTCTAATTTTGGCATCGTCGCGCTTGAGTGTTTTAATTTCATTATTAACATTCTTTAATAATTCTTCTGTTTTATACTTATCTATGATTAGTTCTCTTTCTAGATTTTTCATTTATAACCCCTCATTTCTTTCTATTTTTTTAATTCTTACTTGCTTTTCACGCCGGCCGTCTTGACTTGTCATATATTTTCGCCTTTTTGCTTTTTCATATGCTTTTTTTCTACTTGCTTTTCCACCAGGCCGTCTTCACTTGTCATATATTTTCGTCTTTTTGCTTTTTCATATGCTTTTTTCTACTTGCTTTTCCACCAGGCTGTCTTCACTTGTCATATATTTTCGCCTTTTTGCTTTTTCATATGTTTTTTTCTACTTGCTTTTCCACCAGGCCATCTACACTTGTCATATTTTTTCGCCTTTTTGCTTTTTCATATGCTTTTTTCTACTTGCTTTTCCACCCGGCCGTCTTCACTTGTCATATATTTTCGCCTTTTTGCTTTTTCACATGCTTTTTTCTACTTGCTTTTCACGCCGGCCGTCTTGACTTGTCATATTTTTTCGCCTTTTTGCTTTTTCATATGTTTTTTTCTACTTGCTTTTCACTCCGGCACCCTTGACTTGTCACACATTTTGGCATTTAGGGTTTTTTAAGTGCTTTTTTCCAAATTAAACTTAATAATGTGTGTAATATGCCGACCAATGTACTGCCGCGTTCATATTTCTCCGAACAGAACTTAGCAGTACAGGCATTTTTGAAATTACAAAAGAATATTTGAATGTATAAGTGATGATTTTTATATAAGTTTCATAAGATCTCTTAGATTTTTTACCCCGATTATTTTTATACCGCTTTCATTTTTTACAATTTCTAATGATGCCTCTGGCATGATACATGTTTCAAAGCCAAGTTTTTTTGCCTCCTGCACCCTTTGTAAAACCATGCTTACATTTCTTATCTCGCCGGATAAGCCAATTTCACCAAATGCGATTGTCTTGGAATCTATAACCTTATCTTTGTAGCCTGATATAATGGCAAGGACAATTCCAAGGTCAAGGGCGGGTTCGTTAATCTTCAGACCACCGGCAATGTTGATATATACGTCGTTTTCATACAGCTTGATTCCAAGTTTCTTTTCAAGGACGGCAATTAAAAGATTCACACGGTTAAAGTCAGCTCCGACAGTTGTCCGCCTTGGCAGTCCAAAGTTTGTCCTGCTAAGTAACGCCTGGATTTCTATAAGGATTGGTCTTGTCCCTTCTACAGAGCAGGATGTTACTGTGCCGGATACATTTTCAGGGCGACCCTGGAGCATATACTCAGAGGGATTAGCCACTTCCTTCAAGCCGTCCTGTCGCATCTCGAATACACCTATCTCGTCAGTAGAGCCAAATCTGTTCTTTACGGCACGCAAGATTCTATATGCAGCATGCCTGTCGCCTTCAAAATACAACACCGTGTCAACCATGTGTTCAAGAACCCTTGGACCTGCAACTACGCCTTCCTTTGTAACATGTCCAACGATAAATATGGCAATACCAAGTCCTTTTGCCAATTGTAATAAAATGTTGGTCGATTCCCTGACCTGACTCACGCTGCCTGCCGAAGATGTTACTTCTTCACAAATCATAGTCTGAATAGAGTCTATAATGACTACATCAGGATTTTCTTCTGTTACGACATCCTTAATTCTGTTTAAGTTTGTTTCGCAAAATAATTTAAAATGTTCGTCAATATTTCCTATACGCAGAGCTCTTAGTTTGACCTGTTTTAAAGACTCTTCGCCGGAAATATACAGAACCTTTTTCTGCACATCGTTAGCAAGATTTCTGCACATTTGAAGCAGCAACGTGGACTTTCCTATTCCCGGGTCTCCGCCTACCAATACCAGTTCACCTTCAACGATTCCGCCACCAAGCACTCTGTCTAACTCATCTATATTCGTATTAATACGTTCTTCATCTTCCATGGAAATATCTTTTAACAGGGTTGGTTTTGATGCTTCTTTTTGAATAGAAATTCCGGCTGGGGATTTTTTATTCCCAGCCGGCTCCTCTACAAAAGTATTCCACTCTCTGCAACCCGGACACTGTCCAAGCCACTTTGCTGATTCATAACCACACTCCTTGCAAAAGAATTTCGTATCTCTTCCTTTTGCCATTCTGCGTTAGTCTCCAATCTGCTTTTATATTTTAACAATCTTTACTGAAACCGGAGCATCTCCAAGTTCAACACTTAATACAAGCTTTCCACCAAGATTAGCCTTCATCTTGCCTACATTTGCATTATCAATAAAAACTTTGTATTCTGCTCCATCTTCTGCTTCTACGGTTACCTGAGCATCCTCTGCTCCTTCAACCGTAAATTCCATAACATCATTCTCTTCACTAAAATTTGTAACTGTCGTGCCCGGAACTGATTCATATACAAACATTCCATTTCTCTCAAGTTTCGTAATCTCCTTGAAAGTCTTCACTTTATACAAATCGCCTTTATGTTCAAAATCCGGTAACTTTGACTTTGTATCAAGCTCATAATCACCAAAACTGATAGTGCCGTCTTTCTCTGCTCTTAATAGTTCTTTCACAACTGACATAGTCAATCCTCCTGGTACTTTTATTATTATTAAAATTCATCCTATACCCCTATTATATAACACCCAATCAAAATTTGCTATATCAATTATTGTCATGACACAGAAATTTTAAATTCTTTTTCTGATACTCCTAATGTCACCTTGTTTCCTGCGGATGCATTTCCTTTCAAAATCTCCTCCGCAACACCATCTTCGATTACAGATTGAATCTTTCTCCTTAAAGGTCTGGCTCCATACTTATTATCATAAGCGTCTTCAACAATCTTTGTTTTTGCAGATGCAGTAACTACTAATTGTATTCCAAGCTGTTCTTTCGCTCTGTCAATTACTTCTTTTAGCATAATTGTAACAATCTGCTTCATCTCATCCTTGGTAAGTGCATGGAATACCAGAACCTCATCGATTCTGTTAATAAATTCCGGTTTGAAAAGCTGTTTTACCTCTTCCATAACCGCACTCTTCATCTTTTCATAATCTGCGTTCTCATCCACTTTAGTTGCAAATCCCAGTCTTTTCGGTTCCATAATTCTCTGTGCGCCGACATTTGAAGTCATGATAATGATGGTATTCTTAAAATCTACTTTTCTACCGTTATTATCAGTTATATGCCCTTCATCTAAAACCTGAAGTAAAATATTAAATACATCCGGATGTGCTTTTTCTATTTCATCAAACAGAACGACAGAATATGGATGTCTTCTTACCTGTTCGCTTAACTGTCCGCCTTCTTCATATCCGACATATCCCGGAGGTGAACCAATCATCTTTGATACACTGTGTTTCTCCATGTATTCAGACATATCAACTCTTATGACAGATTTCTCACTGCCAAATACACTCTCTGCTAATGCTTTAGAAAGCTCTGTCTTTCCAACACCTGTCGGACCGAGGAATAAAAATGAACCTATAGGTCTCTTAGGATCTTTTAAGCCTACTCTTCCTCTTCTTACTGCTTTTGAAACAGCAGACACAGCCTCTGACTGTCCGATTACGCGTTTGTGCAATTCGTCTTCAAGCCTGCATAATCTCTCCATCTCAGACTCTTCAACCTTCTTAACCGGAATTTTCGTCCACTGTGAAACTACCAGAGCAACATCAATCTCATCAACTGTCTTTCTGTTTTCAAGGACAGAATCCTGCTTTGCCAAAAGCTTGTCAAGTTTAGCCTGTTTTTTATTTTGTTCTTTTCTAAGTGAAGATGCAAGCTCATAGTTTTCTGAAATGATTGCCTCTTCTTTTTCTTCAGACAGCCTTTTAATATCATTTGTAAGCTTACCTATCTTTGTATTCTCATTTGATGTGGTAAGTCTTACTTTTGAAGCAGCCTCATCTATAAGGTCGATCGCTTTATCAGGTAAGAATCGGTCATTTATATATCTTATTGAAAGTTTCACTGCGGCATTTATGGCCTCGTCACTTATCGTAAGATTATGATGTTCTTCATATTTTGCCTTTAACCCATTAAGGATGGCCACTGACTCTTCTTCTGTAGGCTCTTCTATCATTACAGACTGAAACCTTCTCGATAAAGCGGCATCTTTTTCAAAATGCTTTCTATATTCGTTAACTGTCGTAGCTCCTATAACCTGAATCTCACCTCTTGCTAAAGACGGCTTTATGATATTTGCCGCATCAAGTGAGCCTTCTGCACCACCGGCACCTATAAGAGTGTGTATCTCATCTATAAACAATATAACATCGCCATCTGCCTTTGCTTCCTGAAGCACTCTCTTGATACGTTCCTCAAACTCACCTCTATACTTTGAACCTGCTACCATAGCCGCCATATCAAGAGTTAAAATACGTTTCTCCTTCATAATATCCGGAACGTTACCACTTTCAATCCTTGATGCAAGTCCCTCCACAATGGCTGTCTTTCCTACTCCCGGCTCTCCTATCAGACATGTATTATTCTTTGTTCTTCTGCATAATATCTGGATAACTCTGTTAAGTTCCAATTCTCGTCCTATCATTGGATCAAGTTTTCCCACTTTAACCATTTCGTTAAGATTTGTCGTAAATTGAGTTAAAAATGTCTGATTTCCTTTTGAGCGTCCACTCTGCATGATTCTGCCGTTTTGTATATCATCCTTGTATTTATTTACATCAAGTCCCATTGCCAAAATGATTTCATAATACATTTTCTGCGCATTAACACCAAGTGTATTAATCAGACGTGCAGCTACGCTGTCCTGTTCCCTTATAATTGCGGTTAAAAGATGCTCCGTTCCGACTTTTGTCGCATGAAATCTTTTCGCTTCTTTAATGCTGCTCTCAAGAATAAGCTTTGCTTTAGGAGTAAACCCTTCAGGTTCTGCTACACCGACAGATTTTACCGGTGCAATAAAGTTTTCCATTAAATCAGTTATCTTTTCCAGCGTTACGCCATACTTTTTTAAAATTACGGATGACGTACTATCTTCCACCATTACAAGACCGGCTAATATATGTTCGCTCCCTATGTAACTGTGCTCCTGTTCTTTTGCAATCTTTTCAGCTAATTGCAAAGCCTCCTTTGATTTATTAGTAAATCGGTTATCAATCAAATTTCTGTCCTCCAAAATCATTCTTTATATCTGTTAAATATTTCTTCTACAGCCATGTGTATTTCATCTATGGAGATATTTTTGCATATTGCTTTTGCAATAGCCATCTGAATCTCGCATTTTAATTCTGCAAGTGCCTGTGCTTTATTAATATCCAGTGCAACAACCGCTCCATGCCTTCTGTCCAGTTTTACTATTCCTTCCTGTTTCAGTACAGAATATGCTTTATTAACCGTATGCATATTAACCCCTGTAGTCTCAGCCAGCTGTCTTACAGACGGCAGTGTATCTCCTTCCCTTATCCTATCCGTAGCGATAGCAATAATTATCTGATTTCTCAGTTGCATATATATTGCTTCATCACTACTAAAATCAATAGTAATCAGCATATTGCCATCCTCCATTTCCAAATGTAACTATGTACACTTTTGAGTTATACCTGTTATACTAATACTATCACAAAAGGGACTCCTGCACAATGGATATTTTTACCATCACAAAAGTCCCATATTTTTTACTTATCGTTATCTTCTACATCCACAAAAACAATGCCAAGCTCCATTGATGTATCCTCAAGTGAAACTTCTTTTTTTTCTCCATCATTATTTTTCTGTGATTCATCACTGTTAACATTTTCTGATACAGAAGCGGCATCTGTTTCCTTCAAAGATTCGTCATTATCTAATATATTTTGGACATCATTTGCCAAATCCTCAGTTCTGACTTCATTTGCCTTCATGGCAAGATCAAGTTTCAGTTCTTTTTGAGGCTGCTTAACAGCCGGCATAACAACATTATTAACTTCAGTTTCTTCATCAGGAGACAGTTTCTTAATCTTATACAATAAAAATCCAATATAAACAATCAGAATAATACATAATATAACAAAGCATACTATTATCTCTATCCTGATAATCATTTCGTCATCAATTTTCTTCTGCAATTCGTCTGATTTACTGTCAGATGATGCAACTGAAGGTGTCGAAGACGAAGCCGATTCTGAATAAGCTGTAAATATACCTGATTCTGAATTATAAATATAAAATCCAATATTACCGCCTGCATCAACGGCATATACAAGATAATCCTTAGAACCCGTTGCAATACTGCCGCCCTGCCATGCCTTTGTATCAATTCCATTTATCTGAACTGTTGTTTCTTCCATTCCATCCGGGATTTTAACATCACTTTCAGGTGTAAGCATTACGTAATAATTCTCAGATGTATACCTGTTATAAAGTGAAAAATCTTCCCTGCTTTGATTATATACAAAGAAAGCTGCATTGGTACCTGCTTCATCATCAGCAAGACAAATCATAACTACATTGTTGTTAAAACCTGATAACGCGGCAATAGTTCTATCTTCAAACTGAAAGCCAAACGGTGTAAATCCTTCCGGACAACCTACGGTATCAAAATTCTGTATAACATATTTTCCGGTTTTATTTGAAAACACCGGTGATAAATCTTCAGGAACAGGAGCAAGTCCGGCATCTGCAGGCGTATCAGCTGCTTCTTCACTATTTTGTTCTCCACCTGCTTTGACAGTATAAATCTTATATTCATTTACGCTGCCATCAGCTGCAGTTACAGAAACTGTCGTTACATTATCACCAGATACAAGTTTCGCTCCGGACACCTTAGTTGTAGAAGAAGCATCAGAAACTGAAGCTGCAATTGTAAGCTTCTTTATATTTTCTCCAACCTCAGTCTTATACTCTGTTACATCAGGTGAAAATGCAGGCTCAAACTGTATTTCCTGATGATTTCCATCTGCATCAACAGCGGTAATCTGAAGTGATGTAAGCTTATTGTCCGAAGACGGCGCTACACTGTTACCTACAGTAACAGAACCGGTTCCACCGGCCAGGTCCATTGCCATCGCACCCATATCAAGAACACTACTGCTTGCAAGCTGAACAGTTATATCCGAAACACCTTCTTTAATGCCACGAAAAACAACATCTTTTGATACGGAAGTCGTCTGTCCAAGATCAGAATTAAGTACCTGCACCAGTCCATTACCACCAAGATCGGCACCGCTGACATATTCAATCACTGAAGGATCGTAGGTTATTCTCAAATCAAATGTTCCGACATTCGTATCTGATGAAACAGTAAATGTCACTGTTCCTTCTTCACCTGCTCCTATGTTTGATGAGCTCACTGAAATATTTGCCGTAGCAGCATATACCTTCACACTGCAAATCAATACAAACAGACACATAAGAAGCATCAATCTGTATAAATTTTTTAAATACCTGTTCATTATCTTTCCTCCCGCACTAAGCTTCATCAATAGCCTTTCCTATATCATTTCGCATATATTTATTATCAAAATCTATCCATTTTGTCGCTTCATATGCGTTAGAACGTGCATCGAGAAGGTTATTTCCTTTAGCTGTAACACCAAGAACTCTTCCTCCATTTGTAACTATTTTTCCGTCGGATATCTTGCTTCCTGCATGGAAAACATAATATCCGTCCTTACCTTCAAAGTTTTCGAGTCCTTTGATTTCGAATCCCTTTTCATATTTTTCCGGATAACCGTCTGAAGCCAATACCACACATACGGCCGCATTATCTTCAAATTCAAGTTCTATTTTATCAAGAGTTCCGTCAATACATGCTTCAAAAACGTCAATTATATCATTTTTCATTCTCGGAAGAACGACCTGGGTTTCAGGATCACCAAATCTTGCGTTGTATTCAAGTACTTTTGGTCCCTTTTCAGTCAGCATCAGTCCGAAGAAAATAACACCTTTAAACTCTCTTCCTTCTGCTTTCATAGCATCAACAGTTTTCTGATAAATATTCTTACGACAGAATTCATCTACCTCTTCTGTATAGAACGGACTTGGTGAAAATGTACCCATTCCACCTGTATTTAATCCCTGATCTCCATCCTTTGCTCTCTTATGATCCTGTGCAGAAGTCATAATCTTTATTGTATTTCCATCAACAAAAGAAAGAACAGAAACTTCCCTTCCTGTCATGAACTCCTCAACTACAATTCGATTTCCTGCAGAACCAAACTGTTTATCAAGCATCAATGTTTTTACGCCGGCCTTAGCATCTTCTTTTGTGTTACAGATTAACACACCTTTTCCAAGTGCAAGTCCGTCAGCTTTTAAAACTATAGGAAAATCCGCAGTCTCCAAATATGCAAGTGCATCTTCAGCAGAATCAAATGTTTCATATGCTGCGGTAGGAATATCATATTTTTTCATCAAATCTTTCGAAAAAGCCTTTGAACCTTCAAGAATTGCTGCATTTTTTCTAGGACCAAATGCTCTGAGTCCGGCCTTTTCAAATGCATCAACAGCACCTGCTGCCAAAGGATCATCCGGTGCTACTATAGTTAAATCAATCTCTTTTTCCTTTGCGAACTCTACCAATTTGTCAAAATCCATTACAGAAATATCAACACATTCAGCAAGCTCTGCAATTCCGGCATTTCCCGGAGCACAATACAATTTATCTACTTTGTCGCTTTGGCTTACTTTCCATGCAATAGCATGCTCTCTTCCGCCACCGCCTACTAATAAAACTTTCATTTTAGAATCCATGCCTTTCTTACGTGTTTTTCTATTAACTACGATATCTTTACTATACCGTCAATCACTTCAACCTTACCATTTGCAATAAGATTAATTACTTCCGGCATTATTACCCACTCTGCCTGCTCCATAACTCTCTTTTGCAGTTCTTCAGGTGTATCACCATATTTAACTTCAACAGCCTTTTGCATAATGATAGGCCCCGTATCCGTGCCTTCATCAACAAAATGCACTGTTGCACCTGTAAGCTTAACACCTCTTTCGAGCACTTTCTCATGGACACGAAGTCCATAATATCCAGTTCCGCAAAACGCCGGAATCAATGCAGGATGAATATTAATAATCCTGTTAGGATAACTCTTTATAAGACTCTCCGGAAGCACAACCATGCATCCTGCCAATACTACCAAATCCGGCTCATATTTGTTGATTTCACCTAACAATGCATCATTAAACTCCGCCCTGTCATTAAAATCTTTTGGAGAAATACAAACATTTTTGATATTATTCTTCTCTGCTCTTTCAAGTGCATAAGCATTTTTATTATTACTAATTACAACTTCTATAGATGTATTGGTAATTTTTCCTGACTTTACAGCATCAATTATTGCCTGAAGGTTTGTTCCGCCTCCGGATACCAGTACGGCTATTTTTAGCATAATGTAACTCCTTTTTCACCGGTCTCAATATTACCTATGATAAATGCTGTGTCTCCGGCTTCTTCAATTGCAGTCATTGCCTTTTCAACATCCTGTTCATCCAATGCAAGTACCATTCCAATACCCATATTGAATGTATTATACATCATCTCTTCAGCAATATCTCCGTCTTTCATAAGCATTTTAAAGATAGGCGGTACCTCATAACTATCCTTTTTCACTACTGCTCTTACTCCATCAGGAAGCATTCTAGGAATATTTTCATAGAATCCTCCACCTGTAATATGGCTGCATCCTTTAATAGTTATTCCTGCATTTTTAATTTTCTTAAGTGCCTTTACATAGATTCTTGTAGGCTCAATAAGTGCCTCGCCTAATGTCTTTCCTAAAGAATCATAATATGTATTCAATGCCTCTTCACTCATATTAAACACCTGACGAACCAGTGAAAATCCGTTACTGTGAACGCCACTTGAAGCTATGCCTACCAAAACATCTCCCGGTTTGATATTCTCTCCTGTAATCAAATCTTTTCTGTCAACAACACCTACGGCAAATCCTGCTAAATCATATTCGTCTTTAGGCATTAATCCCGGATGTTCAGCTGTCTCACCGCCAATAAGTGCACATTCAGACTGTTTACATCCTTCTGCAACACCGCTTACGATAGTAGCTATCTTTTCAGGATAATTCTTTCCACATGCTATATAATCAAGGAAAAAGAGAGGTTCGCCTCCTGCGCATACAACATCATTAACACACATTGCAACTGCGTCAATTCCGATTGTATCATGCTTATCAAGTATGAATGCAAGTTTTACCTTTGTACCGCAACCGTCAGTTCCTGATAACAATACAGGATCTTCCATTTCTTTAATCTTTGTAAGTGAAAATGCCCCTGAAAATCCTCCAAGATTTGTTAATACTTCTGATCTCATGGTTGCTTTTACATGATCTTTCATCAATTCTACTGACTTATATCCCGCTTCAATGTCAACTCCGGCTTTCTTATAATCCATTTTATATACCTCTTTCTATTTATTACATTGATTTTATATATTCGTCGCATCCAACTTCCTGAAGTTTTTGTGCTTTTTTAGAAACTTTTTCTTTTAATCCCTGTTTATATGTTTTTAATTTCTCACGCAATTTCAAATCTGAAACTGAAAGAATCTTCGCAGCAAGGATACCTGCATTAGCCGCACCATCAATCGCAACGGTTGCAACCGGTATTCCTGAAGGCATCTGTACTATTGAATACAATGAGTCAACTCCTCCGACTGATTTTGTATGAATTGGAACTCCTATTACAGGTAAATCAAACAAAGCAGCGCACATACCCGGAAGGTGTGCTGCACCACCGGCACCTGCTATAATTACTTCAATTCCTCTTTCTTCTGCCTTAGAAGCATAGTCATAGAATATATCCGGCATTCTGTGAGCTGAAATAATTGTCATTTCATACTCGATTCCGAACTCATCCAGCATATCTGCTGCTTTCTTCATAACTCCAAGATCAGAGTCACTTCCCATTATAATTCCTACTTTTGCCATCACATTTTCTCCTTTATAATTGAATTAATTTTTCCTTTTTTCACATACCAAGTGCTATGATTCCTATAATCATAAGCCAAACAAGACCACAGGTTATTGTACCTATCCACGAAAACAGGAGAAACCTGTCTTCCTCTTTAAAACTTGACAATCCGAGTAACAGCCCGACAGTTGAAAAAATAAATACTAATGTACCAAGCACTCCAACAACCATATCTGCATTACCCTTTTTATCAAAAGCAATCTTTAAACCCGCAAAAAGCAGAATCAATGCAAGACTGCCTAATACAAATGATGTAATCCCCATCTTTGTATTATGTTTATCAGTAAATTTGTATCTTCTCCTTAAGAATATCATTCTGTACTCCAAGCCTTTCCAATCGCATATATCAAATACCCTATCAGGCCTCCGCATGTATTCAGTATCAAATCATCCACATCAAAAACACCTAATTGAAAATATAACTGTACAGTCTCAATAACAATGCTGAAAATATATGTCAAAATAACTGTATTTACAAACTTTATCCTGTTATTGCTTAAAACAGGAAGAAATATTCCAAACGGAATAAAAGCAATAATATTTCCAAACAGATTCAGTAACGCTTTAAGACTATATCCTGAATTTAACATGTGCGAAAATCTTTTTATCTCTGTAAAAGGATCAAAATTATACCTATATCCAGGATTTTCTGAAGTTCTTCCAAACCCTTCAGCAAAAAACATAAAGTAAATGACACACAACACATACGCAACAAACAGCAAACGACTAATTCTCACCATTCGTCTGCTGCTATCTGAATCATTACTTTTCATATCAGAACATTATCTCTGCTTTTGCCTTCAATAATTTGGCACCATTTATAATAGATATAACACCTATTGCCACACCACATACTATCAAAACAACACCAAATGCAATATTAGCTCCTCCAACATTTTTCATTGATTTGTATAATTTTTCCATGCCAAGATACCTTCCTTTCTACTTTGCAACTCCATATTTATCATAGTATGCATCTATTCTGCTCTTTAACTCATCATCTATAATTATATTTCCTTTATATTCTTTATTGTACAAATGCTCAACAACTTCCTGCATTGTTACTATAGCAGTTGTCTCAAATCCAAACTTATCCCTGATTTCCTCTAAAGCACTCTTTTCTCCCTGGCCTCTTTCCATTCTGTCAACAGATACTACCAGTCCCTTAACGCTTACGTCACCCTGTGCTTTAATGATAGGAAGTGTCTCATTTATAGATGTACCCGCAGTAGTAACATCTTCAATAATTACAACTTTATCACCATCATTTATCGGACTTCCAAGGAGGATTCCCGTATCTCCGTGATCTTTTACTTCTTTTCTGTTAGAACAATACTTAACGTCATTACCATACAAATTACTAATCTGCATAGAAGTAGCAACTGACAGCGGAATTCCCTTATAAGCCGGTCCAAATAATATATCAAAGTCTGTCCCAAACTTATCATTAATTGCACGTGCATAATATTCACCTAACTTAGCAAGCTGTGCTCCCGTACGATAAAAACCGGTATTTACAAAAAATGGAGTATTTCTTCCGCTCTTCGTCACAAAATCTCCAAATTTTAAAACTCCACAGTCCACCATGAATTCAATAAATTCCTGTTTATATTGTTCCATGTACTCTCATCCTCCTGATATCAAAAATAATTTCACTTCATTCTAACACAAATATATTTATTTAGCAATTATATATTATCTTACGGCTCCGATAACAGAATTAATATCTGTTATATTGTGACTGTTCATGTAACTTTTAATTCCGTCAACAACCTCTTTTGTTGTATATGGATTTACAAAATTTGCCGTTCCTACTGATACTGCAGTTGCACCGGCAAGCATAAATTCAATAGCATCCTCTGCAGTTGAAATACCTCCCATACCTATTATAGGAATTTTCACTGCATTTGCAACCTGATATACCATTCTTACTGCGACCGGTTTTACAGCCGGTCCAGACATTCCACCGGTTTTGTTTGCAAGAACAAATGTCTGCCTTTCGATGTCTATCTTCATTCCTGTAATTGTATTAATAAGTGAAACAACATCTGCTCCACCTGCCTCTGCCGCCTTTGCCATTACCGTAATATCCGTAACATTAGGGCTTAGTTTCATAATAACAGGCTGTTTTGCAATCTTTTTTATTTCTTTGGTTACATGCTCAACCGATTTCTCATTCTGACCAAAAGCTATACCGCCTTCTTTTACATTAGGACATGAAATATTTATTTCAAGCATATCAACCGTATCTTCATCTCCTAATCTTTCCACAACTTCAAGATAATCTTCCAATGTTCTTCCACAAACATTTACTATGACTTTGGTATTATATTTTGCAAGAAAGGGCAAATCTCTTTTTACAAACAAGTCTATTCCCGGATTTTGAAGGCCTATAGCATTTAACATCCCGCCGTACACTTCAGCCACACGCGGAACAGGATTACCTTCCCAAGGTACATTTGCCACACCCTTGGTAACAACGGCACCAAGGTTATTCAAGTCCACAAATTTACCGTATTCCATTCCCGATCCGAAGGTACCTGAAGCTGTCATAACCGGATTTTCTAATTCTACACCTGCAAGATTTACTTTTGTATTCATTACAATTCTACCTCCCTCGAATCAAACACCGGACCATCTGCACAAATCCTTTTATTTTTTACATTTGAATGCTCATCAACTTCTTTTGATTTACATACACATGCCAGACATGCCCCTATTCCACAGGCCATTCTCTCTTCAAGAGAAATCTGGGCCTCAATGTCATTCTGTTTTGCATAATCAGAAACTGCCTTTAACATCGGCTTTGGACCGCATGCATATACAACATCTGCTGTCAGTCCGTTTTCACGGATTGCATCCATAACGTTTCCTTTGACACCTGAAGATCCATCTTCTGTAGCAACATACACATTACAGTATTTCTCAAGTTCTTCTTTTAAAAACAATTCACTCCTGTATCCGACTACAGCTTTTATATCTTTTATCCCTTTTTGATGTAACTGTTTTGCTAATTCAACTATAGGCGGAACTCCAATTCCTCCTGCAATAAGCATTGCCGTTTCATTCTTTAATGTATAACCATTTCCCAAAGGTCCTAATACTTTAATTGTATCTTTCTCTTTCAAACCTGAAAATTCACTCGTTCCTTTTCCTGCAACACGATATACAAGCCTCAAACCGGATTTGTCATCTTTAACCTCACATATACTGATTGGTCTTGGTAATATAGATGCACTATCTGAAGAATATAAAGATACGAACTGTCCTGCAACAGCATTTTTTGCTATATTTTCAGTTTTAATCCACATTGAAAAAATACCGTCTGATATTTCTTCCTGACTTGTAATCTCTGCAATTTCCTGATATTTTATAGACATAAAAAACTCCTATCTTCCTATGGCACCGTTAATATCTGCTATCATATCAACTACAGCCTGTCTTGAGGCATCTGCATAATTTGCTCCACCAAAAGAACTGTATTTTTCCTGCTTATATGCTGCTATAATTCCTCTTGAAGAATTAACAATCGCTCCAAGTCCGTCTTCATTAAAGTACGGTTTTAAGTCCTCTGCTTTTCCACCCTGTGCACCATATCCCGGAACAAGGATGAAACTCTTTGGCATTATCTTTCTTAAAACTTTTCCCATCTCAGGGTATGTTGCACCTACTACAGCTCCTACATAACTGTATGTATCTCCCATATGCTCTTCTCCCCACTGTGCAACATATTCTCCCACTATTTCATATAATGGTCTTCCATCTATAATTCTGTCCTGGAACTCTCCACTTGATTTATTTGATGTCTTTACAAGTACAAATATACCTTTTTTTTCTTCTTTACATACATCTATAAACGGTTTGATTCCATCTGTTCCCAGATATGGATTCACAGTAACAAAATCTTCATCAAAGAGAGAATACTTTTTATTTCCAACCTGAACTTTTCCTAAATGTCCAGTAGCATAGGCTGCAGATGTTGTACCAATGTCGCCTCTCTTAATATCTCCAATAACTACAAGACCTTTTTCTTTACAATAATCAATTGTCTTTTTAAATGCCTTTAATCCTTCTATTCCAAACTGCTCATACATTGCTATCTGAGGTTTTACGGCTGGAATCAGATCGTATGCTGCATCAACTATTCCTTTGTTGTACTGCCATACCGCTTCTGCAGCTCCTTCAAGTGTTTCTCCATACTCATCAAAAGCTTTTTTAATGATATGCTCCGGTATGTATGATAACATAGGATCTAATCCTACAACTATAGGTGCGTTTTTTTTCTGTATCTCTTCTACTAATTTGTTAATCATTTTCTAATCCTGCCTTTCCATATTCATAAACAATATTACCACTGCAAATTGTATATTTTACCAATCCTTTTACTTTTTTTCCGTGAAATGGTGTATTCTTTCCTTTAGATTCAAACTTATTCACATCAATTGTATATTCTGCATCCGGGTCAAATATCATAATATCTGCAATCTTACCCGGCTTAAGAATTCCTTTGTCTATTCCAATAACTTTTGCCGGATTATAACTCATTTTTGCAGCCATATCAAGCGGTGTGATAATTCCTTTATCAACCAATTCCGTCATAGTAAGTGCTGCCGAAGTCTCCAATCCGACAATTCCAAATGGAGACTTTTTAAATCCTCCGGCCTTTTCTTCTGCACTGTGAGGTGCATGGTCTGTAGAAATAACCTCCATTACTCCTGATTTTAAGCCTTCCTTTAATGCTTCCACATCTTCCCTGCTTCGTAGTGGAGGATTCATCTTATAATTCGCATCGTCCTCAATAATATCTTCATCACATAATATAAAGTGGTGAGGACACACCTCAGCGGTAACAGATATGCCTTCTTTTTTTGCTTCTTCTACCATTCTTACGCTGTCTTTTGTAGAACAGTGACAAAGGTGAAGTTTTGCACCGGTCTCTTTTGCAAGCAGAATATCTCTCATTGCTATTATATCTTCAACTGCATTAGAGATACCGTTCATACCAAGTTCTTCCGACTTTTTACCCTGATTCATGACACCTCCACACACAAGATTGATATCTTCACAATGCGCCATAACCGGTATATTGCTCTTTGAAGCCCGCTTCATTGCAATCCTGTATACTCCGGAATCCATCACTGACTTGCCATCTTCACTTATGCCACAGGCTCCTTCATTTTTCATGCCTTCTATGTCAGTAACTTCTTTTCCTTCCATTCCCAGTGTAACTGCACCGATTGGTAATACATTTATAATACACTCTTTTTTTATTCTTTCTTTTAATACCCGTATCTTTTCCGGCGTATCTGTAGGCGGTTTTGTATTCGGCATAGGACAGATTGTTGTAAATCCTCCTCTTGCTCCCGCTCTTGCTCCGGTAGTAAGAGTCTCTTTGTATTCAAGTCCGGGATCTCTTAAATGCACATGCAAATCAATAAGTCCCGGCATAACATAACATCCCTTTGCATCTATAACTTTGCATCCTTTTATTTCAAGATTTTCCCCGATTTCATCAATCTTATCGTCCCTGATTCTTATATCACCGACAAAATCTTCATTCTGCGCAGGATTAAGTATTCTGCCATTTTTTATCAATATATCCATAAAAATCACCGTCCCTTAATTGTATCTTTTAAAATATCTTTGTATATTTCCAAAAGATCCTGATTTATAATAATACGATTATCCATAGTTTTCATAACATCTTTTATCTGATAACCGTCATTTTCATCTAATTTATCGAGTTCATGAAGATGATTATATCTAAAATCCAAAATCATCGGTTTTAAAACATCCTCAAGATTTGTTCTTACTACAAGCCCCTTTTCTCCGTTTACAAATTCAATACATGTTCCCGGAGCTGCTATATTTATTCCATATATAAGTGCTTTTACTATTTCCTGATCAAAATGGCTCTCTTCGCTTTTCAGATATTTGATTGCTTTAATCTCTGATGCCGGATTTTCATCTAATTTCATTGCCGTCATCTTATCATATGCATCTGCAACCTCAATAATCTTTGTTCCCACAAACATCTTTACATCATCATTTTCTTCGTTTGCTCCATAATATATTTTTCTTTGAACCTGACCAACAAGACGTTTTACTCCCATAGGCATTTTATAACTGTATTCTAATACACCGTGTCCTTCATTAATCGCTTTCTTAATTTTTTCAAATTCCGCCTCATCAGGATTTTCTTTTGAAACCAGATCATCTTCCAGATTAATTTTACCAACATCATAAATAAGACTTGCATATACAATTTCTTCCTGTTCTGTTCCGTGGATTCCTAAAACGTTAGAAATAATCGCAGACAAAATTGCAACATTTAGTGAATGTTTGTATAAATAATCAGACTTGCTTCTTATATTCTGCATAAAATTAATCTTTGTATAAAGATTACCATAATTTTTTATAATTGAATTTATTAGTTTTTGGATACCTTTTGGTTCTTTTTTTGAAATCAATAATTGTAAATTTTCTTTAAGATTAAACACTGACATGGTCTGAAACCGTTCAAACTCTATATCTATATCCGACATAGGCGGTAACGGTTCAGCCGGTTCTAATATATATAATCCTATAAAATTAAAATTCTTAACACTTTGAATTCCCTGCTGTGTCAACTTAGTATTTCGCTCATAAAGCATAATTCCCTTTTTATTATAAATTGGTTTTGCAAGACGCATACCAACCTTCAAATCTTCGGCCTTGACAAATATCATATTCTTTCCATGTCCTTTCTTTAAACAGCAAACTAAATACTAAACGATAAACCGCCGACTTAAGCCGACGATTCATCACACTTTTTTTGAACATGCAAGTGCAAGTGCACCTTGTCCGATATGACATGACACACTTAATGACAATGGTGCCATATACACTTCAAATCCCGGAAAATCATCCTTTAATTCTTCAACAAACTGCTTTGCGTTATCTTCATTTTTTGCATAAGCAACATGAAGATTAATCTTTTTAGAATCAACTCCCCCAAATCTTTTTTCCATATCATCTTTTATGGCCTTTATCATAACAGACTTCGCCTGTTTTAAAGTCCTGACTTTTGCAAACGCATCAAGCTTTTCACCCTGTATCTGCAATACAGGCTTGATTTTCAGAAGATCACCGAAAGCTGCAGCTGCAGGAGTGATTCTTCCACCCTTTTTTAAGTATTTCAAAGTATCCACCATAACATATATGCTGGAATCATATTTTACTTTTTCGAGGTATTCTTTAATCTCTTTACCATTCATACCTCTGTCTGCCAGAATACCGGCATCAATAACTGACTGTCTCTGAGTTACTGATATTCTCTGATTGTTAACTACATGTACCTTACCGTCATAATCATCTGATAACATAATTGCCGTCTGACATGAACCGCTAAGTCCGCTTGACATCGGAATATGAACAATCTCATCATATTCTTTTAATACATCGTCCCAAAGATTCATCACTGATTCAGGAGACGGCTGTGATGTAGATATTTCACAGTCATTTTCTAATTTTACAAAAAACTCATCTATCGTAAGATTTACGTCTTCATAAAATACATTTCCATCAATCATAAAAGGCATTGGCAAAACATATACACCTAAATCTTTTGCCTCCTTTTGGGTTATTCCACTGTTACTGTCTGTAACTATAGCTATTTTTCCCAAAATAATCCTCCTCTTAATATTTATTTGACTGTCAAGCAAAACTATAAGCCGGGTTATGTATTTGGTGATCATCTATCTAGTTTTACCGTTACCGGCAAAATCAAGCGACCTACCCGAAAGCTGACGGGCCGCCATATGCTTTCTATTCAGTCTTGCTTCGGATGGGGTTTACATATGCCCTGTCTGTTACCAGCCAGGCGGTAGTCTCTTAAACTGCCTTTCCACCCTTACCAGAATATCTGGCGGTATATTTCTGTTGCACTATCCTTAGAGTCGCCTCCACCGGACGTTATCCGGCATCCTGCCCTGCGAAGCCCGGACTTTCCTCACCTGCGTCCTTTCGGCAATAGCAGCTGCGACCACCTGTCCTACTTAACAGCCAATATAAAACTTATCATGTTTTCACAAATTTGTAAACTTAAATTTGAAAACAGATACTAAACATTAAAACAACTTCCACCGATAAATTCCCTCAATAATGAATTATTCGGAATATTCTTACTGTCAACTCCCAGAAAATAATCTAAAAACTTAAGAAGTCTCTTTGCCTCCACATATTCAGGAACATCCTGTGGTATTCCAAACAAAAGCGGCTCAACATATTGTTTCAACACACACAATTCGTATATTAATGCCGAATTAAACATAACATCTGCTTCTTCCTGCACAGGAAAAATGTAATTTTCCTCACCATAACGCACTGAATGCCATCTCGCAATAGTCTCTCTTGCAGATATTCCACGGGTTCTCGCATCTCTTACCATTCGTCTTATGAGTCTGCCATCTGTTGTAGGAATACGGTTATGCTCATCAACATTAAGCTGTGTTAAAGCACTTATATATATCTTGAATTTACTCTCTTTTAAAAGTGAATACGAGAATTTATCATTCAAGCCGTGTATTCCTTCAATAACAAGAATATTATCTTTATTAAGTTTAATGGTTCTTCCGTTATACTCTCTTTTACCCGTAATAAAGTTATATGTAGGCATTGCCACTTCTTCTCCACGCTCTAATGCCTTCATATCTTTGTTAAACTGTTCAACATCAAGGGCTTCTAATACTTCAAAATTATAATTGCCATTCTCATCCCTAGGAGTATGCTCTCTGTCTATAAAATAATCATCTGCTCCAATAGTATATGGAGTAAGTCCGTTTACCCTTAGCTGTACCGCAAGTCTGTGTGAAAAAGATGTTTTTCCGGATGATGACGGTCCCGCTATCATAACAAACTTAACATTATCAGAATTTGCAATCTGTGAAGCTATCTCTGCTATCTTCTTTTCCTGTAAAGCTTCCTGAATAAGAATGATATCATTAATATTTCCTTTTGATATCTGTTCATTCAGTGCCCCAACATTGCTGATATTCATCATCCTGCTCCAATCACCGGATTCATTAAGTATATGGAACAATTTATGTTGTGGTTCAAACGGCTTTAATCCATTAGGATTATCTTTCGTAGGTAATTGAATAGCAAAACCATCCGCATATTTGTATAATTTAAAATGCTTAATATACTTTGTGCTTGGAAGCATATAACCATAAAAATAGTCCTGGAAATTCTTCAAACTATATACATTTACATTAGATGCCCTTCTGAACTTAAACAAATTCACCTTATCATACATCTTATGCCGCTCAAAAAGTGAAATTGCTCTCTCAACACTGATACTTCTTTTATGTATAGGAATATCCTCACGTACAAGTTCCCTCATACGTTCTTCAACTTTTTCAAGCAATTCATCCGTGATTTCAATATCACCTTCAACACTACAATAGTATCCTTTACTTAAAGAAAATTCAACAACAAGCTTTTTAACACCATTTCCCTCCGTTACATCATAAAATGATTTCAATAAAAGAAGTGTTGCACTCCTTTTGTAGGTTTCAATTCCCGGTGAAGTAGCCGTTGTTACAAATTCCACTTTGCAATCTGTGGTAATTTCTTTAAACAATTCAGTTAATTTACCATTTTTCACCACAAGCACTATATCATGCTCGTATTCATCCTGAAAATCATCAGCCACATCCTGGAATGTGCTTCCTTCCGGATATTTTTTCACTTCGTCGCCAATTGTTACAGAGTATTCTTCTCTCATCAGCCACCACTTCCTTTCCAATATTTAAGCGCAGATTCTAAAACTTTTAATTCATGATTCAAGACTTTTTTTCTAGCTGAAATCATTTCAGAATCCCCGTTTAATTTCTTCAGTATCATGTTGTATTTTATTCTTTGTTTTAATAAATAATCTCTCAAAACTTCATCTTTGTTTTCCAAAAGTAATTTTCCATACAAAAAATATTCTTCCTTATCATAACACATTGTTCCATGTATTGCTTTTATAACAGTATAATACTTTCCTTCATCAAATACCATTTTCTCATTTATAATTTCATATCCATTGTCCATAAGATAATGTCTGACATTTTCTATCTCTGTATGCGGTGACAGAATCAGATTTGAAACTGACTTCAAAACATTTCTGCCTCTCTCTAATATATCGACGATTAATCTTCCTCCCATTCCGGCAATTATAACCGTATCTGCCTCATTTTCTTCGAGTTTTTCCAATCCGTCAGACAATTTCAGTTTAATATGTTCTTCAACTCCATACTGTCTAATGTTTTCATCTGCTTTTCCAAGCGGTCCTTCATTTATATCCATAGCTATTGCATAATCAGCTATTTCATTTAATATCAGATAAATGGGTATATGTCCGTGATCGGTTCCGACATCGGCAACCACGGCTCCTTTATCCACAAAATCGGCAATACATTTCAGTCTTTTTGATAAATTTACATTTTTTACTTCTAACATTATTCTAAATAATCCTTTAGTTTTTTACTTCTGCTCGGATGTCTGAGTTTTCTTAGTGCTTTTGCTTCAATCTGTCGTATTCTTTCCCTTGTAACACCAAAATCTCTTCCTACTTCCTCAAGAGTTCTTGCCCTTCCGTCAACCAGACCGAATCTTAATCTTAAAACTTTCTGTTCTCTTGGTGTCAATGTCTCTAACACATCACTAAGCTGTTCTTTCATAAGTACAAATGCTGCAGCTTCTGACGGCATTGGAACATTATAATCCTGAATAAAATCTCCAAGATGCGAATCATCTTCTTCTCCTACAGGCACTTCCAATGAAACCGGCTCCTGTGATATTTTAAGAATATCTCTTACCTTTGCTGCAGGCAGGTCCATTTTTTCAGCTATCTCTTCCGGCGAAGGCTCTCTTCCCAATTCCTGTAAAAGCTGCCTTGAAACACGTATAACACGGTTGATTGTTTCTACCATGTGTACAGGAATTCTAATTGTCCGCGCCTGATCAGCTATGGATCGTGTAATCGCCTGTTTTATCCACCATGTTGCATAAGTACTGAACTTATATCCACGTGTGTAATCGAATTTTTCCACAGCTTTTATAAGTCCTAAATTACCTTCCTGTATCAAATCGAGGAGCATCATTCCTCTTCCCACATATTTTTTTGCAATACTGACAACAAGTCTTAAATTAGCTTCTGCAAGTTTTTTCTTCGCTTCCATATCGCCTTCTTCCATTTTTTTTGCCAGCTCTATTTCTTCTTCTGCTGACAAAAGCGGAATTTTTCCTATTTCCTTAAGATACATTCTGACAGGGTCCTCTAATCCAATTCCCTCCGAAACAGACAAGTCAGTATTTTCAATCTCTACTTCTTCAACCTCGTCCAAATCTATGTCATCATCGATATCATCCGTCTCATCTGTTCTCAATACATCTATATATGATTTTTCAAGTTCTGAAAGCACCTTTTCTTCTAAATCGTCATCATAATCCAAATCATCGAAATATTTTTTTAAATCATTATATTCTACTACATTTTTACTTTTTTTTGCCTCTTCAACAATTTTATTTATTATACTTTCAAATACGCTGTCTTCTAACATCGGTGCACCCCATCCTTTCTGGTCTTTTACAATAATCTCCGGGATTCTATATGGAAATATGCAAATTTCTTAGTTTTGCCTTCTCTTTTATGGTATTTTGTAACACTTCTACATCAGTTGTAGTGTTACTTATATAATCAAGGCTATTATTCTTTACCTTTTTAATTATTTCATTCAAAGATTTTTCTTTTTCCTGTCCGGATAATCCTTCACTTAACGAAGCATGAAACATACCGGCAGCCTCATTTTGTTCTTTCTCTTCCGTAAAATTATTTAAAATTCTTGCAGGTTTTACATCTCCATTTCTAAGTTGTTCAAATAACAACGCAGCAACTTTATTGTAGAAAGGATCTATAAAATCAGCTTCCGTTATAATAGTTTTTATTTTTTCATATATAGTATTATCTTCTATCAGCCATGTAAGCAGGATTTTTTGAGACTGTTTTACCCCATCATCCAGTTTTTTTGTATTTTTTTTATTCTCATCAGCTCTGCTTTGCACGACCTCACCGGTATATGTTAACGACTTTTTATAAACAAGCCGTTCCATGCTTTCCTTTGGAATCATGAACTCTTCACAGACTGCATCAAGATAAACATTTCTCTCCATTTCATCAGGAAAAAGCAACAGTCTGTCAGCGACTTTTCCATAGAATCCCGTCTTTTCATCAGGATCTTTTAAATCGACCCCGGCCATAAGCATCCTTATCTCATATATAAATGCATTTTCTGCCTGCAGGATTCTTTTTTCAAATTCTTCTTTACCCATATTTTTTATTAATTCATCCGGATCCTTGTACGGTCTCATATTAATAACTTTTACAGACAAACCTGCTGCTCTCAACATAGGTATAGCTCTCAATGCGGCTTTTACTCCGGCACCGTCACTGTCAAATGTAAGCAAAACCTGATCCGTATATTTCTTTATAATATGAGCATGTCCTGTGGTAAATGCCGTACCAAGCGAAGCAACCGCATTATCAACTCCTGCCTGATGTAAAGCAATTACATCCATGTAACCCTCGCATAAAATCATATTACCACGCCTTGAAGACCTTGCAATATTCAAGCCATATAGATTTCTGCTCTTATCAAAAACTTTTGTCTCAGGCGAATTAATGTATTTTGGTTTTCCGTCTCCGAGAACCCTTCCACCAAATCCGATGACTTTATTAGCGTTATTCATAATAGGATACATAACTCTGTTCCAAAAAGCATCATACACTCCTTTTTCACTATACTTAATAAGTCCGGATTCCCTCATAATATCATCAGTAAATCCCTTTTTTTTCAAATATTCATATAGTGAATTGCTGTACTTCAACGAGTATCCCAGTCCAAACTTTATCATAGTCTCATCACTGAGTCCCCGTTCTTTAAAATATTTGTATCCCTGTTCACCATTTGGACTTCTCAATTGATGATAGTAAAATTTTGCCGCTTCTTTATTAACTTCAAGTATCGCGGCTTTTATGTCTCTTTCTATCTTTTCTTCGTTTGTATATTTCGCCTTCGGCAAGTCTATACCCGCTCTTTCGGCAAGTCTGGTAACCGCTTCAATAAACGTATCGTTCTCATACTTCATTAAAAAAGTAAATACATTTCCACCTTCACCACATCCAAAGCAATGATACATCTGCTTCGAAGGACTAACTGAAAATGAAGGTGTTTTTTCATTATGAAACGGACACAATCCGACATACGAACCTCCGGTTTTTTTTAATTTTACATAATCCGAAATCACTTCTACTATATCATTTTTCAATCTGATTTCTTCTATCAGGTCATCAGGATAATACATTTGTCAGCACCTTTCTATACAGTTACATCTAATCATTGTAAATTCCAAAATGTCGGAATAAACAATTCCTTATATTTTTCTACCGAATACTGGTCACTCATACCGGCTATATAGTCACATACAACTCTTTCGACATTTTCTCCTTTTTCAATAAAAAGCCTGTACTCCCCCGGCAATTCGTCTACATGTTTAGAATAATACCGGTATAAAACCTTCAGCATTTCTTTTGCCTTCTCCTCCTGTCCCTTGGCGACAGGATTTGAATATACATTTTCAAACATAAAATTTCTAAGTCCGCTCATTGCCTCACTGATATCATCTGTCATAATAATATCAGGTCTGTCAATACTGTTTTCTATAATATTATGTATCATTGTACTTAATCTTTTATTCTTCGAATTGCCCAATACTGATGTGTATTTTTCCGGCAAATCTTCTTCTTTTAATATTCTTCCACGTATAGCATCATCTATATCATGATTAATATAAGCAATTTTATCTGATAATCTTACAATCTTTCCTTCCAGCGTTGAAGGATTACCGCTTGTCCTGTGATTTACAATTCCATCTCTGACTTCCTTTGTAAGATTAAGTCCCTTACCTTTTTTCTCAATAACTTCGACAACACGCAGACTCTGTCTGTAGTGAGCAAATCCGCATTCACATACTTTATTCAATGCATCTTCTCCGGCATGTCCAAACGGAGTATGCCCCAAATCATGTCCTAACGCTATCGCCTCGGTTAAATCTTCATTCAATCTTAACGCTTTCGCTATAGTTCTGGCAATCTGTGATACTTCAAGAGTATGTGTAAGTCTTGTCCTATAATGATCACCTGCCGGAGCAAGAAATACCTGTGTCTTATGTTTCATTCTTCTAAAAGACTTGCAATGAATAATTCTGTCCCTGTCACGTTGAAAACACGTTCTTATATCACATTCTTCTTCCTCTGTATCCCGTCCCAATGATTCGCAACTAAAAGTTGCATATTTACTAAGACTTTTTCTTTCGATTTCTTCCAAACTCTCTCTTATATTCACTCTATCACCACCTATTTATAAGCTTAAAGCCGTCTCCAGTGCCAATTGCATCATATTTGTAAATGAATTCTGTCGCTCATCAGCGGTAGTTTCTTTGTTTGAAACAAACGAATCAGATATGGTAAGAATACACGCCGCATTTTTACCTAAAACATATGCATTATGAAACAATGCAAAACTTTCCATTTCCACTGCAATACATCCTTTTTCCTGATAAAGTTTTTCATAATACGGAGTCTTGTCCTCTTTATAAAACACATCTGTCGAATGAACTTTTCCTTCAATTATCTTAATCAATTCTCTTTTTGCCGTTTTCTTTATAAGCTCATTTAAATTTTTCGACGGAAATGTAATATCTTTATCATAACCGCTCTGTGTCTTCGCATAAGATGATTCTGAATACGATCCTTCAACCAGCACCACATCATAAATATCAGCTTCTTTACAATATGAGCCTGCTGAACCTATACGGATAATGTTTTCCACCCCATATACTGTATACAATTCGTAAGAATATATACCTATAGAAGGCATCCCCATACCTGATCCCATAACGGATATTTTTTTTCCTTTATAAGTTCCGGTATAACCGAACATATTTCTTACGTCATTAAACATTACTACATCTTCAAAATACATATCCGCAATAGCCTTGGCTCTTAACGGATCTCCCGGCATTAATACCGTTTGTGCTATCATTCCATTTTCTGCTCTATTATGTGGTGTCGCCATAAATTATCTCTCCTCTCCACAAACGTTTTACAATATGTTACTATTATATCATATTTATTATTATCATTCAAACAAATATCACTATTTTCATTTACCTGTAAATCCATAAACACTAAAATGTTCAGCAACACGTCTGACATCATTTTCAGCCTGAATAAAAGCATCCGCTACCTTAGGATCAAAATGCGTACCCGCATCTTTTTTTATAATTCCCATAGCTTCTTCAAACGTAAATGCTTTCTTATAACATCTTACAGAAACTAAAGCATCAAACACATCAGCAACAGCCATAATACGGGCCGAAAGCGGAATATCTTCACCCTTAAGCCCCTTTGGATATCCCTTGCCATTCCACTTTTCATGATGGTACTCAGCAAGATTTTTAGCTTCATTCAGATACTGGGAATCGGGTACATTTTTTATTGCCTGATCTATAATATAACCGCCCGCAGTTGTGTGAGATTTCATCACTTCAAACTCTTCATCCGTCAGTTTCCCATTCTTATTAAGTATTGCATCGGGAATTTTAATTTTTCCTATATCATGTAACGGTGCAGAATTCTCAACATCATACATAAATTGTTCCGTTAATTGTTCCGTATAATACCCCAGTTCCAACATTTTTTTCATAATAATACGTGTATACGCAGCTGTCTTTCTGACATGTTCTCCCGTTGACTCATCTCTGCTTTCCACAACATCCGCCAAAATCATTATAAGAGCGCTTTGCATTTTTGATATAGTTTCCGTTTTTATCTGAAGGTCATTGGCATATTTCATATTGTCTTCGGTAGTTTTTGAAAATGCCTGATACATATTTTCTATTTCGTCACCTGTATGTATGTCTAACAATTTGATTTTTTCAACATTTTCTTCCAATGCCTCTCTGTCATCATAAACAAATGCACTTGCACTCAGAGACATTGTATTAATAGGTAACACAATATTATATTCAGAAATCCACAATCCGATAGCAACTATAAGAATAATAAACCCAATAAATATCGACAGCATCTTACCTATGAACTGGTTCACAACTTTACGAATAACATTCATGGAAATATCAGCAGCAACATAACAGCGACATTTTCCATATTTGTCATATACCGGCTTATATGAAGTAATCAGCCAGCCGTAAGTATCATTAGAAATAATTGGTTTTATTTCTTTTCCCTGCAGCAATGAGGGTATATATTTTTCAAAAGATTCATCAAATGGTATTAATTCACCAGGATCCGATCCCTCTAAATCATCCGTATTCAGGTCAAATACTACATGACAGCCATCTTCCATTATTTTGTACGCATATATATATTCTATATCCGGATAACTCTCTCTTAACTTATACATTTTTTCTTCGATTAATCTATACTCTTCATTTTCATCCCCTGATTCTATGTATTCATCAACATGTTCCGCATCAAGCAATGAAGAAACATAATCAGCTACTCCTTCAGCTAATTCAATATGTTCATTAATCGTATAATCTCTGTACAGATTAACACTTATTACCATGGCTACTAAACCAATCGCCGTAGACGCAAATAAAAGAAGCAACATGATTTTTGTTCTCAACGATAATCTGCGGTTATGATACATTTTCGCATTAATAACTTCATCAACTGAAAGAGGTTTTTGCTGCCACCCCTCTATCTTAAGCCATTTAATCGCAGAATCCGGTAAAATTCTTTTAACACAGATAAGCATCAGAACCGTTATACTTTTATCAAGCAGATCCCATATAAAGTTGTTTTTCAGATATATCAAAATGTCATTACCTGTCAATATCGAATTATCAATAAATCCTGAAAATACATATCCCTGTGCTACACACAGACATGTCATTGTCAAAATCAGCCATATATATCCGATTTTTTTCTTAAGAACACCCCTGCTTACAAAACAGTATGCAGTTACGGCCACCAATACGTTCGCCACCCCGTAATACAGGGCATCTAAATCGTTTATACTTTTGATTATATTCGTAAATAAACCAACTATTATTCCGGGTACGTATCCTCCAAACGCAGCCACAATGGTAGTCCCGATACAATCAAGATAAATGTTTGATGCTGTTTTTTCCGCAATAAAACTCCCCAGCAGGTTTATCATTATTCCTATTAGACAAACAGCAAAGATTTTTAAAGATCTTTTTCTCTCTTTCAAGTTTACACTTCCTCTTCTGATATTAATTTTATTAAAATCCAAGATACATTATATCATATTTTATGTAAATATGCACAATTTTTACCTTGATATTTATATTTTTTTCATATATCATATAGATAGGGGCGTAATTACAATTCTGATATCTGGAGGAATGTGTATGAGAAAAAGATTTTTTGCACTATTTATGGTAACTCTTACCTTAGTTTCGTCTATACCTGATGTATCATTCGCTGATATTTCTTCTATCAGCGAAACTATTGATTTCACAGAGGTTACAGATAATTCTATGGCTTTGCAATCCGGAGGTTTATTATCTTCAGCTGATTATTACGACAACTTGAGCACTTCTTCTTCTAATGAAGATAAAGCAGCCGAACTTTTAGTAAACGCATGGGAAAATCAGAAAGAATCCATTGATATTTCTTTATACAATATCAAAGTGTCTGATTTAAAATCGTTCTATTTCGGCGTGTTAAATAACAATCCGCAGTTTTTCTATGTCAAAAGTTCGTACAGCTACAGTTGTCTTGGCGATAAGGTAATTCTAATCAATATAAAGTATTCTTACAGCGTCGATCAAATCAAAACCATGAAATCAGAATACAACAAAGTTGTTAACGAAGCTGTTGCAAGAGCAGATTCATCATGGTCTGATCTCGAAAAGGTTATGTATATTAACAACTATCTGACTACAAACACCAAATACGATACAACTTATAGTAAATATGACAGTTACAATGTATTTGTGGAGAAAACTGCCGTATGCCAGGGATACGCACTTGCATTTCTCGAGCTAGCAAATCATCTGGGACTCTCTGCATCACTTGTAACAAGCGACACTCTTAATCATGCATGGAATTTAGTACAGGTAAACGGTAAATACTACCACATTGATACTACCTGGAACGATCCAATAAGTGATTTACTCGGTCGTTCAAGACATTACTATTTTTTAAAAAGCACTTCATTTTTTAATTCAAATGACGGCGGTCACGAAGCTTCTGATTATGAAATTAACAATGATATTTCTGTCGATGATGCCAACGATACTTATTATGATAATTATATGTGGAGCAATATAGATACACCTTTTTATCCTATTAACGGATTATGGTACACCTACAATGCTGCTAAAAGCGGTATTTGTGCATACACTTGCAACGGCACCGACATGATATTTAATTCTGTTGTTTTTTCTCTTGCAGAAAAATGGCCTGCCGTTGGTAATTCATATTACAGTAAACTGCATTCTCTAGCTTGTTGCAACAACTTTTTATACTATACCGGACCACAATATGTAGGTTTTTTTGATCCCTCAGATAATTCCGCTGCTACTTATTACAACTTAACTTCTGCACAGAAAGAAAAGGGATATATATTCGGAATAAGCATTGTACCGGAAGGTACTGTTTCTATACAGGTTCAGCCTTCTCCTTATGAAGACGGTGTTATCTATAATATTGGAAAACTCACTCCTTCACCTGTCGAGATTAATACCACAGAGCACATAGACGAAACTACTACCGAAGAGACTACTGTCATAGAAACTGCTATTGAGGAGACTACTGCCAAAGAAACTACTACTAAAGAAACCACTTCAGTTAAAGAGACTGCTTCAGCCAAAGAAACTACTTCACTCAAAGAAACTACTTCACTCAAAGAAACTACTTCAGTCAAAGAAACTACTTCACCCAAAGAAACTACTTCGCTCAAAGAAACTACTTCAGTCAAAGAGACTTCTTCAGCCAAAGAAACTACTTCAGCCAAAGAGACTACTTCGGCTAAAGAGACTACCACAAAAGAAATCACGCCGGCTGTTGAAACAACCTCTGCACAGGAAACCACTGCAACAGAAACAAAAACAGATTATATATCGTTAGACGATTGTACAATGTCTCTCGTCACTGATGAATATGTTTACGACGGCACTGAAAAAGAGCCTGATGTTATCATAAGCAGCAAAAACGCAACCTTAATTCCTGATATTGATTATATTTTGTACTACTACGACAATGTCGATGCGGGAACTGCAAGTGTTGTTGCCTTTGGTCTTGGAAATTATTCCGGATATCTTGAGCAGAACTTTATAATCAAAAAAGCATCACAGAATTTGTCTGCTTCTATCAATAATGATACGCTTGACATTTACAGCTATGAATTAATAAATGTTACAGGAATCGGAAAAATCACTTACACCAGCGACAATCCTGATGTTGCTGACGTTTCTGATGACGGATGTATTTTAGCACTGGATGAAGGCACTGCAAATATAACTGTGTCTGCTTCCGGTAATAAGAACTACGAAGCTGCCTCAACAACGCTTCATATTACTGTAACTAATACCGAAGTATTTGATAATACTATCACTACCGACAGATTGTCTTATACTTTTACATCAAATCCAAATTCAACATTTAAAAAATCATTAAATACTTATGCTGAATTTGGTTCCCTGACGTATACCTCAAGCTCCAAGTACGTAAAAGTAAATTCAAGCGGAGTTATAAGTATTCAAAAGAATTACTCAGGTATTGCATATATCTCGGCAGAGTCTGAAAGTTCAGACAATTATATCGGCAATACAATTGTAATAAAAATCACCGTAAAACCATACAATGCGTCAATTACAAAAGTTACAGCCAAAAAGAATGGTTTTTCAGTATCATGGAAACAGAACAAATCAGCTTCCGGATATGTTATCCAATATTCTTTGAAAAAAGATTTTTCTTCATACAAGGCAAAATCCATTACTTCTAATGCAGCATACTCGGCTACATTAAAGAATTTAAAAAAGAATAAAAAATATTACATCCGAATCAAAGCATACCGTAAAGCAACAGTAAACGGTAAAACAAAAACTCTTTACTCCGATTGGAGCAAAGTAAAATGCATCAAAACAAAATAGCTAAAACAATAAAGCTTATTCACAAAAAGCAACCATCTGTCCTGACAGGTTTGGTTGCTTTTTTTCATTCTGAATATTAAGCGGATATTTTGAAATACTATAATTATTATTCAAATACCGGGAGGATTCACAATGGAAATATTAAAAATAGTATTAACATCATCAGTAAGCATTATAACACTCTTTATTCTTACAAAATTGATGGGAAACAAACAAGTTTCACAACTTAGTATGTTTGACTATATTATAGGAATATCCATCGGCTCTATTGCAGCTGAATTTTCAACCGAACTTGAAAACCCGGAAAGGAGCATCACCTCAATGGCTGTTTATGCAATTATAGCATATCTTGTATCTGTCGTTACTGAAAAATCAGTTAAAATGCGAAAACTTATTATCGGCAGACCTCTTATATTATTTGATAAAGGAAAATTGTACCGGACGAATCTAAAAAAATCCCGCATTGACACCAGCGACTTTCTAACGCAATGCCGTAATCAGGGATATTTTAATCTTTCGGATATACGCACGGCAATATTTGAATACAACGGTTCCTTAAGTATTCTTCCTGCTGAGAACAAAAGACCTGTTTCACCACAGGATATGAACCTGGCTCCCGAACAATCTGAGCTAATGACTATTGTTATAATAGACGGTCATATCAATCCGGAAAATCTTAAATCTACAGGGAATGACGTTAATTGGCTTCAAAACCAATTACAAAACCAGGGATACAATAGTGAAAAGGAGATATTACTTGGCATAATCGACATTACTAATAATTCCATTTCATTTTATCCAAAAAATACTGATGAGATGACATTTGATCCATTTGAATAATTTGCATTATATTTTGATTTTATTTATACAAATCACTCTTTTTTATCATTTTGTCATTTTTGTACCATTTGTACTATATGATTGATATTGTGATATTTGTACAACTTTTTACATTTTCAATTTTATTATTGAATATTTTATTGAATTTATGTATTATTATATTATCTTGATATAAATAAAACAATCACACATATTTATTGCCATGTGTTTGTTTTGTTTTATTATATCAGTATTATTGCAACATTGTTACAAATACCCAAAAAAGAAAGGAGTTTATTTAATGAAACTTAGAAATTTCAACTCAATATGTACAGTAGTATTATTATCAAGCCTTTTTGTTGGCTTACCTTATGTAACTGCAAACGCAAGCACAGACACGAAAAAAGTAACTGTCCAGAACTACAGTTTTGAATCTGTAAAGGACAAAAAAGCAAAACACTGGGATATGCCTTCTAACAGTTATATCTCATCAACAGATCCTAAAAATGGTTCAAAGTGTCTGAAAATCAAAAGCAATTCCAATGATTTTATTTGTGTTACACAAACGGTTAAACTTAAACCAAATACCGGATATAAACTTACCGGTTACATAAAAGGAAAGAATATTACCGGTGTTTACAATACAGATGAAAACACAGGAGTAAAAACTTATTTTCACAATGGTGCAAACATAACAATCGGCAATTCAAATCAAGTTCATGTTATCGATAATTATAATAACTGGAAAAGCGGTACATTTGGCTGGACTAAAGTAACTGTATATTTCGAAACAACATCTGTTACAGAAGCTGATATACAATGCCGTCTTGGTCACGGTTGGGCGTGCAGCCGCGGAACAGCATACTTTGATAAAATTTCAATTACAGAATGCAAATATCCTAATGACAGCACTGTTAATAAAGTGAGAATTGAAAGTCCTCACGTTGTCCTTGCATATACAAAGGATTTTGTGAATAAAATAGGCAAAACAAAATACAAAGAATATTTAAATCACCTTGAAGAAGCATATGTAAAATATTCAGAATTAACCGGTTCAACACCTTGCGGCGGTGATAAGATTTATATCACAAACACAGATGAGCCTATCATGAAAGGATATGGCGGTATGGCGAACTTTAATCCTATTCTTGTCGAGCTGAACCAATCCGCAACAGCTAGTGATATCAAAAAATATAACACTACCGGATTAGGAATTCTTCACGAAATGGGACACAAATTCGACGAGGCTCATGAAATTGAAGATGCCGGAGAAGAATACGGCTGGCTCTTTGACGGAGAATTATTACCTAATATAAAAATGTTATATATTCTTGATTCCACAGATGATATAGGAATTTATCACAACGGATATCTTTGTTATTCATCAGAAGATTATGCCAAATACTGTAAAGAAAAATACGATGAATCTTTTGAAAATGGAACTTACGGTGGCGATGGAATGCATTATCTTTTTATAAAGGTAGTTGAAAAAATTGGCTGGGAACCTTTCAAAAAAACTTTTAGAGAATATGTAAACACAAAAGATTATAATTCTCAGCATAACAATAACTATGAAAAATTCAAAACATTTATCGATTCTTTGCAAAAAAATTATAATCCGGTCGGAACTGAAGTTTATGATATTTTCAGTGACAGAGATATGGAAATAATATACGAAGAATATATTCAGGGTTAATTTATTTTAAAAAATGCAATTACGAAAGCAAATCAGCTTAAGTAATTGCATTTTATATTTTTTAGCAATTCATAAAAAAAGAAAGCAGGTTGTGCTCTCATCAACTTAATCATATAACTAATGCACCCGACAGGACTTGAACCTGCACCTTGTTGCCAAGATATGGACCTGAACCATACGCGTCTGCCAATTCCGCCACGGGTGCAAAACAAACCAAATGAACTCTAATCAGCTCACATAGCATATTATATTCTATATTCAAAAAATAGTCAAACAAAAAATATAAAAAATTTTTTATTTTTTTTCAAAAAAACGTTTGACATCTATCTCATTATGTGATAATATATATCTCGTCAGTTGAATAGAACACATGCGGAAGTGCTGGAATTGGCAGACAGGCCAGACTAAGGATCTGGTGATCACTGCGATCGTGAGGGTTCAAGTCCCTTCTTCCGCATCATTCAATTATTCCTCGATAGCTCAATGGTAGAGCACACGGCTGTTAACCGTGGGGTTGTTGGTTCGAGCCCAACTCGGGGAGTTTTTTTATGTCCAAAATATACACTCATTTATTTCAACAAGCTTTTCATATCTGCTACTCTAAGTATTTATTCTCTTATTATTGTGTAATCGTACTTTTCCTTTATAACTCCATTAGTCCTCTCTATTTCCTGCCATAATCCATCTTCATTATTCCACCCATTCCATTCCTTACACTCTTTAAGTTTTTCTTTGTTTATCAAAATTGCTCTTTCAATTGAGCTTCTTATTTCTTCACTATTAAATCCATAAGTTTTATTGTTTCGATTACTCACCATAACAGCAAATGCAAAGTAGGAATATGCAATCCAAATTTGAACAACATCACCATATAAGCCAGTATCCCCTGCTTTAAAATTCTCTCAAAATCGGTAGGAATATACGCTGGCAAATATTTATTAGGAGTGCAATGATATATCCCTTTTCCTTGCAAAAAATCAACCATTTCACCTCTGCTTAGAGTTCTTTTTGTTAATAATAGTATTTCTTCATTCGTCATTATTTTTTCTCCTTTTTTATTATCAACTATTATTTCGTCATTCATAATCTGCCAGATGCACCTATAAAAAGACCTTCCACTCAATCGTGAAAGGTCTTCATTTTATATTCTATTACGCTACTTTACTCTTTGCTAATTCAGCAAGTTTTGCAAATCCTTCTGCATCATTGATAGCCATATCAGATAACATCTTTCTGTTAACTTCTACTCCTGCAAGCTTCAATCCATACATAAATTTGCTGTATGAAAGTCCGTTAATTCTTGCAGCTGCATTTATTCTTGCTATCCATAACTGTCTGAACTGTCTCTTTCTCTGCTTTCTTCCTGCATAAGAACTTGTCAAAGCTCTCATTACAGACTGTTTTGCAACTCTATACTGCTTTGATCTGGCTCCTCTGTAACCTTTAGCCAGTTTTAATACTCTGTTATGTTTCTTTTTAGCGTTTAATCCGCCTTTAATTCTTGCCATTTTACATCTTCCTCCTATATTATTCCATTATTTTATAAATACGGTAAAATTTTCTTCATGTTCTTAATGTTAGTAGCATCTGTCATAGCTGCTTTTCTAAGATTTCTCTTTCTCTTAGTTGACTTCTTTGTTAATATATGACTCTTGTAAGCCTTACTTCTCTTTAATTTTCCAGAACCTGTTAATTTAAAACGCTTTGCAGCCGCTCTACTTGTCTTCATTTTTGGCATTACCAATTCCTCCTTAAAATATAAATATTTATTTCATATAACGATATACAGCATTACAGCTACACATTGTTATATTTTTCTTTAAAAAATTAATGCTTTTCTGCTAAAAACATCTGCATATTTCTGCCTTCTAACTTGGCAGGCTTATCAATAACGGCAACATCTGACAACATTTCAGCAAAATCATCTAACACATGTTTGCTGCTGGCTACATGAGCCATCTCTCTTCCTCTGAATCTCAGGGTAACTTTTACTTTGTTGCCCTTTTCTATAAACTTTCTCGCCATATTTGCCTTTGTATTCAAATCATTTGACTCAATATTCGGTGAGAGTCTTACTTCCTTGACTTCAATGGTCTTCTGCTTCTTCTTTGCATCACGTTCTTTTCTTGCCTGCTCGTAACGATACTTTCCATAATCAATAATCTTACATACAGGCGGCTTTGCTGATGGAGCAATCTTAACCAAATCAAGCTGTGCATCTTTTGCAAGTAAATATGCCTCTTTTGCAGACATAACGCCTAACTGCTCTCCATCTTCTCCTATAACTCTTACCTCTTTGTCTCTAATCTGTTCGTTAATCATTAAATCGCTAATGGTTGTGCACCTCCAATATAAATATGCATTAAAAAAGTGGACAGTAAGACTATCCACAACAAATTCAAAAACACGGCACAATTAATGCCTGTAATCAATATCAACCATCAGTCATCCTGTCATGCTGTGGTGAGAGTGGATACTCTACTTCTTCTCTTTACAACGCTGATATTTTATCATATTCTATTTTTAATGTCAACAGTATTTTTTATCATTTTTTTCGTGACATTTTCCACCCTGACTTCTCCTGCACATACACTCTCTTTTAATGAGTTTGATGAAATTCCTTACGAATATACTAAAAATATCATATTTCCAAATTCACCCAATATATTTCTAACAACTTCGTTTTAACGATGCAAAGCACTCGCCAAATACCAACATCCTCATAGGGGTATCGTGTAAAACTGATTTATTTGCACAATGATATCTACTTTATTCACTTATTATCTAAGATACTAATAACTACACTTTAATACACTATCTGTCAATATCAACCTCTTTCATTTGAGCATTAATTTGCTCTATTAATTGATCTATATCTTCTTCCAATGTCTTTGTTATTCGTATCCCCAAAATATACTCCTCTATATATGCCTTCTTATCAATAGGACTATATAGGGAAAACTCATTAGATACTATATTTTTCTTTGCCTTTTTAAAACACGCTTTTGCTTCATTATACATCTTTTTTTTCATATATATAACCCAAATGCTTATATGGCAATACATACTCATTACACTTTTCTATAGACTGTTCGAGATATTTTCTTTCCATTTCCTGATTATCATAATATCTCCACGAAGTAATGTAATCACATATTGAAAGTTTACGGTTATCCTTCCAATCATGACTTATCAAAATATCATAATCCGAATCCAATGAACAGTAAAAATTTTGTAAATCAAACTTTATAATCATTGCTTCAAAGTTGTATTTATCTAATTTTAGTATTTCATTCAGATAATAAATCGCTGACTCATCATCTTCAAAAGGAAATTGTAATCTCACCATTGCATACTCAAACAGAGTATCTATATTTCTATTTATATGGATTTTTTTCTTCAGTATCTTTTCTAAATTTTCAAAATTTCTATTTCTTAAATTTTCTTCTATCTCATTCACCGCACCAAGACCTTCCCTTTTATAATTAATATCAAGCCCACGCTCTCACCACTCTATAGAATGTTTTTTTATTTCATTGGACCATCCCTTGAATATATCCATTTTAATTAGTTTACCTTTAGTAATATATATCCTAATTTCAACCTTATAACCATTCATATGAGTTCTAATTTGCAATGGACCATCATTTAAATCATACTTTGCTTCTACTTCTCTTATTATACTAAGTGCATGATTCATGATAGAGTTCCTAGATTCTCCCAAATCATATATTCCATCATTTATATGCTTCTCTGAAAAGATATAATCTTTTGACTTATCTTTAACAAACTCATCATCAATCTCACACTTATTATGCACCATTACCCCGGTCACATAATACACATGCAGGTCCTCTACCTCAAGATTGTATACCTTGACTCTCTCCGCCAGTTTTTCTACCCTGACTTATTCAACATATACAATCTCTCCGTTTTCGGTAATAAGGTTATCGCCTTTTTGTAGGTTTGATGCTGCTTTCCATTCTCTTCTGCCTTCTTTTTCTGTCATGAATGGATGGAACATGGTGGTATTGATGTCTTTTCCATCTGAGGTTTTTACGTGTACGATAACGTCGGTCTCTGACTCTTTTACTTTCGTTACCTTTTTAAGTACTCTTTCGCCTTTTTCGGTGTCATAAGACCATACCATGTCTCCCTGTTTTATTTCATCAATTCTCGTTTCGCCTTTTTCAGTGCTTACCCGACGTCCTCATAGGGTTATCGTGTAAAACTGATTCATTTGCACAATATATACCTCTATAACGCTTATTGCATATGTTTCTTTTATTCTATTTCCTTTACTTATTTACTACCTTAACTGATAATTATATACTACTTAATCCCCATTTCTCTTTCATACCTGAGTTGTTCTTCATAACCATATAAAATATCTCTCTCTGCAACTCTTCCCCAAAACATACATATACTATTCATGCTCTCATTTTCTGGTTTTTTAAATTCATCATATTTTCCCAGATATCTGAAAGTTGAAGGTCTGCTTCTTTTTGATGTCTCGCAGATATATAATTTATATCTAAATGTCTTATCCTTCCAATAGAAACATACATTTTTAGCTTTTTTTATATCATCTGCTTCTTTGGGTTCTTCTTCCATCAAATAAAAGTATACATATGCTATCTCATCATTTATCCCATGAACATACCAATCCTTAAGAAACACTCTGTCAACATAAAACAAAGCATGCCAGCCTATGTACTTTTCATATCCTTCTATCTTTTCACTAATCTGAAATGTATAGACATCCTTTTCTTCCCATCCCAGCACATATGGCTTATGAATACTGATTTTTTTTCTCGCAGGCATAGCACTTTCTATTCTTTCTTTGACCTTGTCAAGTTTCCTCGCTCTTTCTTTTCGTACTCTTTCATCCTCCCATTTATCTGACCCCTTCTCTTCTTCTATCATTTTAAGTGCCATCTTCTTTATGTCTTCTGTCATTCTTCCCTTTTTCCACATCGTGTCTGCTAATGCAATGTAGAAATTATATTTTTCATCATCATCTTCAGCCTCTTCTTCATATTCTTCTAATATTTCATTTAAAGCTTCCTCATCTGTTTTTCCGGCTTTTAACTTTCCTATATAATCATCTCTGACATCACAGCTTAAATCGTTATCATATAATCCTGTTTCCCATGTTCCCATTTCTTTTCGTTCTCCTCTCTATCCAAGGCAAATTGCAACGTCTGCATGAATACCCGTGCAAATAACCTCGTTTTAACGATAACACGCTCCCGCTCCATTCGGACGTAGCGGTTCTAGGCTCGTTTTCTCGCCAAGTACCGACGGCCTCATAGGGTTATCGTATAAAACTGATTTATTTGCACAATGTAGTTTTTCCGTTATCCTGTTAAATCATTTATATGCAAATGTAATCTCCGCTCCAATTCCGCTTACCTCACTTGTCCCTGACTTTACAAGATATATTTTATTATAAACTACTTAATCCCCATTTCTCTTTCATATCTTAGCTGGTCTTCATATCCCCATAAAATATGCCTCTCTCCAACCACTCCCCAAAAAAAACAATTGCTGTTCATACTCTCATTTTCCGGTGCTTTAAAATCATCATATTTCCCTAGATATTTAAACGTAGCAGGCCTGCTCCTTTTTGATGATTCACAAATATATGCTTTATATCTAAATGTCTTATCTTTCCAATAAAAACATATATTTTTAGCTTTTTTTATATCACTTGCTTCTTTGGGCTCTTCCTCCATCAAAAAGAAATATGCATCTGCCAGCTCATCATTTATACCATGAACATACCAATCCTCAAGAAATATCCTATCAACATAAAACAAGACATGCCAGCCTATATACTTTTCATATCCTTCTACCTTTTCACTAATCTGAAATGTATATACATCCTTTTCTTCCCATCCCAGTACATATGGCTTATGAATACTGATTTTTTTTCTGGCAGGCATAGGGCTTTCTATTCTTTTTTTGACCTTGTCAAGCTTTTTAGCTCTTTCTTTTCGTACTCTTTCATCCTCCCATTTGTCTGACACCTTCTCTTCTTCTATCATTTTAAGTGCCATCTTCTTTATCTCTTCCGTCATTCTTCCCTTTTTCCACATCGTGTCTGCTAATGCAATATAGAAATTATATTTTTCATCATCATCTTCAGCCTCTTCTTCATATTCTTCTAATATTTCATTTAAAGCTTCTTCGTCCGTTTTTCCGGCTTTTAACTTTCCTATATAATCATCTCTGACATCGCAGCTTAAATCGTTATCATATAATCCTGTTTCCCATGTTCCCATTCCTGTTTTCTTCTCCTCTCTATCCAAGGCAAATTGCAACGTCTGCATGAATACCCGTGCAAATAACCTCGTTTTAACGATAACTCGCTCTCGCTCCATTCGGACGTAGCGGTTCTAGGCTCGTTTCCTCGCCAAGTACCGACGTCCTCATAGGGTTATCGTGTAAAACTGATTTATTTGCACAATGTAGTTTTCCGTCATCCTGTTAAATCAGTTATATGCAAATGTAATCTCCACTCCAATTCAACTTACCACACTTGCCCCTGACTTTACCGGATACATCTTATTATAAACTACTGATTTCCATTTTCTCTTTCATACCTGAGTTGTTTTTCATAGCCCCATAAAATACTTCTCTCTGCAACCATTCCCCAAAAAAAACAATCGCTATTCATACTCTCATTTTCCGGTGATTTAAAATCAGCATATTTTCCCAAATATCTAAAAGTAGAAGGTCTGCTTCTTTTTGATTTTTCACAGATACATGATTTATATCTAAATATCTTATTTTTCCAATAAAAACATATATTTTTAGCTTTTATTATATCACTTGCTTCTTTGGGCTCTTCCTCCATCAAAAAGAAATACGCATCTGCCAGCTCATCATTTATACCGTGAACATACCAATCCTCAAGAAATATCCTGTCAACGTAAAACAAGACATGCCAGCCTATGTACTTTTCATATCCTTCTATCTTTTCACTAATCTGGAATGTATACACATCCTTTTCTTCCCATCCCAGCACATACGGCTTATGAATACTTATTTTTTTTCTCGCTGGCATAGGACTTTCTATTCTTTCTTTGACCTTGTCGAGTTTTTTCGCTCTTTCTTTTCGTACTCTTTCATCCTCCCATTTATCTGACACTTTTTCTTCTTCTATCATTTTTAATGCCATCTTCTTTATGTCTTCCGTCATTCTTCCCTTTTTCCACATCGTGTCTGCTAATGCAATGTAGAAATTATATTTTTCATCATCATCTTCAGCCTCTTCTTCATATTCTTCTAATATTTCATTTAAAGCTTCTTCGTCCGTTTTTCCGGCTTTTAACTTTCCTATATAATCATCTCTGACATCGCAGCTTAAATCGTTATCATATAATCCTGTTTCCCATGTTCCCATTCCTGTTTTCTTCTCCTCTCTATCCAAGGCAAATTGCAACGTCTGTATGAATACTGTGCAAATAACCTCGTTTTAACGATAACTCGCTCCCGCTCCATTCAGACGTAGCGGTTCTAGGCTCGTTTTCTCGCCAAGTCCCGACGTCCTCATAGGGTTATCGTGTAAAACTGATTTATTTGCACAATATATACCTCTATAACGCTTATAGCATATGTTTCTTTTATTATATTCCCTTTACTTATTTACTACCTTAACTTATAATTATATACTACTGAATCCCCATTTCTTTTTCATACCTGAGTTGTTTTTCATAACCATATAAAATATCCTGCTCAGTAAGTTTGTCCCAAAAAATAATTCCTCTTTCCATATTTTCATTTTTGGGCATTTTAAATCCGTCATATTTCCCTAGATATCTAAAAGTAGAAGGTCTGCTTCTTTTTGATGTTTCACAGATACAAGTTTTATATCTAAATGCCTTATTTTCCCAATAAAAACATACATTTTTAGCTTTTTTTATATCACTTGCTTCTTTTGGTTCTTCCTCCATCAAAAAGAAATATGCATCTGCCAGCTCATCATTTATACCATGAACATACCAGTCCTCAAGATATATCCTGTCAACATAAAACAAAACATGCCAGCCTATATACTTTTCAAATCCTTCAATTTTTTGATTATTAGAACTAATCTGAAATGTATATACATCCTTTTCTTCCCATCCCAGCACATATGGCTTATGAATACTGATTTTTTTTCTCGTAGGCATAGCACTTTCTATTCTTTCTTTGACCTTGTCAAGCTTCTTCGCCCTTTCTTTTCGTACTCTTTCATCCTCCCATCTTTCTGACACCTTATCTTCTTCTATCATTTTTAGTGCCATCTTCTTTATGTCTTCTGTCATCCTCCCCTTTTTCCACATCGTGTCTGCTAATGCAATGTAGAAATTATATTTTTCGTCATCATCTTCAGCCTCTTCTTCATATTCTTCTAATATTTCATTTAAAGCTTCCTCATCTGTTTTTCCGGCTTTTAACTTTCCTATATAATCATCTCTGACATCACAGCTTAAATCGTTATCATATAATCCTGTTTCCCATGTTCCCATTTCTTTTCGTTCTCCTCTCTATCCAAGGCAAATTGCAACGTCTGCATGAATACCCGTGCAAATAACCTCGTTTTAACGATAACTCGCTCTCGCTCCATTCGGACGTAGCGGTTCTAGGCTCGTTTCCTCGCCAAGTACCGACGTTCTCATAGGGTTATCGTGTAAAACTGAATTATTTGCACAGATATACTTATCTTATAAAATAATAGACACCCTAAAAAGTACTTGTAATATTCACTTACATAAACTTATAGTTTAAATTTTTAATCATATCACATCCCTAAATATGGATTATTTAATATATGATTTTTTCTAAAATCTATAATGTCATCATAATCTGTTGTACTATTTCCACCCTCGACAGAGAGTCTTTGACTTATGTTTATGCAAGCATCCGCCTTTTGCCTATCATAATTACTGCTTGCCGATACCCCTATTAAAAAATTGAGTACCACAAGCTGACTGACAAACATCATCAGCAAACACTTCAATATTCTTTTATTCTTGATGGCAGTCACCTCCAGTCTCTGTAATTCTTTCAGTTATTGTCTTCTTTATTTAAGTCATCAATATATTTTAATGGATTACCACAATATCTATATGCATCAGAGTTTCTTATAATATTTATTATGTTTTTCACAGAAGGTATCACTATCTCATTTTGATAATAAACATTAGCATTTAATCCAATCACATAATCTACAATATTGATTAACAATTCTTTTGTCAGTGTTCTCAAATCTAATCTAACACTCACCTCTACAGTTTTTCCGTTTTCTATTAATAATTCTATACAAGTTTTCTGTAAATCACCATATTGTATTATGTCATTAGTCCAACTATCACATTTCTTTAAAAATGTAATATCGTAAGCATTAATAGGTTCCTTATCCCAATAACATATATCTTCATCATTATTTTTTTTACTGTTTTCAATAACATTAAAACTTACTTGCCAAATAGCCATTTTTACACCTCCTAGTACTCGTCACACCATAATAAATCCTCTATAGTATTATAACCTTTATACGGTAATTCAACCTCTTCTATAGGAACTTCTTGGAAGTGTAATTTTTTTGATACTATTAATCGGTGATGTCCATCAACAACATATTTCTTCCCATTATATTCAACATACTTAATTGTCTCCTTTATTTCTCCATCTGTTTTTATTTGTTCGATCAACTTATTCATCTGTCGATTACTTTTAGTTTGTGGATGTGTTGGTTCTAATTCATATGGACTCGCCGTCTCACTTCCACCCTAGTATGCTAAAGAGGTAGATCAGAATCATTCACATTGATTCATCTGCTGTCCTATTGGATAATCATTCTGTAATAGATAGAGGTGTACGTCTCCACCCTTGAAGCACTTCATTGACTTCGTCACAGTAAGACTGTTCCCTCTCTCTTTGCAGGATGTTACGTATTAGCTGGATGTTGGCAGTTTTTCTGTACTTCGTATATCGAACTAGGTTGTAACCTCTAAGAGCAGCAGGATTCTATCTATTCAATTTTGTAACCCATCAACCTTACACGAAAGGCGGTACTATATGTATTATATCGGAATTGATATTGGCAAACAATACCACGAAGCATCTATCGTAGATTCTTCCGGAAATCTTATTTCCAAGTCTCTCAAGTTTTCTTCCAACCATAAAGGTGCTGACAAACTTATGGATTATATAAGTGAGCACATATCGGATGAAAACTATGTTGTTGGTATGGAAGCTACAGGTCATTACTGGTACACCATGTATTCATACCTTATTTCACGCGGAATAACTGTTTATGTCATTAATCCTTTACAGTCTGACAGTTTTAGAAATCTTTACATACGCCAAACAAAGAATGATTCCAAAGATTCATTTCTCATTGCTGAGGTAATACGTTTCGGTCAGTTTACTACAACAACACTTGCAAATGACAACTTATTGTCACTTCGACAACTGTGCAGATATAGAGCAAATGTGATTTCTGCGCGTACTGAAATAAAACTTCGCATCAATACAATCCTCGAGCAGATTTATCCTGAATACGAAAAGATATTCAATGATAAATACGGAAGCTCATCTCTTGCAATCCTCAAAAAATATCTCCTGCCAGAGAATATTGCCAAGGCTTCAATCGATGAGCTCCATGATATTTTGAAAGTAAACAGTCATAACAGATTTTCAGCAGACAAAGCCGGTGAACTGAAAGAATCTGCGATAAATACTTTCGGTATTAAAATAGCACAAAGCGCCTTCGCCTTTCAATTAAAACAGTTAATTGATCGATTAAAACTTCTTAATGATCAGATAACTGAGTTAGATAACGAAATATTATCCTACTACAAAAAATTTGATTGTTATCTTCACACTATACCAAGCTTAACACCTATATCTGCCGCATGTATACTAGCTGAGATTGGTGACATACACCGTTTCAAAAATTCATCAGCTCTTGTTGCCTATGCAGGCATTGATCCGACAGTTCATCAATCCGGTGCATACTGCTCCACTCATAACCGTATGTCCAAACGTGGTTCATCCTATCTTAGGCATACACTCTTTCTTGCCGCCAGTTGTTGTGTATTCCATGGTAGTGCCTTTAATGATTATTATCTGAAAAAGCGAGCCCAGGGAAAACATCATCTTGTAGCTGTCGGTGCTGTGTCAAGAAAACTGACAACTGTTGTATATGCGATACTTAAAAGTGGCAAGCCTTATGAGGCTGTGAAGTTTGTGTAAGTTTGTTAGTAATATTAACTGCTCATAGATTACTATTAAGCCTGCTTATCGGGAGGCTTGTTTGTTATGCCTATACCTTTCTTCCAATTGAAAGATCAGCTTCTCTTTGAAGTTTTATCGTAACAGGCCCCATATATTTCTTTGCAGTTTCTAATGTGTTTTTTTCATTTCCCAGTATTTCTAGTGCTGTTATCGAAAAAACATTACTCAAATAATCATCTGAATTAATACAAACATCCTCGAAATAATCAAATATTTCTTTAAGTTTTTTTTCGTCTGTATTTTTCTTCAAAAGATCAATGACTTCTGGCATAATTATTTCTTCAATGACAATTGTATCTAAACGTTCTTCATACTCTGATATGTGTTCTTCAAGTCTTTCTCTTGTTTTAGGAAAAAAACTTATCATTTTCTCTAAAAAATCTTCTATTGTCACTTCTTTTCTCCTCTATTTGAATAATCCTATAGCATATTCCAAATCGTCTCTAATAGCTTCTGCTATATCCAAATCATTTAGTCCTAGATTTCCAGAATTAATAATCTTATTTATACCCTTTAATCTTTCTTGAGCCTTCAATAAATGGGTTGAATTCCCTTCATAAAACTCAGATATCAGTTTATCTGCAGTTCCACCATCACCTATAGACGCGCCTGGTCGATAAACTTCATTTATATATGTTGCTAGTTTATTATCTTGAACAATTGATAGGAGTTTTTCACGATTAGTTCCGGTTAACTCAGGACGATTGTCTAATATTTCTGTAATTTTACTACTTGACTTTCCATAGCTGGTCTCACTCGTTCCACCACACATATTATGCACCAGCACCCCGGCCACATAATACACATGCAAGTCCTCTACCTCAAGATTGTATACTGTTACACTCTCCGCCAGTTTTTCCACTCTGACTTCTTCAACATATACGCTCTCTCCGGTTTCGATGATGAGGTTATCAAATTTCACTAACCATACAACTATTCAAAAAATCTTCAATTCGTTCAAATAACACAAATATCCCCAAAGCTTTATCTTCTAATACTAACTCACTACTCCAATATATCACCTTTACATTATCATAACTATACAACAAACAAATATAATCATCATCAATATATGAAATAGGAATTATATCATAACCAAACAAATCTCTTTGTTCCAAGTAATAATTTATTTCATCTGGTTTAATGCTTATTACATTTTCTATAACACCATCAATACTTATCCTATATACAGGATAAGTATTGATAAAGTCTACTATTTCGACAGGCAACTTATTTCTAGTAATTTTTTCTATTTTATACATATGATTAATCCCCCCTATAAAACGGAAACTGTGACATTCTCACATTCTTTTTTCCACCATTTTGTCCATGTGTTAATGGAATAAACACTCTATGACTTCCTGTCGGTGTATCAGGTGTACTTATATTAAAATTATACTCTTTTGAAAATTTTATAACATTTTGTTCAGAATCATATACGACCTCATCCGGATTTAATATAGTATCCTCACATAATTTTCTTACATTAATATTTTTTCCATACTGTGTTTTTTTTGCGGTCGATTTAATATCTGCATTGTATCTATGTCTGTTATATGAATGCAAAGAAATGAAATCATCAACCGAATCTTCTGCCTCATCTTTGTAAAAATCATCCCTTCCACACGTATTATGCACCAGCACCCCAGCCACATAATACACATGCAAGTCCTCTACCTCAAGATTATATACCGTTACACTCTCCGCCAGTTTTTCTACCCTGACTTCTTCCACATATACACTCTCTCCGGTTTCGGTAATGAGCTTATCACCTTTTTGTAGGTTTGATGCTCCTTTCCACTCTCTTCTGCCTTCTTTTTCTGTCATGAATGGGTGGAACATGGTGGTATTGATGTCTTTTCCATCTGAGTTTTTTACATGTACGATAACGTCAGTCTCTGACTCTTTTACTTTCGTTACCTTTTTAAGTACATTTTCGCCTTTTTCGGTGTCATAAGACCATACCATGTCTCCCGGTTTTATTTCGTCGATTCTAGTTTCGCCTTTTTCAGTGCTTACTAACGTTTCTCCGGTGAAACACTGGCAGGTTAAAGTGAAAAGTGAGACTGATAACCGCAATGATTCAACTATTATCTTTTCCGGGTCTCCGCTTTTTACTGCTTCCACAAAGGATACGCTGTCCATGGAGATATTTACGGCTTTTAGTACCCATGCCGCTGCCTCGCCAAGGGCTGCTGTTGCCACACATGTGATTAATGCCTGCACTATAAAGCCTTTTGCGAGTGCAAAGGTAAGTCCTAAGATGCTTGCTTCGCCCGCATATATCATGCGTATCTGCTGTGCCACATCATATGCTGTCACTGCCATGTTTGCCCATGACATTATTTTCTTCACGTTAAAGTATGGCACTATTACGCTGTCTATTGTTGACTGTATTCCCTGTGCGATGGTTGTATCCATCAGTGAGAAGTAGCCTGTCGGGTCTGTGTTCATGACAGGGTTTGCATTTGCATACAGGTATTTATGCAGGCTTACAGGATTGTCTAACGAGCCGGCATAGCTATCCATTGTGGTAAATCTGCCTGTCTCCGGGCTCATGTATCTTGCTCTCAAGTAGTAAAGCTCTGTATTTTCATTATACTGTTCGCCAGTGTAGAGATAGTCGTTGTCGGTATCTCCTGTTTTCTTTAAGAGGATTCCATAGGCATCATATACATAAGTGTCTGTTACTGACGTATCTTCATTTACAAGTGCCGTTACTGAACCGTGTCCGTCCTGTACATAGTATCGTTTTTCTGTACCGGATGCTGTTACGATATCAGTGTTTAACAGTTCCGGTCCTCTTGTGTGGTATTTCTTTACACTGTAAGTGTCATCAGGCTGTTTATTTAGTTCCAGTGACACCTGTGACAGTGAGCCTGCCGTGTCGTTAAGATAATATACTTTATCTTCTTCATTTACCTGTTTTGAGATTCTGTTGCCTTCATAATCGTAGGTATAGCTCTCTATGGTAACATTTGTTCCTTCTGTGGATGTTGCTGTTACCAGACGGTTTTCTGCATCATAGGTGTAGGTTCTGGTCCTGTCTTCTCCCTGCTCTGATAACAGATTGCCGTTATCGTCGTAGGTATATGTTATGATTTTACCACCATTTGTGCTTGTAAGCAAGCGGTTACGGCTGTCGTAGGTGTATTCTGTCTTTCCTGTTTTTATGTCTTTTGTATATGAGCTTATGTCCCCGCTTATCTGTGTGTCTTTTGAAGTACGGTTGCTTACTGCATCGTAGGTGTAGGTGTTTTTTATATTCCCGTCGTACGTGATGGCACCTGATGCCGTATCAGTTCCGGTAAACGGTACTTCTTCTGCTATGCTTATGCTCTCCTGTGTCAGTCTGAACAGTTCGTCATATGCATACTCATTTTTTATGACCCTTGCTTTTTCTTCAGTGCCGTTTTCTCTTACTGTCTCTGTGGCTGTCAGCCTTTCGCCTGCTCTTCCGTAGGTGTAGCTATAGTAAATGAGCACATTAGAATCTTTGTCGGTTACGGTTTCGTTTATCAGGCGGCTGCATGCGTCATAGTCGTATGTGACGGTTATTCCACCTTCGTGGCGTACTTTTTTTCTGTTTCCAAGGGCATCATATTCATACAGGGTGGCTCTTCCGT
>CAMHLZ010000024.1 GCA_946186125.1 uncultured Lachnospira sp. | reverse complement strand
ATGGAATCATAGGCAAATATAAAGTGGGTGTATTTAAAAACGACTATACTAGTAGCTGTAATACTGTTTATTATGTATAGGGCTAATAATAGAGAAAAGTAATTCTGAATTTAACAAAAGATTAAAAGGATACGGTGAAGATTTAGAAAAGGTTGATAAAGAAGCAAAGTTACCAGATAAGAGCTTGATTGAACAGGGCGGATGGTATTGTGAAAAATGCCATAGGACAAATGCTTCTTACGTGGGTACATGCGCCTGCGGATTAACTAAACAGGAGTCGCTTGACGCTGCTTATGTACTAAAAAATTAAAAGTGTAGCATTCTATTGAAAAGCAATGTGAGAAAAAAATCACATAGCTTTTTGGTAATATTCATATATATATGATAATATAATCAAATGATAAGACATAATAAAAAACTTTCAAATAGAAGTTTCTAAAAAATGCTATATATCATGTGATAAAATAACACTTGACAAAATATTCGGGGGGGGTATAATGCTATGTGTGATTAGTACTAATTAACAAGCATAAAAATTATTATAATGATGGGAGAAAAATATGCGAAAATTTTTAAAGACATTAGTAGCGATAGCTACAATATCGGCATTAAGCGTAAATCCAATATATGCTGAAATGCCAAACACAGAGACTGAAGAAGTTGTAATGGAGAATTATGATACATTCATTCAGGAGGAGATTTCAGACAACACTACAGAGTTAGACGAAGAAGTAGAGGCAGAACTTAACAGTAAAGGAATACTTGACAGTCAGATAGACTCGTGGAATGATGATACGATTGAAAAAATAAATGAAAGTGATGACGTATCAGTTGAGGTAATGTATTTCACTGAAGGAGAGGATGGAGAATTATCGGAACTATCCGATGAAGAAGTCGAGGAGTTCTATGAGAAAGTATATGAAGAAAATCTGGAATCGGAGTTACATGATGGTGAGTATGTAGAATTCGAAGATGATGAACAGGACGAAGAAGAACAAACAGAGTATAACAAATCATTACTTGGTATGCTGGGTTTAGAGGAAACGGTGTATGGAGCTAATGAAAATGTAAATACAACAGTAAAATCTGCAAGTGGTATGTTGAAATGTGACATTGTTATAGCTAAGGATAAAGGTAGAGCACATGCGTTGTGGGTTATGGCAGATGCTACGTGGCTGTCACAGCCTAAGTATACATTGACAGATTATATGTCAATATCCGTTCAAGGTTTAGATACACATGTTGATAACAAAGAAAATCCAGCTGCATATTATACATACACTCGAAATGCAATTCAGCCCGGAGGAAGATTGGTCAAGTATAAAACAAGTGTAGATAAAAAGCCGGCGATACGAGGAGAATATGGATTTTACACATATGTAAATTTAAGCGATGATGTACCAGGTGAAGCATATAGAGAGCATAATGTCACGATGATGAGTGATTTCTATATAAATAATTGGACAGCAAAAGATGGTCAAATAAACTTTCAATTTGAATATTCACATCAGCAGAAAAAATTGAAGAAAGATGATTCTGTTATAGCTTCAGTAGGAATGGCAGGTTTGAATTTGTCCTTAAGTAGCAAATTGTCAATTGTAAAATACTATCATAAAATGATAGATAAGAATTGTGTATATATATACAGTTACAAATAATAGTATAAAAGAGGTTAAGAGGTTTTTGCTTAACCTCTTTTGCATTTATTACCAAAAAAAATGCGAACGTTTTGTTAAATTTTACCGAATAAAACGGTTGCAAAATAAAAAAACATGAATTATAATAGTTCTAAGATGTGGGTGGATTGTGGTCTTCCACATAAGTATATAAAAAAGGAGAAGATATAGGATGAGAAATTTAAAGAAATTAGCTGCAGTTGGATTAACAGCAGCAATGACAATGGCGATGACAGTAGTATCATTTGGTGCAGATGTAACATTCCATTTTAAGAATGCTTCAAATTGGGATACAGTAGGTGCTTGGATTTATGAGGGTATCGCATTTAATACAAACGTGACACCAAAAGAGAAATGTGCAGCTTATAATACTGAAAAGGAACGTGCGATTTGGCCAGGAGCTAAGATGGATCCGGAAGCTGACTATAATGGTTGGTATTCGATAACAGCTCATTTTGATGATACTTCAAATGGAGCAGTTGTTATTTTTAATAACTATGTAGCTGATACTACAGCTGATACAACTTCAGGTGGCGATGAAACGGATAACCAGTATCTTCAGGCTTCAGGTTTGGTAATGGATAGTACAAAGAAACAGCAGACACCTAACCAGATGATTATAAAGACAGAGTTCACAGGAACAGACTATTGGTGTGATTTTGATGGTAATACATCAGCACCTGGTACTAAGCTTTTAAGTGCAGCTCCGGCAAGCTATGTAAAGACAGCTACAGAGACAGCTACTACAGCAGCAGCTGGTACTTCTACAACAGCTACTACAGCAGCAGTTAGTTCTACAACAGCAGCTCCTAAGACAGGAGATGCAGGTGCATATGCATTAGCATTTACAGGTCTTGCAGCAGCAGCAGTAGTTGTAGCTTCTAAGAAGAAAGTAAACGAATAATATAATAAAGCAACATATTGCAAAACAGATGCTTCGAAAGAGGCATCTGTTTTGTGCATTGTGCAAAAAAAATATTGCAAAAAATTGAATATAGATATATAATATCAATAGCTGTGAAAACAGTAATTATTGTTAAATTTGAAAGGAGACGTTTTTCGAAATGAGAAAGGTTATGAAAAAAGTAGCAGTAGTAGCTATGACAGCAGCTATGACAGTTGCAATGGGATGTCTTGCATACGCTGGAGACGGATCTACTTACAAAGTAGTTGGAGCAGAAGGATTAGTTGGAGAGTCATGGGAGCCGGCAGCAACCACTGACAGTACAGAACCGGGTGCACCTGGAGAGATGGGTCTTATGACAGAGTTATCTGATAATCCTGACGTATATTCTGTATCATTTGATATTGCTGCAGCTGATGATGGTGAAGGCGATACAAAGAATGATGATGCTGAGATTCCGGTTGGATATGAGTTCAAGATTTTAAAAGATGCAGATGATTTTGCATGGACATATCAGTGTTGTTTAGGTAATCCTTCAGCAGCATGGGGTGATAACCAGACACAGTTCAAGTTACCAGCTGATACAACAGGAAAAGTTACAGTTTACCTTGATTCTACAACAGGTGCTGTAGTTATCGCAGATGAAGATAACAATGGAATTGATTACGTAGTTAGATGGAAATCAAGAGATGAAGATCCATGGGATTTCACAGCAGCTACAAAGTCAGCTATTGAAGCATCAGTTAACCCAACAACAAACATCCAGAACTCAGACTGCCAGGATGTTGAAGCTATCAATGCTGCATTAGCAGAGAAGGTTGGTGTTACATTATCTGGAGCATCATCTGAAGATGGAGAAGATACAACAACAATCGCTGAGGATACAAAAGAGGATACAACAACAGCATCTTCAACTACAACAACAAAGGCAGCTGAAGAAGAAGAGTCTTCAAACACAGGTGTAATCGTAGTTGTAGTAATCGTAGTTGTAGTTCTTATCGCTGCAGTTGCAATCGTTATGAATAAGAAGAAAAACTAATTATAAGTATTAGTTGATTTTTTAAGAAAACACGCGTTAGGCGTGTTTTCTTTGTTTTGGGAAAAATTGTATTTTCATTGAAACAGCTTATATTTTATGATAGGATTTATAATAGTATAACGAAGTTTTTATATTTATACTTGAAAAAACTAATTTGGCATGTTATCATAAAATGGAGTATGTCACAGGTAGTGCTAATAACTGCCGGAATGGAGAGTAAGATGAAAAGATTACTGTTTATTTATAACCCGTTATCGGGAAAAGGCATGATAAAGGATAAGCTATCAGATATTGTTGATAAGTTTATTAAATCCGGATATAGGGTGGAGACATATGCAACTCAGAAATCGTCAGATGCAAAAGATAAAGCGTTTAGATGGGCTGAGGATTTCGATATGATTGTATGTAGTGGCGGAGACGGAACATTGAATGAGATTGTTTCGGGGATTATGGAGTTGGATGAGCGTCCGACGATTGGATATATCCCATCCGGTTCTACTAACGATTTTGCAAGTAGTATTATGTTACCAAAGGATATGCTTGAAGCAGCGGATATTGCAATGCAGGGAACGCCGCTTGATGTAGATATAGGCGGATTTAATAAGAAAAAGTTTGTATATATAGCGGCTTTTGGAGCATTTACGGATGTATCATATATGACACCGCAGGAGATGAAGAATGTGCTGGGGCATCCGGCATATATAATTGAAGCGGTAAAGGGATTGTCATCTTTAAGAACGTATCACCTTAAGCTTGATTTAGGAGACAAGCTAATCGAGGGAGATTATATGTATGGAATGATTACTAACTCGATATCGGTAGGTGGATTTAAGGGAATTACCGGCAAGGATGTAATATTAGATGATGGAAAGTTTGAAGTGACACTTATAAGAGCGCCTAAGAATCCAATAGAACTACAGGTTATTATCGCGTCTTTAATAGGAATGGATGTAAAGTGTGAAAGTGTTGAATCTTATAAAACTTCCCGAGTTGAGATTACGACAGATGAAAAGATTCCATGGGTACTTGATGGCGAATATGGTGGAGCACCAAAGAAGATAGTTATACGAAATTATCATCAGGCAGTAAGGATAATGACAGGAAGAGATATCGTGTAATTTAGCAATATAATGATTACTTTAAAATATTTGTGGTGTTGCTCCGGAAAAAATATAATTAGAATATGATTCTGGAAAGGACCGAGATTAGTGGACGCAGCTGAGTTTACAAAAAAATTACAAGAATTAGTTGAATTAGGTAGAAGTAAAAAAGATGTTTTATCAATTAGAGAGATTAATGATTATTTTGAGGGGCTCGAATTAAATGCAGAGCAGATGGATCATGTGTATCAATATCTGGAAGATAATAAGATAGACGTGGCCAGGGTTAGTATGGATCAGATACCTTTAGGTGAAGATTTGATGCTTGATGATGATGATATTCAGCCTACAGATGAAGAACTTGAAGAAGAGGATGAAGAAAAGGTTGATTTAGATGCAATTAATTTGTTGGAAGGAATAGGTACTGAAGATCCTGTCAGAATGTATTTAAAGGAGATAGGTACTGTACCATTGCTTACGGCAGATGAGGAGCTCAGGCTTGCTAAGAGAAAGGCTGAGGGAGATGTAGTTGCAAAGGACAGGCTGATAGAAGCCAATCTTCGACTCGTAGTCAGTATAGCTAAGAGATATACCGGAAGAGGTATGAGTTTTCTGGATTTGGTGCAGGAAGGTAATCTTGGGTTGATAAAAGGTGTTGAGAAGTTTAACTATGAAAAAGGTTATAAGCTGAGTACTTATGCAACCTGGTGGATCAGACAGTCTGTTACCAGGGCACTGGCTGACCAGGCAAGGACTATCAGAGTTCCGGTTCACATGGTTGAGACTATTAATAGAATGTCTAAGATGCAGAGAAAGCTTACACTTGAGCTAGGATATGAGCCATCACCTTCAGAATTGGCAGAAGCTCTTGATATGACTGAGAATAAGGTGTTGGAGATAATGCAGATAGCAAGGGAGCCGGCATCATTAGAGACACCTATTGGTGAAGAAGATGATTCTAACCTTGGAGATTTTGTTGCAGATAATAACACTGTGACGCCGGAAGCGAATGTTGAATCAGTCATGCTTAGGGAACATATAGATTTATTGTTGCAGGATTTGAAAGATAGAGAAAGACAGGTTATTGTATTGAGATTCGGTCTTGAAGACGGACATCCGAGAACGTTGGAAGAAGTGGGCAGAGAGTTTAACGTGACAAGAGAGCGGATTCGTCAGATAGAAGCAAAAGCCTTAAGAAAACTTCGTAATCCGGTTCGAAGTAAGAAGATAAAGGATTTCCTTATGTAGGGAGAGGTTAAAAGCATTGAATTTGTGTGATTCAATGCTTTTTTAAAAAAAAAAAAACTTAATTAAATTAAGTATTTACAAAAATAAATTTATATAGTATAGTAAAGAGGTGATGAGGAAAAATTAAATTAATTGAAAGAAGGAAAGCACATGAATCAGATGGATTTTCTAAAAGCTGCAGGGAGCAAAGGATTATATGATCCGGCTTTTGAGCATGATAATTGTGGAATTGGTGCAGTTGTTAATATAAAAGGTGTTAAGAGCCATAGTACAGTGGAGAATGCACTAAAGATTGTTGAAAACTTAGAACATAGAGCGGGCAAAGATGCCGAAGGTAAGACTGGTGACGGAGTAGGAATCATGTTACAGATTTCTCATAGATTCTTCCGTAATGCAGTCAAACCTCTCGGCATCTTTTTAGGTTCAGAGAGAGAATACGGAGTGGGAATGTTCTTTTTCCCACAGGATGAGCTTAAGAGAAATGAAGCTAAAAAAATGTTTGAGATAATTGTAGAAAAAGAGGGAGCTGAATTTCTTGGATGGAGAGAAGTTCCTATAAATCCTAAAGTTCTCGGCACAAAGGCTGTGGAGTGCATGCCATGTATAATGCAGGCATTTGTAAAAAAACCTGAAAATGTTGAAAAAGGTCTTGCTTTTGACCGTATGCTATATGTTATCAGAAGAGTATTTGAGCAGAGTAATGAAACGGCATATGTGTTATCACTTTCAAGCAGAACCATTGTTTATAAAGGAATGTTTTTAGTAGGACAGCTTAGATTGTTCTTTGATGATTTACAGAACCCTGAATATGAGTCAGCGATTGCGCTTGTACACTCAAGATTCAGTACAAATACCCAGCCTAGCTGGATGAGAGCACATCCGTACAGAATGATTGTTCATAATGGAGAAATAAATACTATACGTGGAAATGCTGATAATATGCTTGCGAGAGAAGAAACCATGGAATCAGAGTATCTGTCAGGTCAGATGCATAAGGTAATGCCTGTAGTAAATTCAGCTGGTTCAGATTCAGCTATGTTGGATAATACTCTTGAATTTTTAGTTATGAGTGGAATGGAACTGCCACTTGCGGTAATGATTACGATTCCTGAACCGTGGGATAATAATCCGACAATCAGTCAGGCAAAGAGAGATTTTTATCAATATTACGCAACAATGATGGAGCCATGGGATGGACCGGCATCTATATTGTTTACAGACGGTGATATCATGGGTGCAGTACTTGACAGAAACGGACTGAGACCTTCACGTTACTATATAACAGATGATAATAATCTGGTACTTTCATCAGAGGTTGGTGTTTTGGAAGTTGATGCCTCAAAAATAGTTGTCAAAGAGAGGTTAAGACCAGGAAAGATGCTTCTGGTTGATACTGTAAAAGGAAAGTTGATATCTGATGATGAGATAAAGGAAAAATATGCTAATAAAAAACCATATGGAGAATGGCTTGACAGATATCTTGTGGAATTAAAGAATCTTAAAATTCCAAATAAAAAGGTGGATGAATATACGCTTAATGAGAGAAGAAAGATTCAGAAAACATTCGGATATACATATGAGGATATTATGACCTCTATTTTACCGATGGCTAAAAATGGAGCAGAGCCGATTGCAGCGATGGGAACAGATAAACCACTATCGGTATTGTCAAAGCAGTCAGAGCCGTTATTTAATTATTTTAAGCAATTATTTGCGCAGGTTACAAATCCACCGATTGATGCCATTCGTGAGGAAGTAGTAACTTCTACTACCGTATATATTGGTGAAGATGGAAATATATTAGAAGAGAAACCGGAGAATTGTCAGGTATTGAAAGTAAGAAATCCTATTCTTACAAGCCTTGATATTTTAAAGATTAAAAACATGGATGTGCCGGGATTTAAGGTAGCGGTAATTCCAACGACATATTACAAAAATACATCTTTAAAGAAAGCTATAGATCATCTGTTCCTTGAAGCTGACAGAGCACATAAAGATGGAGCAAATATTCTCATACTTTCAGATAGAGGCGTGGATGAAAATCATGTTGCAATACCTTCGCTTTTGGCGGTATCGGCACTTCATCAGCATCTTGTTGTAACAAAAAAGAGAACAAGTCTGGCACTTATTCTTGAAAGCGGAGAGCCTAGAGAGGTTCATCATTTTGCTACTCTTTTAGGATACGGTGCATGTGCGATTAACCCGTATCTTGCACAGGAGACGATTAAAGAACTGATAGACTTAAATATGCTCGATAAGGATTATTATGCAGCTGTAGAAGATTATAATAAGGCAGTAATAGAAGGAATTGTAAAGATTGCTTCAAAGATGGGTATTTCAACTATCCAGTCATACCAGGGTTCACAGATTTTTGAGGCAATTGGCATAAGCTCGGAAGTAATAGATACATATTTTACTAATACGGTAAGCAGAGTTGGTGGTATTTCGTTAAAGGATATAGAGAACAGGGTAAATGAACTCCATTCAAATGCATTTGATACATTAGGTTTATGTGTTGATGAAACACTTGACAGCAGGGGAAGCCATAAATTCAGAAGTGGAAAAGAAGAGCATTTATATAATCCTAAGACAATACATGCGCTTCAGGCTGCAACACGGACAGGAAATTATGAATTATTTAAACAGTATACTCATCTTATCAATGAAGAAATGGATGCAGTGAATTTAAGAGGTCTTATGGATTTTAAATTTGCTGATAAGCCGATTCCTATTGATGAGGTTGAAAGTGTAGATGAAATAGTAAAGAGGTTTAAAACCGGAGCCATGTCATATGGTTCAATTTCAAAAGAAGCTCATGAGACAATGGCGATTGCAATGAATATGATTCACGGAAAATCAAACAGTGGTGAAGGTGGAGAAAGTGATGACAGACTCATGCCTCAAAAAGACGGTTATAATCGTTGTTCAGCTATTAAACAGGTGGCATCAGGACGTTTTGGTGTTACTTCAAAATACCTTATGAGTGCAAAAGAAATTCAGATTAAGATGGCACAGGGAGCTAAACCGGGAGAAGGCGGACATTTGCCTGGAAAGAAGGTTTATCCATGGATTGCAAAGACCAGACATTCTACGCCGGGTGTAAGTCTTATTTCACCACCGCCGCATCATGATATTTATTCTATCGAGGATTTGGCACAGCTTATTTACGATTGTAAAAATGCTAACAGAGATGCAAGAATATCAGTAAAACTTGTTTCAGAAGCAGGTGTGGGAACTGTAGCGGCAGGTGTTGCAAAAGCAGGCGCACAGGTTATTCTGGTATCAGGATATGACGGAGGTACTGGAGCAGCTCCTAGAAATTCTATTCATAATGCCGGACTTCCTTGGGAGCTTGGCCTTGCTGAGGTTCAGCAGACTTTGATTATGAACGGTTTGAGAAACAAAGTTATTATTGAAACAGATGGAAAACTTATGAGCGGAAGAGATGTAGCGATAGCTGCAATGCTTGGAGCAGAAGAGTTTGGCTTTGCTACTGCACCACTTGTAACAATGGGATGTGTTATGATGAGGGTCTGCAATTTGGATACATGTCCGGTCGGAGTTGCGACTCAGAATCCGGAGCTTAGAAAACGTTTTAAGGGAAAACCGGAATATGTAGTCAACTTTATGAAATTTATTGCTCAGGAATTGCGGGAATATATGGCAAAACTTGGCATCAAAACTGTAGATGAGCTTGTTGGACGAAGTGATTTACTTGTTGCAAAGGATAATACTTCTGTTGACTTATCAAAGATTTTAAATAATGAGTTTGCAAATACGGAAAAAATGGATTACTATCATAAAAATGTTTATGATTTTGCACTTGAGAAGACTCTTGATGAGAAAGTTCTTTTGAAAAAATTAGGTCCGGCATTAAATCAGAATGAGAAAAAGACGATTTCATTAAGTGTTACAAATACAGACAGATCTTTTGGAACAATTTTTGGTTCTGAGATAACTAAAAAATATGGAGAGAGTCTTGAAGAGGATACATTTACAGTAAAATGTACGGGAGCAGGCGGACAGAGCTTTGGTGCATTTATTCCAAAGGGACTTACTTTAGAATTGTCAGGTGACAGTAATGATTATTTTGGAAAAGGATTATCGGGCGGTAAATTGATCGTTTATCCTCCTAAGGATGCAAAGTATAGTGCAGATGAAAATATAATTATTGGAAATGTTGCATTGTATGGAGCAACAAGCGGAAAAGCATTTATAAATGGAGTGGCAGGAGAAAGATTCTGCGTTCGTAATTCAGGAGCAATTGCGGTAGTTGAAGGTGTAGGAGACCACGGATGTGAGTATATGACAGGCGGTCGTGCGGTGATTCTCGGAAGCGTCGGTAAGAATTTTGCGGCAGGTATGAGTGGCGGTATCGCATATGTTTTGGATGAAAATAGTGATTTGTATAGGAAACTTAACAAATCTATGGTTTCATCAAGTGAGATAACATCAAAATATGATGTTATGGAGCTTAAAGAACTTATATCAGAGCATGTAAAGTGTACAAATTCTGTAAAGGGTAGAGAGATATTAGAGCATTTTGGCGAATACCTTCCGAAGTTTAAAAAAGTAATACCACACGATTATAATAAGATGCTTATGACTATTGTTCAAATGGAAGAAAAGGGTCTTAGCAGTGAGCAGGCTCAGATTGAAGCTTTTTATGCAATGACAGGTCAGAAGAATTAAAGGAGGAACCGAATCATGGGAAAACCGACAGGATTTTTAGAATATGAGCGTGAGAACAGTAAAGCTGTTTTACCAAAACAAAGAATAAAGAATTTTAACGAGTTTCATACTCCTTTGCCAAAGGAAAAGCAACAATTACAGGGAGCCAGATGTATGGACTGTGGTGTGCCTTTCTGTCAGGCCGGCATGATGTTAAACGGAATGTGTTCAGGATGTCCGCTTAACAACCTTGTGCCGGAGTGGAACGATTTGATATTTCATGGAAATTGGAAACAGGCATATGAAAGACTGCATAAGACTAACAATTTCCCGGAGTTTACCGGAAGGGTATGTCCTGCATTGTGCGAAAATGCATGTACCTGCGGGCTTAACGGAGATGCGGTATCTTCAAAGCAGAATGAATATGCCATTATCGAAAATGCATATAAAGAAGGGTATGCACAAGCTGTTGTTCCTAAGGTAAGAACAGGAAAAAAAGTTGCCATTATAGGTTCGGGACCTTCAGGTCTTGCAGCTGCAGACCAGCTTAACAGGCGTGGACATAAGGTAACAGTATATGAGCGTTCTGACCGTATAGGAGGACTTCTTATGTATGGAATTCCTAATATGAAGCTGGAAAAACACGTGATTGACCGTAAGGTTGCAATCATGAAAGAAGAAGGTATCGAGTTTATAACAAACACAGATGTTGGTAAAGATATTAAAGCAACAGAGCTTCTTAAAAGGTATGATAGAGTTGTTCTTTGCTGTGGTGCTTCTAATCCAAGAGATATTAAGGTTACGGGAAGAGAAGCAAAGGGGATATATTTTGCTGTGGATTTCCTTAAATCTACAACAAAAAGCCTGCTTGATAACGGTTTGAAGGAAGGTACATATATTTCAGCTAAGAATAAAAACGTGATAGTTATAGGAGGCGGTGATACAGGAAATGACTGTGTAGGAACTTCTATAAGACATGGAGCAAAATCTGTTCTTCAGCTTGAGATGATGCCTAAAGCACCGGATGAGAGAGCAGAGAATAATCCATGGCCTGAGTGGCCGAGAGTATGTAAGACGGACTATGGACAGGAAGAAGCAATTGCTGTATTTGGTAAGGATCCGAGAGTGTATTGTACTACAGTTAAAAATTTTGTGGCCGATAAAAACGGAAATCTTTCAAAAGCGGTTCTGGTAAAACTCGAGAGTAAAAAAGATTCTAAGACCGGAAGAATGATGATGACTGAAGTTGAAGGAAGCGAGTATGAAGTACCATGCGAGCTGGTTCTTATTGCAGCAGGATTCGTAGGAAGTCAGAAGTACGTTACGGATGCGTTTGGTGTTGAATTGAATGAGCGTACAAATGTAAAGACAGCTCTCGGAAAACATGCTACGAGTGTTAAGAACGTATATGTGGCAGGTGACATGCACAGAGGACAGTCTCTTGTTGTATGGGGAATACGTGAGGGAAGAGATGTGGCAAAAGAAGTAGATGAAAGCCTTATGGGATATTCTAATTTGTCATAGTATGCAAATGTATTACTGTTACTTGATTTTTTCTGTAATAATGATATAATTACTCAAGTACAATAATTACGGAGAATTATTATGAGTAAGAATTATTATGATAACGATATTGAGATCCTGGACTGGGGAGAAGACGAGGATGAGACTCAGGTAGTCAACAGTCTGGAATATCAGAATTATAAGAAGAGAAAAAAGAAAAGAGAAAAGATAGATTTTAAGAAGGAATTAAAGAGCTGGATAATTGTATTTCTGATTGCGATTGTGGTTGCATTTTGTATTGACATGTTCCTGATAGTAAATGCTAATGTGCCATCATGTTCCATGGAGAATACTATTATGGCGCATACACGGATGGTTGGCTGGAGATGGAGTTATTCATTTGGGAATGAACCTTCACGCGGTGATATTATTATTTTTAAATTTCCTGATGATGAGACGAAGAATTATGTTAAACGTGTCATAGGTCTTCCGGGAGAGAAGGTTAAGATTGAAGACGGAATAGTATATATTAATGATAAACCTTTAAAGGAAGATTATGCCGTGTTTAAAGATAAGAATGGTAATACCGTAAAAAGGGATGACAGTGGAGATTTTCTTGAGATGGAAGTTCCTAAAAACAGTTACTTTGTTTTAGGAGACAACAGAAATGATTCGGAAGATTCAAGGTATTGGACAACTACAAATTTTGTTCCTGAAAAAAATATTCTTGGCAAGGCGATTTTTACTTATTGGTATAATGGAATAGAATTTAAATCATTATCATAAAAAGATGACGGTACTCTAAATCAGTCGTACCGTCATTTTTTTGAGAATGCTTCATGAAAAGAAATATATTTGTTGTTATGAATATTCGTAATAGTTAAGCTGTTCTTTTATAATGAAATTATTATGCGTATACAGTTTGAATGCCGCTTCATTTTTGCTGTTTACATTGAGTATGATTCCGTCTACTTCATTATCTGTTATATATTGTAAAAGTTCGTTTAGGAGTATGCCGCCATATCCTTTTCCACGCATATCAGGTACAATTTCATATTCGTATATGGTAGCATAATTGTGAAAATAATTAATATTACTCATGCCTAAAAGTTTTTCATCTTTGTACATTAAAAATACGTCATCATCTTTTTCTTCATCTATCTCGATATCTAAATCGGTGTGCTCGGTTCGTTCTATCGGAATACTCATGTCATATGATAAAAGATATTCTGAATACTCAACTTCCCCACAAATTTTTTTTGCCACGGCATTACCTGATTCTGATTCAGGTTCGACAACAAAATGGATTTTCGCTATATTCCTTGCATCCAATGTTTGTTTTGCCACGGATAACAGATTGGTAAATATATGTTTTTTTCTTAATTCAGGCAATACATAAGCATATATTTCACATTCCCGCAGATCTGGTGTAAATATAGTCAGTAAACCACACAGGGTGTTGTCATGATAGGCAAGATAAAAACAAGGCATCTCAGCTATAGCATTGAGTTTGTTATCGAGGAAAATTGCCCCTTTTAGATTTTCCTCTTCACAGCATTTTGTCATTAAAGAATTTATTTCTTTCCGGACTTCATCAGATAGTCTGGCAGCTCTAACAATAATCATATATTCCTCATTTCTGAGCGTGTATGGTTTCGCTCTCCCAACAATTATTTCAATATAGTCCTACTACTATTATAAAATAAAGTTGGAAAAAAAAGAATAGTAAATATGATATTTGTGTAGTAAAATATGAAGAAAATAGTTATGAAAGAGATGAGGGAAAAATGGATTTATATAATGCAATTATTTCTAGAAAAACTGTAAGAAATTTCGAAAACAGACCTATTCCTAAAGATGTTTTGTGTGACATAGTTGATTACGCAAAATCTGTTGAACCGCTGGAAGAATCCATAGGTATTGGAATTGAATTGGTGGAATGCAGCAGAAAACGTCTCGGTGCGCCGTATTATATTATTATTTTTTCAGATGAAAAGGAGGGATATGCACAGAATGCAGGGTATATAATGCAGAGAATTGTTATGTATCTTGTATCTATGGGACTTGGGACATGTTATAAGCTTAATTCATCAGCAATTGCAAAAAGTGATGCAAGAGGCAGAAAAAGAGTGATTTCCGTAGCATTTGGCTATACAAAACAGCCAACATTCCGTAATCCACTCGAGGCAAAGAGATTGACCTGGAAGGAATTATGCATTGTAAAGCAGGAGCCTTGCGATAATGTTTATAAGCTGATTGAAGCCATAAGGATGTCTCCGTCGGATTTTAATTCGCAACCATGGAGAATGGTTGTGTACCGGGATTCTATACATTTGTATGTGTGTAAAAAATCACGGTTTAAAAAAGATTTTGTAAAATACGTTGATATTGGAATTGCAAGAGCAAATCTTGATATGGCGGCAGAAAATCAATGGATTGACATTACTAAAAGATATATTGAAAAAATGGAAAATAAAGGTGGAAAACGTTTTGAGTATGTGATTTCCGTGAAGCATGTTACAGATAATCTGATTCATTAGTATAGTGTCATGAATGGAGATAGTGTGAAAAATCATGTTGATATATGATTTTTCACACGGCTATTTGTGCCGAGCCCAAATAGTTCTGATGCAAGCATTTTCTCGAACAAAGTGCTCGGAATGGAGATTGGTATGAAAAGTGAGTATAAAACTAAATCAAGAAATTTGATTATTGATTACATGAAAAATAATATTAACAAGAGATTTACTGCCAGGGATGTACTTGATGGAATCAGATGTGAAGGAGAGGAACTCGATCGTTCAACGGTATACAGAAATCTTGAACGGTTGTGTAAAGAAGGGAGGCTTGTTAAGTTTAAGGATACTGATATTAATGCAGCCTGTTATCAATACACCGAGGATAACTGCCTTTGTCATCAACATATGCATGCACAGTGTTCTAAGTGTGGAAAAATATTTCATATCGATAATAAAATGATTAAAGATATGTCTGACAGAATGAAATCAGAGTATGGTATTATAATTGATTATGGTAAAACAGTTATTGCATGTGTATGTAGTTCATGTTCGAATAAATAGATTCTTTTTATGTTGACTAAGTGTTGTTTTTGATGTAAAATAATTTGCGACAATGTTGCAAATGATACGCTGTAGTATTTTTTTATGGTAGATAATTATTATAGGAAAGTGGGAAGAATTATGTCTAAGAGAGAAGTACCTATTGTTGTAATTACAGGATATCTCGGTTCGGGAAAAACTACATTAATGCAGAATATTTTAAAGCAGGAAAAAAGAAAAGTTGCACTTATAGTTAATGATATGGGTAGCATTAATATAGATGCATCGATTCTTAACAAGACGGGAAATCAACTGTTACAGGTTGAGATGATTGAGATGCAGAATGGCTGTATATGCTGCACACTTCGTGATGAATTTATGGCTGAAATAGAGAGGGTTTCTAATGATGACTCCGTTGAGGCTGTATTTGTGGAAGCATCAGGTATCAGTGAGCCTTCATCCATAGCAGGCGCATTCATAAATTATGAGGAAATGACGCCGGATACACGTGTGTACCTTAAGACTATTGTCTCGGTTGTGGATGTTGACAGGATATACCGTGAATTTTTACATACTCTTACGTCAGAAGATGATAATGAGGATGGAGATATTATTAATTTGATTATTGATCAGATAGAATTTTGTGATTTGATGATTTTGAATAAAACGGATCTTCTTAGTGATGAGCAGTTAAATGAGGTAAAAACCGGTTTGAGAAATATTCAGCAGGAAGCAGAAATGATAACATGCATTCAGGGTGATGTGGATTTGGATCGGCTTCTTGAAAGAGAAGATTTTGATTATGATAATGTTGAGGCATATAGTGCCGTACAGAAGGCGTTGAATCAATGTGAACATGATGATGAAAAAGCATGTGTTGATGAATATGGTATATCTTCTTTTGTTTTTGATGAAAAGAAACCGTTTAACAGAAATAAGTTTAATGCGCTTGTTGAAAATTATCCGGAAGAGCTTATAAGAACTAAGGGGTATATTTGGTTTTCAGATGACTGGAAACATGTCCAATTATTTGAGCAGGCGGGGAGAAATGCATCTGTTACAGAATTGTCAGAATGGGTTTCATCATGGCCCGATAAAGAGATAGAGTCTCTGATTAAAGATTTTCCGGATATAAAAGATGATTGGGATCAAAAGTATGGCGACAGGTGCAATCAGGTTGTGTTTATCGGAAAAGGTTATGAGAAAAAAGAAATTGTGTCTCTTTTATATGACTGCATAGATGAAGATGCGGGCTGAGTTTTGATTCAGCCTGTATTTTGTTTTTGTTAAGTGTTGACATGATGAGAAAAATGTTTTATGATATCTTCATTGCATTAGATTGCAAAAAATTAAAAAGGGGGTTAGATGGTTGGTAGACACTGATCGAATTTCTAATGATAATCTTTTTATTCTGAAAGATTATTCTACAAAAATATCTAAAGTTTCTTTAAAAAAGTCTAGATTTAAAAATGAAAAAGATGTTATTGATTTTTATCAAAAAGAATCCACAAACTTGGAGAAACTAAATAAACTAAAGAAAAACGAAGAATTGTATGAAAGTTTTATAAAATACATGACAGGTAAAAAATCACTTCCGTTGATGTATGATACCGTATTCAAAAAAATATTTGATTTTGAATTGCATTCTGATAGAGTAAAAAGTTTTCTTACATCAATATTGGGATTCAATGTACAATTGGATGGTATAGTAAATTGTAGTATTGCTGTTTCTGAAAATAGTCCGGGTGTCATATTTGATATTTTATTAAAATCTGTGAATGGTAGTTTAGTGAATTTAGAAGCACAAAAAAAACCTCATTTTTTTACTGGTAATAGAATATCCTGTTATATAGCAACTCTGATTGTAAAATCATATAATCGTATAAAAGCCGATTCTAAAAACAAATTCAGTTATGAAAACATTCCAAAATCATATTCTGTAATCATATTTGAAAATACCACAAAAGAATTTAAAAATAATAATAATCAATATGTATTTCATGGCAAATTAGCATTTAACCCGAAGCTGGAAATGGATACTTTGGGAGAAGTGTACATAATAGCACTTGACATATTTAAAGAGTGTGAATATTCTATAGATATGGAAAATATAAAATTAAAAAAAATAAATGAGATTTCTGAAGAGGAATTCAAAAGATGTTGTGAACTTGAATTGTCAATATGGCTTAAATTACTTACAGCTGAAAGTGATGAAGATTTAAACAGTCTATCTCAGAAATATCCGTGGATAGCAGAAATTTATGCAGAAATGATAGAATTTATGCAAAATCCGGAGGAGGCGATTGATATTTATTTTAGTATATTAGCAGAGTGCGACAGACTGTCTATGGAGAACGAAATGGAAATGCTTCGGGAAGACGCTGAAGAATTGAAAAAAAACATGGCTGAGTGGAAAATAGAGATGGAAGAGTGGAAAACAGAGCTGGAAGAGAAGAAAACGGAGCTGGAAGAGAAGAAAACGGAGTTGGAAGAGAAGAAAACGGAGCTGGAAGAGAAGAAAACGGAGTTGGAAGAGAAGAAAACGGAGTTGGAAGAGAAGAAAACGGAGCTGGAAGAGAAAGATAATACAATAAAAAAATTGGTTGAATATTTAGAGATGAAAAAAATATCAATACCGGAAGAGCTATAATTTTGAAGCGGAGGAGTGAGATGTAGTCATGGTTAAGTCTTGTTTCTCCGCCATGTAGATTAAATCGTTTATCGATGCAGCGGTTCATAAATACCTGCTTATCGATTAAAAATTGTAAAAAAGTACTTGTAATATGTTTGCGTTTGTGATATGATATCAGTGCTTTGAAAATGACTTTTAAGGTATGCGCGAGTGGCTCAGTTGGTGGAGCACAACCTTGCCAAGGTTGGGGTCGCGGGTTCGAGTCCCGTCTCGCGCTTTTTTTGTTTACTTGAAGACATTTTTTTTATAAATTTGTATATTGGTAGATTAAGAAAAAAATAAATAAGACAGTTCATTTGTACCTTCCTGTCTATAAATAAAACCGGGACTACTTCAAAAACAAGACATGACAGATTGTTATGGTTTTTTAGTAATTAGTGAAGCAGAACCGAAGGTTCTGCTTTTTATATAAAGTTAAAAGTTTAAGAACCGCTACACCGATTGACGACAATACGGCAGATGGCAAGTCAGACAAGTAATAGAGTCGATTTATTTAGTGTCGCAGACGCCTAAAATTGCTTATAATAGCACTTGCTTCGACGTGAAGCGTATGCAGAATGGAGGATTATTATGTATATAATTAAAACAGAGGATACCTTTGATGCGGCACATTTTTTGCATCAATACAAAGGAAAGTGTAAGAATATACATGGACACCGATGGAAGGTTGAGATACAGGTATATTCGGATAAATTGTGCGAAGATTCACAAAGTCGTGGAATGGTTGTGGATTTTAGTAATATAAAAGAAGATTTAAGAAAAATAACAGAATATTTTGATCACACACTTATTATTGAGAAAGGATCTTTGAGAGATGTTACAATTAAGGTTTTAGAAGAAGAAGGATTTGACATGAGGGTTGTTGATTTTAGACCGACGGCCGAGAATTTTGCAAAATATTTCTTCGATAAGGTATCAGAAATGGGATATAGTGTATATATGTCCACGATATACGAAACACCGACAAATTGTGCATCATATACCGACAGAGTGGGGGAAAACAATGGATAAATTTAAGGTGGTTGAAAAATTTGTCAGTATTAATGGAGAAGGCGTCAGGGCAGGACAACTTGCAGTATTTATCAGATTTGCAGGATGTAATCTGAGATGTAGTTTTTGTGATACTATGTGGGCAAATGAAGAAAATGTGGATTATGAGTTAAATAGTGTGAAGGAACTTTGTGAGTACGTGGAAGAGACAGGGGTGAAAAATGTTACACTGACAGGTGGGGAACCATTGCTTCAGAAAAAGGTAGAAGAGTTGATAGGTGAATTAACGAAGATGGGCTTATATGTTGAAATTGAGACGAACGGAAGTGTGGATTTGAAAAAATATAAAAATATTAATCCACCTCCTGTATTTACCGTAGATTATAAACTACCCGGAAGCGGAATGGAAGATAAAATGAATAGAGATAATTTTAAGAATTTGTCTCACAATGATACAGTAAAATTTGTGGCGGGAAGTATGAAAGATCTGATACGATTTAAAGAGGTAGTACAGGAATATAAACTGACTGAAAAATGTCATGTATATCTGTCACCTGTATTTGGAAATATAGAGCCTGCAGATATGGTTGAATTTATGAAGAAGCAGCATTTAAACGGAGTAAATCTTCAGTTGCAGCTTCACAAGATTATATGGTCACCGGAAAAAAAAGGTGTTTAAGGTGATTATAGAAAGGTTGGTAATAGGATATGGCAATAGATGCTGAGGCAATTAAAATACATATTAGAGGAATTTTAGAAGCTTTAGGAGATGACCCGGACAGAGAAGGACTTAAAGACACTCCTGAGCGGGTTGCAAGAATGTATCAGGAAGTATTTGAAGGTATGAATTATACCAATGATATGATTGCGGAAATGTTTGATAAAACATTTGAAGATGAAATGGATTTTGAGACTGATTCAAAAGATTTGGTTGTAGTTAAAGATATTGATATATTCAGTTATTGTGAACATCATATGGCACTTATGTACGATATGAAGGTTACGGTTGCATATATTCCAAACGGAAAAGTGATTGGACTGAGTAAAATTGCACGAATTGCAGATATGGTATCCAAGCGTTTACAATTACAAGAGAGAATTGGTTCAGACATAGCAGAGATTATGGAAAAAATAACTGATTCTAAAGATATAGCTGTATTGATAAAAGGATGTCACAGTTGCATGACAGCAAGAGGAATCAAGAAACCGGGAGCAGTCACATATACTTCCACGCTCAGGGGCAGGTTTAAAGAAGATGCCGCATTACAGATGCGAATTATGTAATGAAAGGAATGTGATTTTATGAAAGCATTAGTTTTGTTGAGTGGCGGAGTTGACAGTACTACATGTCTTGGTATGGCGATTGAGAAGTATGGCAGGGAAAATGTATGTACATTATCTGTTTCATATGGTCAGAAACATAACAAAGAGATTGAAAGTGCGGATAAAATAGCAGAGTATTATGGTGTAGAACATTATTATCTGGATTTGGCGAAGATATTTGAATATAGTGATTGCTCTTTATTGACACATTCTGAGCAGCAAATTCCGGAAGAAAGTTATGCAGAGCAGCTTATGAAGACAGGGGGAGCACCTGTATCGACGTATGTTCCTTTTCGAAATGGACTGTTTTTGGCATCAGCAGCAAGTTTTGCTATTTCAAAAGACTGCGAAGTGATTTATTATGGTGCACACAGTGATGATGCAGCGGGAAATGCGTATCCTGATTGTAGTGAGGAATTCAATCGTGCAATGAATGAAGCTGTTTATTTAGGAAGTGGAAAAAGTTTGAGAATCGAAGCTCCCTTCGTCAATTGGACAAAGGCGGATGTGGTAAAAAAGGGTTTGGAATTAAATGTACCGTATAAGTATAGCTGGAGCTGCTACGAAGGAGGCGTTAAGCCTTGTGGAAAATGTGGAACCTGTATAGACAGGGCGAAAGCATTTGAAAAAAATGGTATTATAGATCCGGCATTGCAATAAATAGGAGGAATTATGGAAGGAAGAAGTGCGGAAGAAAAAAAAGGAATTACATTATTGGGAAATCAGGGGACAAAATATCCTGATGATTATGCGCCGGAGGTTTTAGAAACATTTGTAAATAAACATCCTGAAAATGATTATTTTGTAAAGTTTAATTGTCCGGAATTCACGAGTCTTTGTCCAATAACAGGGCAGCCGGATTTTGCAACGATTACTATATCCTATGTTCCTTCGGAAAGAATGGTTGAAAGTAAATCGCTTAAGTTATATTTGTTCAGCTTTAGAAATCACGGAGATTTTCATGAAGATTGCGTAAACATAATTATGAAAGATTTAATAAAACTGATGGAACCGAAATATATTGAAGTTTGGGGAAAATTTACTCCTCGAGGAGGTATTTCCATAGATCCGTATTGTAATTATGGTCAGCCGGGAACAAAATGGGAAAAAGTTGCGTGGGACAGAATGACAGGTCATGATATGTATCCGGAAAAGGTGGACAACAGATAGTGTAAAAAATCATATTTGTATATGATTTTTTATACGCCAAATTGTGGCGCCTGCGGAATGGAGATTAGTATGAAGATAATAAAAAAAGTAATATTCATCTTATTGATTGCGGTTATAATGAAACTATTTTATAAATGTCCTATTGCATGTTTTTTTGGAATATCCTGTCCGGGATGTGGAATGACCAGAGCCTTAATAGCAGCTGCACAATTGGATTTTGAACGGGCATTTTATTATCATCCTTTGTTTCCATTAGTAATTATTCTGATAATAGCAGCGGGTGTTATTTATGTGAAAAAAATACAGTTGAGCAGCAGGGTGAAAATAATAATAACAGTTGTCCTGTCTGCTATTTTTTTTTCAGTATATTTGTACAGATTATTTCATGGTTCGGATATTGTGAAGATAGACTGGGAATATACAGTTTGGTATAAAATTTTAAATTGAAATAAAAATAAGATGAATGTAATAATGAAAGTGAAAAATACAGTTAAATTGCACAATAAATTATAAAATAAAGATAAAAATCATACAAAAATACAAAAAAGCTATTGACTAAAGTATAATTATATGTAAAATAATATGTGCATGATAAAATTCTTAATTATTATTATATTATAATAACAAAAGAGGAGGTTTTGATATGATTAAGAAATTTAAAAAAGCTTGCACTATTGGACTTTCCGTTGTGATGGCAACAGTAATGATGACGACATCTGCTTATGCTCTTTCATACAACGGTTCAAAATCTTATATGTCAGGGAAATATTATACAGCTTTGACAAAAGTTAAATTAACAGGAAATAAGAGAACAGATATTGTAAATATTGCAAAGTCACAAATCGGATACCATGAAGGAAAAAATAGCAGCCAGCTTTCTGGAACTTCAGACGGTACAAATAATTACACAGAGTTTGGAAGGTGGATTGGCCGCCAGGATATGTGGTGTTCTATATTTGTTTCATGGTGTGCGTATAATGCGGGTGTAAGTACATCTGTAATTAATAAAACTGCATCTACAGTGAATGGATTACAGCAGTTCATAGACCAGAAAAGGGCATATACACGTGCAAATGTTGCAGCAGGTAAATATACTCCTAAAGCAGGAGATATTGTTTATTTTAAGAACAATCGTAATAATAATATAACAAATCATGTTGGTATTGTTACAAATTATTCAGGTTCTACGCTTTATACGGTTGAGGGAAACAGTGGTGATCGAGTTAAACCAAAATCATATAAAATTTCAGATACATATATTGTATATATCTGCTCACCAAATTACGATAATAAATCAGTAGATGGTGGTAAAGATACAGGTAATGTAGAATTCGTTACATTGAAGAGCGGTTCATCAGGATACAGAGTAAAAGCATTACAGTTCATGCTTAACTATTGGACAAAATCAGGATTAACAGTAGATGGAAAATTCGGAGCAAAGACTACTGCAGCAGTAAAGAAATTCCAAAAAGCAAAAGGCTTGACACAGGATGGTGTTGTAGGACCAAAGACATGGGCTAAGATGACAACAGTTAGTCAGAGTACATCAAACTATAATGCTAATTTGACAAAAGCTATACAGACATTACTTAACAATAAAAATTCAGCTGGACTTACAGTAGATGGTGCATTTGGACCAAAGACAAAAACTGCAGTTACAAATTTCCAGAAAAAGAATGGATTAAAGACATCCGGAGTTGTAGATGCAACTACATGGAAGTATCTTCTTAGCTAATTAAATATTTTTTAACAAAAATATGATAAAAAACTGCTACATTAATAATGTAATTATTAATGTAGCAGCTTGTTTTTTTAAAATCCTTGAGTTTAATAAAATAACAGTTTTCTTGAAAAAATAAAGTATTATAGAAATATGAGAGGATTAGGTGAAGGTGCAAAGAAAGTAAGTGTAGCTGTTTCAGATATAAACAGAGTTTTGCAGAATATTAGTGATGCACAGAAACAAATAGGCAGTGATGTACACGATATTTCCGGCAACATGAAAAGTATTACGGAATCAAGTATTGATGTATCGGATGAGACAAGAGGAGTCATGGATAGCATTACAACTCTTCAGGATACAACAAATAAATTCAATTTATAAAAAAGCGGGCATTTCGCCCGCTTAAATTTTTTACTTTCCTTCAACCTCAGCCATCTTCATAGCACGAACTTTTGTAGAAAGACCAAATAAATTGATAAATCCTTCAGCGTCATGGTGGTCATATAAATCACCTGTTGTAAAGCTTGCGATTGACTCATTGTATAATGAGTATGGAGAAGTAGTACCGGCCTTTATAATGTTACCTTTATATAACTTAAACTTAACTTCACCTGTAACATACTTCTGTGTAGACTCGATAAACGCCTGAACAGCCTCTCTTCTAGGTGAGAACCATTTACCTTCATATACGATCTGAGCAAGTTTGTTTCCCATTTCTTCTTTTAATTCATAAGTCTCTCTGTCAAGGATAAGTTCCTCTAACTGCTGATGAGCTTCATAAAGAATAGTTCCGCCAGGAGTCTCGTATACACCACGTGACTTCATACCAACCACACGGTTCTCAACGATATCAATGATTCCGATACCATGCTTGCCACCGAGAGTATTTAACTCGCGGATAATATCTGAAACTTTCATTTCTTTACCATTTACACTCTTTGGAACACCTTTTTCAAATGTCATAGTTACATATTCGCCTTCATCAGGGGCTTTTTCAGGTGTAGTACCAAGTACAAGAAGATGATCATAATTTGGTTCATTTGCAGGATCCTCTAATTCGAGACCTTCATGGCTGATGTGCCATAAGTTACGGTCACGGCTGTAGCTTGAGTCAGCAGAGAAAGGAAGATCAATTCCGTGAGCCCTGCAATACTCAATCTCAGATTCACGGGAATCCATTGTCCACTTATCATCTCTCCATGCAGCGATAATCTTAAGGTCAGGAGCTAAAGCTTTAATACCAAGTTCAAAACGAATCTGGTCATTTCCTTTACCTGTAGCACCGTGGCAGATAGCAGTAGCGCCTTCTTTACGAGCTATTTCAACAAGACGTTTTGCGATAACAGGTCTAGCCATAGATGTGCCTAGTAAATATTTATTCTCATATACAGAATGTCCCTGAACACATGGAACCACATATTCATCGCAGAACTCATCGATTACATCTTCGATGTATAATTTTGCAGCACCACAAGAAACTGCTCTTTCTTCAAGACCGTCGAGCTCTTCACCCTGTCCACAGTCGATGCATACACATACAACTTCATAATCATAGTTTTCCTTCAACCAAGGGATAATGGCTGTGGTATCAAGACCACCGGAATAAGCTAATATAACTTTTTCTTTCATTAATAAAAGTCCTCCATTCGTAATTTTTAATGACTATACATAAATATACAACACAAAATATAAAAAATCAACTATGATTTATGGGAATATTATAAAAAATAGTTGCATAATATGCATAAAAAATGTATAATTATAAATCTAAAGAATATGGGTGGTATTATTCTGAAAAAGGTACTATAATGGGGAATAGTTGTGCAATACATCAGAAAGGAATGAAGAATATGATTAAAGCAGGTATCATTGGTTCTACAGGATATGCAGGAGCGGAGATAGTCAGATTACTTTCACAGCATAAGGAAGCTGAGGTTGTCTGGTATGGTTCAAGAAGTTATATTGAAAAAAAATATTATGAAGTATTTCAGAATATGTTTCAGATAGTGGATGCAAAATGCATGGATGATAATATGGAAGAACTCGCTGATCAGGTGGATGTTATTTTCACGGCAACTCCTCAGGGGTTATGTGCTTCACTTGTGAATGAAGATATATTAAATAAAGTAAAGATTATAGATTTAAGTGCGGATTTCAGAATAAAAGACGTGGAAACTTATGAAAAATGGTATGGAATAGAGCATAAAAGTCCGGAATTTATAAAAGAGGCTGTATACGGATTATGTGAGATTAATAGAGAACAGGTGAAAAATGCAAGACTTATAGCAAATCCGGGATGTTATCCTACATGTTCATTTTTAAGCATTTATCCGTTGGCAAAAGAAGGACTTATAGACATGTCTACAGTCATCATAGATGCGAAATCAGGAACGTCAGGTGCGGGAAGAGGTGCCAAGGTAAATAATCTTTTCTGCGAGGTAAATGAAAATATAAAGGCATATGGAGTGGCAACACACAGACATACACCGGAGATAGAAGAACAGCTTTCGTATGCAAGTGGAGAACAGGTATTACTTAACTTCACCCCACACCTTGTACCGATGAACAGAGGAATACTTGTTACGGCATATGCTACATTAAAAAAGAAAATGACATATGAAGAGATGAAGAAAGTCTATGATAAATATTATAATGATGAAGTGTTTGTAAGAGTGCTTGATAAAGATGTTACACCGGAGACAAGATGGGTAGAAGGATCTAATTATGTAGATGTTAATTTCAAAATTGATGAGAGAACAAACCGTGTTATCATGATGGGAGCTATGGATAACCTGGTTAAAGGAGCAGCAGGGCAGGCTGTCCAGAATATGAATATTATGTTTGGATTGGATGAGACAATGGGACTTATGCAGGTTCCGATGTTTCCATAAATGCCTGCGGAATGGAGATTAGTATGATAAATAAGATAGAAGGCGGTGTTGTTGCCGCATCAGGTTTTAAAGCAACAGGAATTGAAGTAGGTATAAAAGAAGGTCATGCAGGAAAAAAAGATATGGCTATGATTTATTCAGATACGCCGTGTACTGTTGCAGGTACTTTTACAACAAACCGTGTAAAAGCAGCACCGGTAAAATGGGATAGAGAGATTGTAGATAATTCTGCAAATGTAAAAGCAGTTGTAGTAAACAGTGGAATCGCTAATGCATGTACAGGGGAAGAAGGATACGGATATTGCAGGGATATGGCAGCTAAAGCAGGGAAAATGCTTAATTGTGGTGAAAATGAGGTGCTTGTGGCCTCTACCGGAGTGATTGGCAAACAGCTTCCGATGGATAAGATAGAAAAAGGAATAGAAATGCTAGCAGGAAATCTTGGGAGTGAGGTTTCAGATGCCACACTGGCAGCGGAAGCAATTATGACTACGGATACACATTCAAAGCAGATAGCATTAAAGGCAGAGATAGGCGGTAAGAAAGTTACTGTCGGAGGTATGTGTAAGGGTTCCGGCATGATACATATTAATATGTGCACGATGCTTTGCTTTATAACCACGGATTGTCAGATTTCACATAAGATGCTTCAAAAAGCACTATCAGAGACAGTTGAAGATACATTTAACATGGTATCAGTAGATGGGGATACATCTACAAATGACACTGTTCTTTTACTTGCAAACGGTACGGCAGGTAACAAATTGATAGATGAAGAAAATGAAGATTATTTTGCTTTTAAGGAAGTACTTAATGAGGTTGCAACCTATCTTTCAAGACAGATTGCAGGTGACGGAGAGGGAGCGACAGCACTATTTGAGGTTAAAATAATAAATGCACGTTCAAAGGAACAGGCAGTTAAGTTAAGTAAGGCTGTTGTGACTTCAAGTCTTACAAAAGCTGCTATATATGGACATGATGCGAACTGGGGAAGAATTCTATGTGCAATGGGATATTCAGGAGCAGATTTTGACCCTGAAAAGGTTGATATTTATTTTGAAAGTAAAGTCGGAAAGCTTAAGATTGTTGAAAATGGAACAGCAACAGATTTTTCAGAAGAAGAAGCAACAAAAATTTTATCAGAAAATGAAGTGACGGCTATTGCTGACATCAAACAGGGGGTCATGGAAGCGACGGCATGGGGTTGTGACCTCACATATGATTATGTAAAGATAAATGCGGATTATAGAAGCTAAGAAAGGATAGTGTAAAATCGTGATGGAAGAAATGAATCAATATCTTGAAAAAGCAAACGTGTTGATAGAGGCATTGCCTTATATACAGAGATTTAACAGAAAGATTATAGTAGTCAAATATGGTGGAAGTGCCATGATAGATGAAGAATTGAAAAAAAGCGTAATTGAGGATGTCACATTGTTAAAGCTGGTTGGATTCAAACCAATTATCGTACATGGTGGTGGTAAGGAAATCAGTAAATGGGTAGGCAAGGTGGGAATGGAACCGAAGTTTATTAACGGACTCAGGGTAACAGATGAGCCTACCATGGAGATTGCAGAGATGGTACTTGGAAGAGTAGGAAAGTCTTTGGTAACAATGGTACAGGAGCTGGGAGTAAAAGCTATCAGTATCAGTGGTAAAGACGGAGGACTTTTAAAAGTAGATAAAAAGTATTCAAATGGAGAAGACATTGGATTTGTAGGAGATATTAAAGATGTTGATCCATCAATATTATTTGACCTGCTTGAAAAAGATTTCCTTCCGATTGTGTGCCCGATTGGTTTGGATGATGATTTTAAGTCATACAATATAAATGCTGATGATGCGGCATGTGCAATTGCAAGAGCTGTTAAGGCAGAAAAACTTGCTTTCTTAACAGATATTGAAGGTGTTTATAGGAATCCTGATGATAAATCGACACTGATATCAGAGCTTACGGTAAAAGAAGCAAGAGAACTTCTGACGACAGGCCAGGTAGGAGGCGGCATGCTTCCGAAGCTAAATAATTGTATTGACGCTGTAGAAAATGGTGTATCAAGAGTGCATATCCTTGATGGAAGAATTGCACATTGCCTATTACTGGAAATATTTACCAATAAAGGTATTGGTACAGCCATATTAAATGAAGACGGTCCCAGATATTATACAGGAAAATAAATAGAGAGGAGACGGATTTTATGACAACAAAAGAATATATAGATATGTCTGAAAAAAACCTGTTGCACACATATAACAGGTTCCAGATAGTTTTGGAAAAAGGTGAGGATGTATATTTATACGATAATGACGGTAAAAAATATCTTGATTTTGCAGCGGGAATTGCAGTGTATGCATTTGGTTATGGAAATAAGAAATATAATGATGCCATAAAATCGCAGATAGATAAAATTATACATACATCAAATCTGTTTTATAATGAACCTGCTTCGGTTGCAGCAAAAAGGCTGACGGACATTACCGGAATGGACAGGGTTTTCTTTACAAACAGCGGTACGGAAGCGATAGAAGGTGCAGTGAAGACGGCACGTAGATATGCTTATGATAAAGATGGAACAACAGATCATGAAATAATTGCAATGAAACATTCTTTCCATGGAAGAAGTATGGGAGCACTATCGGTTACCGGAAATGATAAATATCAGGAACCATTTAAACCGTTAATCGGAGGAGTGAGTTTTGCTGAATTTAATAACTTAGAGAGCGTAAAAGAACTTGTTACGGATAAGACCTGTGCTATAATTATGGAACCTGTACAGGGAGAGGGAGGAATCTATCCGGCCACGGAAGAATTTATAAAAGGTGTAAGAAAAATTTGTGATGATAATGATATTCTGTTGATATTTGACGAGATTCAATGTGGAATGGGAAGAACCGGAAAAATGTTTGCGCATGAATATTATGGGGTTAAACCTGACGTTTTAACACTTGCAAAAGCACTAGGCTGTGGTATACCTGTCGGAGCATTCCTTACAACAGAAAAAGCTGCATCATTAAAACCGGGTGACCATGGAACTACTTATGGTGGAAATCCGCTTGCTACTGCTGCGGTAAATGTTGTTTTAGAATTGTTCGAGGAGACAAATGTGCTTGAAAATGTAAATGAAACAGCCTCATATCTGGAAAAACAGCTTGATGATCTTACAAAAGAATTTGACTGTGTATTAGGTCATAGAGGAAAGGGACTGATGCAGGGACTGATTCTTGACAGACCGGTGGGAGAAGTGATTGAGAAATGCATAGCTGAGGGATTATTGGTTATTTCAGCAGGAAGTGATGTGTTAAGAATGGTTCCGCCGCTTGTTATCAAAAAGGAACATGTCGATGAGATGATAGGAATACTTAGAAAGGCATTACAGTAATTATATGAAAATTGATAAAAAAGAACTTTTTGGAATGCTGATTGCAATCGGTATGATGGTGCTGATTGGTATAGTTACTATTCTTCTTGGAAAATCATTAACCGGGAAAACGGAAGATTATTCAAAGCATACTGCGGGAAATCTCACAGAAGGGAATATATCCAAAAATCAGGTTGTTGTATGGTATTACGATGATGAATTTACGGATTATTTTAAAGAGTGTGCACAAGTGTATAAAGATAAATATGGTATTTCTTTGCAATATGTTAATGTAAGGGAAGAGGACTACCTTGAAAATATCAATAAATGCAGTGTTGAAAAAGAAGATGCTCCTGATGTTTATATAATGGACAGTACAATGCTTGAGAAGGCTGTCATGGCAGGGCTTACCAGAGAGAATAAGGATGATGTAGCTTTTAGTGATAAAACATATTCTAAGACAGCGCTTACGGCAGCAACATATAAAGGGCATCTACAGGCATATCCGATGAACTTTGACACAGGATTTATTCTGTATAATAAGGCATATGTTCCGGATTCGCCTTCAACATTTGATGATATTATCAATTTTTCGAATAAAATGGATGAATCGGTAAGCGGAAAAATCGAAAATGTATTGATATGGGATGTCAAAGATTTGATATATAATTATGGTTTTGCAGGAGGATATATAGAATTTGGAGGAAAAAACGGTGACGATTCTACCGTCAAAAATATATCGGAAGACGGACTGACAAAAGCACTTTCATACTACGCTAATCTGAATCAGGTTTTCGCTGTAGACATAAACACATCCTACGAAAGTGTAATTAATAAATTTGTTTCAGGAAAATCAGCCTATATTATAGCAAAAACAGATAGCATTAAGGCTGTTGAAGAAAATGATGGCAGGATATCGTATGGAGTAGGATTGTTTCCGGATTTAAATACAGAGATTAAATCAAAGACGTTGGCTGTAACAAATCTTGCAGTCGTAAATCCGTATGGAAATAACGGTGTTGAGGCAGACAGACTTGCCAAATTTATTTCTTATGACATGGCGCATAAAATGTACGAAACTACAGGAAAAATGTCTTCCAGAATAGATTTGGAATATGAAAACGAACAGTTGTATATGGTATTGGCTCAGTATGATAAATCCACGAATCTGCCTAAGGTTTTAGAGGCAGGAGATTTTGGAGCAAAATTAGAAGTTGCATTAAATATGATCTGGCAGGGTGGAGATATTAACAATGCCATTTCTACATTGCAATAGTTTTAAATTATATAAAAAACTCATTTTTGGATATGCTAATCAAAAGGAGGTATCTGGAAATGGGTTTTATTATTGCATTGCTTTCAGGAATACTGATGAGTATACAGGGAGTATTTAATACACAGGTTATGAAGCAGACATCTATGTGGGTGGCTGCGGGATTTGTACAATTAACAGCATTTTTAGTCTGCATTACGGCATGGTTGTTTACAGGAAAAAAAGGGATTTCCGGTTTAATGAACGTATCGCCGCGTTATATGCTTTTAGGCGGGGTGATAGGTGCATTTATAACTTATACCGTTATAAAAAGTATAGAAATAATGGGACCTGCCAAAGCGGCAATGGTTATAGTTATATCACAGATTGTCGCTGCATATTTTATAGAGCTTATAGGAGCATTTGGTGTTCAAAAGGCAGAGTTTGACGTGAAAAAATTTGTCTGGGCAACCATAACGGCAGTAGGAATATTTATGTTTTCTAAATAAATATAAAAAAACTATTGTAATGTTGTGAATTTTTATGTAAAATATTTGTTAGTGTTTAAGGTGCCTCCCTATGAAGGGAGAAGCATGAAAAATAATTTTTTGGCTAAGACAGTAATAATCATACTGGCCATGTTATTATCGGGAGCAGTATATATACAGCTACAGGATAAAGATTTCAAAGAAGCTGAAGATATTAAATATGAAGAAAATGTGATGGAATGTAAGGAAACTGAAGAGAGTATTGCTGAGAATAGCAGTGTGTTTGTTCAGGTTTGCGGATGCGTGAATTCACCGGGAGTATTTGAGGTCAGTGAAGATACGAGAGTATATCAGTTGATTGAGCTTGCAGGTGGATTTAGCATTGATGCAGATGTAGATGCTGTTAATCAGGCATTGAGTGTAACTGATGGACAACAGATATATATTCCGGCATTGGGTGAGTCAGTTTCCGATAGTAATTTAGTAACTTCAAATTATATTAACATTAACACTGCTAAAGTTGAAGAACTGATGGAATTGCCTGGAGTGGGCATGGCAAAAGCAGAAGCAATTGTGTCATACAGAGAAGAAAATGGAGCGTTTGAAGATGTCAGAGACATCATGAATGTCAGTGGTATAAAAGAAGCTGCATTTAATAAAATAAAAGATTTGATTTGTGTATGACGGTTATATTGAGTAAAGTTAAAGGAGATTGAGAGATGGGGAACAGAGTTCTTGTTGTTGATGATGAAAAATCAATTGTTAAAGGAATCAGATTTAGTCTGGAGCAGGATGATATGAAAGTGGATTGTGCATATGACGGAGAAGAAGCGTTGAATTATGCCAAGAATAATACATATGATATTATATTACTTGATGTTATGCTTCCGGTATATGATGGTTTTGAAGTACTTAGGCAGATTAGGGATTTTTCGTATGTTCCTGTTATTATGCTTACTGCTAAGGGCGATGACATGGATAAGATTCTGGGACTTGAATATGGTGCAGATGACTATGTTACAAAGCCATTTAATATATTGGAGTTAAAGGCGAGAATTAAAGCAATCATAAGGAGAAATAATAAAAATTCAAACAAGAATGATGAGGATATGATTGTGAAAGGCGATTTATGTATAGAAAGAGAATCGCGAAGAGTTGTTATAGCCGGAAAAGATATTAATCTTACAGCTAAAGAATTTGATGTTCTTGAACTTCTGATTACAAATCCTAATAAGGTTTTCAGTAGAGAAAAACTTCTGAATATTGTATGGGACTACGAATATCCGGGTGATGTAAGGACAGTAGATGTTCATATCAGACGTTTAAGAGAAAAAATAGAGAAAAACCCTAGTGAACCTAAGTATGTACATACTAAGTGGGGAGTGGGATATTATTTTAAAGAATAGTATTTGTGAAAGGGCATGAGGTGTAAAATGTCTTTTATCAGGAGAAATCTTATAAAGAGTATGAGATTCCGGACGTTGATATTTGTGACAATACTTGCCGTGATTCCGCCGATTGTTATGCAATTGATTTTATCAGGTACCGTAAAACATTTTCTTGTTGAGCAAAGAGTGGAAAATTTACAAAGACAGGGAAAGATGTTGTGTGATAACGTGGTAAAAAGCAACTATCTTGATCAGAATTACAGTACGGATTCCAATGTGTCAGTGGTTAATGCTGAGTTAAATCAGTTAGCAGGAATGTATGATGGAAGAATTTTGGTAATAGATAGTAATTTTCGAATTATCACGGATACTTACAGCATGGACAGTGGGAAAATATGCATATCCCGGAGTGTTATTAGTTGCTTTAAAGGAAATGATTTATCGGAATATTCAGGTAAAAATGGTTATATAGAGATAACGATTCCGGTAAAAAATGCGAATTCGGATATTTATAACGGTGTAGTTCTTATGAACTTTTCAACAGATGATATTGATGCAACTCTGGACATGCTTTTTAGCAGGGCATTTATCATAGAATGTATTATTATTCTGGTAAGTATTATTTTGGCAATCCTTTGGTCAAAATCACTTGTTATGCCTTTCAAAAAGATAGAGAAAACAATTGAAAAAATCAGTGACGGATATTCTGATGAAAAGATAGTAATGAATGAGTATGTTGAAACAGAACGGCTTGGAGAAGCATTTAACCATATGCTTGAACGTATCAGAAAATCAGATGAGTCGAGACAGGAATTTGTTTCTAACGTATCTCACGAGCTGAAGACACCTATTACATCGATAAAGGTTCTTGCAGAGTCGCTTCTTATGCAGGAAAATGTTCCTGAAGAGTTATATAAAGAATTTCTTACTGATATTAATAATGAGGTTAATAGGGAGAGCCAGATTATAACAGATCTTCTTACAATGGTTAAACTTGAAAAGAAGACGGAAGAACTTACTATCAGCCAGGTAAATGTAAATGATATGATAGAGATGATTCTTAAGAGAATCAGACCGCTTGCAGCAAAAAGAAATATTGAACTTGTTTATGAAAGTTTCAGACCGGTTATTGCAGAAGTTGATGATATGAAACTTTCAAGTGCAATATCAAATCTGGTTGAGAATGCCGTAAAATATAATATAGAAGATGGCTGGGTCAGAGTTTCGCTTAATGCAGATCATCAGTATTTATATATTAAAGTTGCTGACTCAGGTGTTGGAATTCCACAGGAAGCACAGGAAAAGATATTTGAAAGATTTTATCGTGTAGATAAGAATCGTTCCAGAGAAACGGGCGGAACGGGACTTGGACTTGCAATTACCAAAAATGTTATAGCAATGCATCAGGGTGCGATAAGAGTTTACAGTAAAGAAAATGAAGGAACAACCTTTAGTGTTCGTATTCCACTCACCCGGATAAAAGGGCAGAATGTAAAATAAGATGGAGGATTGCTGTGAAGAAATGTAGATATCTGATAGTATTTTCTCTGGCATGTGTGCTGTTACTATGTTCGTGTAGCAGAGGTTTTAAAAAAGAGAATACGAAAACAGAAGATAAGTTCGAGTTATATTATTTAAATAAACAGGAAGATAAACTGATAGGAACTGATTATTCTATAAAGGGTGGGACAAAAGAAGAACAGGTGCAGGAAGTTTTGCAGGAGATGCGAAAAGTTTCAAAAAAAATAAACTGCATAAATGCCATTCCGCAGAATGTATCATTACTTGAATTCAACGTGAGCGGTAATACTATTACGTTAAATTTCAGCGTAGAATATCAAAATATGTCATCGACAAGAGAAATAATGTGCAGGGCAGCTACAGTTCTTACGCTTACACAGATAGAAGGAATTGATTATGTTGTAATAGAATGTGTTGGTGTTCCGCTTACGAATTCAAATGGGAAAACCATAGAACCGTTAAAAGAATCTGATTTTATGGAGAGCGATGGTGAGTTAATCAGCAATTATCAGGAAGTTGAGATGACGTTGTATTACGGGAGCATTGATGGAAATGCGCTGGTAGAACAACACGTGCTTAAAACATATGAAAAGAACATTCCGCAGGAGAGGTTTATTATGGAAAATCTCATCAATGGAAGCGGTGAAAACGAAATGTTGAGGACTGTTCCTGAAAATACAAAAATATTAAGCATTACCACACAGGATGGTGTATGCTATGTAAATCTGGACAGTTCGTTTTTAACAGAACCGGTTCCTGTAACGTCGGAAGTGGAAATCTATTCAATAGTCAATTCCTTGTGTGAGTTAGATAGTGTTAATAAAGTGCAATTCAGTTTCAACGGACAAACCGGTATGATACTAAGAAACAGTATTAACTTAAGTGGAGTTTTTACAAGAAACCTTGATATGGTTGTGGAAAGGAAGGATTAATATAAAAAGGCCATTAGCAGTTATAATGGTGGCAATATTATTAGGAGAGATTTTAGCATATGGTAATATGGAATGGGCAGGATGTATGATTATACTGTCAATAATATTATTTACTTTATGCGTTACAAAAGAAGAAAAATTCGTGAAATTATCTAACATCATACTGATTTGTGCAGGTGTATGTGCAGGTTTTTATTTCATGAATGTTCACATTAACAAATATGAATCGATTTCGGAATCCAGGTATGTAAACGGAACGATACAGACGGTTAATGATAGAGAAAGAGGTTCGATGCTTATCCTGAATGTACGGGATAAGCGTCGAATTTTATTATTATGTGACAGAGAGATTGATATTACACCGGGAGATTTTTTGGAAGCCCGTGTTACGCCGGAAGAGTTTTTAGTCGCAAGAAATGAAGGAAATTATGATGAAAAAGCATATTATATCTCTATAGGCATTGAAGAAAAATACAGCCTTGACAAAGTAATCCGAATTAAAAAAAACAAGTTTTCAATTAATAAATATCTATATATTGTCAAAAAATATCTTCAAAAAAAAATACATAATATATATTCTGAAAAAGATGCAGCTGTGGTGGAAGCTGTTTTGCTTGGAGAAAAGAAAGATGTAGATAAAGATACCAAGGAGATATACATGGCTTCCGGAATTCTCCATTTGTTAACGATTTCGGGTGCGCATATGACTATAGTGGGCATGGGATTATATAGGATAATAAGAAAAAGGTTCAGATATGGTTTTTCAGGGGTAGTGGGTATTATTGTTATAATATTGTATGGGATTATTACAGGAATGGGAATATCAGTAAAAAGAGCAGTAATAATGTTAATTTTCAAGATAATAGCTGACATAATAGGAAGAACGTATGATATTTTAAGTGCATTGTCCGGAGCAGGTATTATTATGATTACAGAGAATCCGTTTATTATATTGAACGCAGGTTTCTGGCTGTCATTTACTGCGATAATAGCATTATCATGTGCATGTCCGGCGGTAATAGATTTTTACACTATAGATAACAAAATTGTGAAATGTTTTGTGTCCGGAATATGCATTAATATTTTCATTTTACCTGTTATTGTAATGACATATTATGTTATACCGCTTTATGCAGTAATAATTAATATTTATGCAATACCGCTTGCGTCATATCTTATAATTTCTTCGGGCGTGGCACTTATGATTTCTTTAATAAGTATAAATGCAGGAATATTCATGACCGCATTGAGTGTATTTATACTAAAAATATATGATGTGACAGGCAGATTTGTTTTGCAGCTGCCATATTCTCAATATATAGCCGGAAAGCAGAGTGTATTGCGGATAACAATATATTATGTGATTTTAATTTTTTTTATAAATATATTAGATATGGCAAAGAGAGATGACAGAAAATTTTGGGAGGAAAAAGCTGTTGTAAGATATGCTAAAATAATAGTAGGAATTTTGATTTTGTGCATATTATTTTTTATAATAATTTACAGAGGAACCGGGGAGTTTAAAATATGTTCAATAGATGTGGGACAGGGTGATTCTACTTTGATAATAGATTCGCATGGGACGGAATATCTTATAGATGCCGGAAGTTCAAGTGTTAAAGAAGCGGGAGAATACAGGATTATTCCCTGCCTTAAATACAATGGAGTGAATGAACTTGATTATTTGGTACTGACACATATGGATCAGGATCATATAAATTGTGTAAAAAGTATTATGGAAGAAAAAGCAGGAAGTAAAAGTATTCTTAAAAATCTTGTTATGCCGGATATTGAAGAAAAAGACAGTGATTATATGGACATAATAAAATGTGCACAAAAGAACAAAATAAACATTATATATATAAGCAAAGGGAAATGTTTTAAGGGAAAAGAATATGATATAGAATGTTTGTATCCGTATAAAAATGAGACTGGTGAGGATAAAAATAATTTGTCTGTGGTTTTACGGTTAAAGTATAAAAAATTCTCGATGATGTTTATGGGGGATTTAGGAGAAGATGGAGAAAAAAGACTGATAAGCAGTAATTGTTTAGAAAAGGTGACAGCATTGAAGGCCGGGCATCATGGTTCTAAGAATTCATCAGGCGCGGTTTTTTTGAAATTAATAAATCCTGACATTACCACGATATCGGCCGGAGAAAATAACCGTTATGGACATCCGCATATGGAAACGCTTAACAGACTTAAAGATATTAATAGCAAAATATTTTTGACTGCATCTGAAGGTCAGATCATATTATATCCCAAAGAAGAAGGGGTTAAAGTTGATTATTATCTGAATAAAATGTATAATAAAAAAATAGTGTGAAAAATTATATTGATATATAATTTTTCACACGGCTATTTGTGCCGAGCCCAAATAGCTCAGATGTGACACGAGAAATCGCCTTCGCGAATTTCACGTGCGCTTCTTCGCACAAAGTACTCGGAATGGAGATTAGTATATGAAAAACATTAAGCAGGATATATCCGGAGGATGTCTTAAAAAGGTATATCTTATATATGGTGAAGAAAAGTATTTGATTAGAAGTATAAAAAAAACATTCATAAAGTCTGTTGTTGGAGATGCAGATAATATGAATTGTTCCGTCTTTTCAGGAAAAGTACCTGAACTTAAGGAAGTAATAAACATGTGTGACACGATGCCTTTTTTTGCTGATAAAAGATTGATAATACTAGAGAATACAGGGATTGTAAAAGCAGCAGATGATAAATTTATTACATACCTGAAATCAAATATTCCGGAAACAGCGTGTCTGGTTATATTTGAAAATGATATCGATAAGAGAAGTAAAATATATAAAACAATAAAAAGCTCAGGATATGTGTGTGAATGTAATCATCCAAAGACTGCCGAACTGACAAAATGGGTACTTGGCAGGATTGGAAAAGAAGAAAAAAAGATTACAAAAACAGTTATGGATTATCTTCTTGCAGCAACCGGCAATGATATGGAGAAAGTTGATACTGAATTAGAAAAACTTTTTTGCTACACAATGGACAGGGAAGTAATTGAGATAAGTGACATTGATGCAGTATGTTGTCCGGAGATAAATGGAAAAATATTTGCTATGATAGATGCAATGGGCGAGCGAAAACAGAAAGAGACCCTGGAATTATATTATGATCTGATAAATACAAGGGAGCAGCCAATGCGGATATTGTACATGATATCAAGACAATTTAATATAATGCTTCAGGTAAAAGAACTGGCAGCACAGGGATACTCTACAAAAGATATCGCATCAAAACTGGGGATGGCGCCATTCATAGTGGGAAGTGCAGTTAAGCAATGCAGCAATTTCTCACACAGGTTCATCATGAATGCAATAAAAGAATCATTGGATGTGGAGGAAGATATTAAAAACGGACGTTTAAATGAAAAGTCCGGAGTAGAAATGTTATTGATAAAATTTAGCAAAAAAACAAGTAAAGAAAAGAGGACATGATGGAAATAGAAAAGATTTTTTATGTATTAGGAATTGAAGAGACGACGGATGAAAAGGTTATAAGACAGGCTTATATGACACAATTAAAGAATACTAACCCTGAAGATAAACCGGAAGAATTCAAACAATTAAGGGCTGCATATGAGGAAGCACTTGTATATATAAAGACAAAGAATGCGAATGAAGGAAATAGTGCTGCAGGTGAGAAGTCTCAACTTGACATTTGGATGGCTAAGGTTGAAGAATGCTATAATGATATGGATTTAAGAGGTGACACGGATAAGTGGAGAGAAATATTTTCAGATGAAATATGTGAGGGTATAGATACTTCAATAGATGCTAGAAATAAGCTGCTAATTTATATGATGGATCATTCTAATCTTTCTCACGAAGTATTTAAAATAATTGATGAGACATTTTATATTAAACAGGACAGTGAAAGTCTGAAACAACAGTTTCCGCAAAACTATATAGACTATATAGAGTTCTATATTGATAACCCAACGTTTATAGATTACAGCATGTTTGAATACATAAATCCTGATGGAAAAAGAGATTGTGGAGATAAATATCTCAAAGAATATTTTGACTGCAAAGAAGAGATTGACAGTGGTAAAACAGAATCGGCATTACAGAATATAAATGCATTGTCAGTATATAATTTGTATCATCCATACGAAGATGTAGAGCGAATGAAAGTATATGTTGCAATGAAGGATTTTGAAAAAGCGAAACCTATTGCGGAATATCTTGAGAATAAATGTCCGGATAACGAATATGTAATGCAGTTTGTTGCATCTGCGATATGGGAAAGTGGTGATAAAGATAAAGCCCATGCGATATGGAAAATACTTTTGAAGAAGAATCCTAAAAATTTCATGTCAGGATTAGGAAATATTCGTTATCTTATTTCACAAAATAAATACTGGGAGGCAAAGGAAGATGCACTTGAAATGCTTGATGATTATAGTGGTAATGAAGAATTAGCTGCCTGTATGAAGAATATCAATGAAAAACTATGTGTAGAATTCAAAGATATTATAGATAAAGGAATACCTGATGAAAGAATGCCGCTTTATGAAATGAAACTTGAGCTAGGGTGGTGTCTCCTTCAAAATGACAGGATAGAGGAGTGTATTGAATATGTAAAATCTCTTGAAGAAGATTCGGAATACAGTTATGGTTATTGTAATTTGTATGCGAGAGCGTTGTTCTATGCCGAAAAATACGAAGAGGCACTTCCTTGGCTGAAAAAGTGGCTTGAAAAAATATGTGGGGAAGTAGATGACGGTACAGAAAAAATCAAAAAAAGACTGGCAAGAAAACCGGACGCTTACCACTTTATTGCAATTTGCTACTTTGAATTAAATGATTATGAACAGGCTGAAAAGTATTTAAATCTGGCAATTGAAAATTCGAAGTCAATGGATTCGGTAACGGAATTTAAACAGTTTATGGTTAGTATCTGTCTGGAAAAGAAAGATTACGATAAAGCAGCAGCTATCTGTGATGAGATTATTGAAAAGAATCCTAATTTTTTCCCTGCATATGTTATGAGACAGGAAGCATGCTATAAGTTAGAAAGTTTTAAGCAGGTAATTGATGACTACCATACTGCAGTCATGATTTATCCGGATTTTTATAAGCCTTATTACTTTGCAGCGAAGGTTTACTATGATTTTGGAATGTATGAAGATGCTTCAAAAGTACTCGAAGAAGCTAAGGAAAGAAATATTAAGTTTTCTCCGAATACCAAACTTCTTGATGTAAGAATTCGACGTGTACTTTCAAATAATAATGATGAGAGAATTGCATTGATATCAGAGATTGAAAGGTTAAGAACGGATTTGGATGAAAAAGGCTGTGATATAGAGGATAAAACTGAGATTGATTATGAATTGGCACTTTTATACTGGTATAATGATGATTTTATTAATGCCTGTGACAAGACAAAAAAGATTATAAATGAAAACCCGGACAGAATGCAGTACCGTATGGTTCAGGGGGATATATATGCCAGCATGGGAAGATATGAAGATGCCATTAACGAATATCAGTCAGCAGAAAAAGAATATTGTAATGCACCGGCATATTATTACAATTTGGCGGCATGCTACGAAAAACTGGGAAAAATTGAGAAAGCAATGGAAATGTATGAGAAGTCATTGGAATATTCAGCGACATCTACATACAGAGATGTCTGTGAAAAAATTGCTGATTACAGCTGGTATAAATATCAGAGTACATATAAAAAAGAATTGTATGATAAAGCGGTTAATCTTAGCAATGTCCAGTTGGAAGAAGAAGATACTCCATATAACAGGATTAACAGAGGTCTTATGTATATGCATATGTATAACCTTGAACCGGCAATGGCAGATTTCAGGTCAGTAAGTGAGACCGAACCTGATGATTGGGCTGCATGGAATAATCTTGGATGTTGTTACAAGTATAAAAACGATATTAAAAAGGCTATGGAATGCTTTGAAAAATCAATGGAATGTGCGAAAGAACGTGAATATCTGCCATATCACAACATGGCGAATTGTCATCAGATACTAAAAAACTTTGATGATGCAATCTATTACTACAAAAAAGAAATCGAGCTGTTTCCGGAGAGAATCTGGATATGGGCAGAGATAGGGAATATATACGAAATGACCGGAAGATTTGATGAAGCAGAAGAGGCATATGAAAAATATCCTGATGATGACGATTATGTATACAGTGTTTTGTGTGTTTCCCACAAAAAGGGTAAGAATCTGAACAAAAAGAATAAAATAATAAGTTTTTTAAAGAAAAAATTAGGAAAGAATTTTGAATATACATATGAAGTGACTATAAGTATCGCTAAATTCTGTCTTTATAATCTCGTTCAACCTGAGTTGGCAGTTGAGTATTATAAAATGGCAGTGGATATGGTATCCGGCAGACATGCAGTATTTGGCTGCTTAACACAAATTGCAAAATGTTATTTCCTGATGGGTCAGCGTGGAGCTGCAAAAGAAACGGCGAATAATGCATTTAAATATTTTTATGAAAATATGCCATATTCAATCGATGACTATATAAGTTTCCCGCAATACAGACCGGCAAGATTAGGAGAAATTGCAATTGTATATTTATGTGCAGGTGAAACTGAAAAAGCTTATCAATATTTTAAAGACATGGATAATTGCTATAAATGCTGTACGTGTCAGCATGCCGAGTGTTATGAAAGCAGCATGTATCTTGGATATTATTACATGGAAAAAGGTGATAAAGTAAAAGCATATGAATATTTTAAAGAGGCACTTAGAAGAAATAGCGGCGATGATGAAATAACTATGGCATTAAAAATTTTAGACTGATAAAACAACCGGAAAAGGAAGGTACAAAAAATGATGGTAGGAATTGACCTGGGAACGACTAATAGTCTTATAGCATATTATACCGAGGATGGTCCTAAGATTATACCAAACAGATTAGGTAAAAATCTTACACCATCTGTAGTAAGCATTGATGAAAAAGGACAGATTTATGTTGGAGATACAGCCGTGGAAAGAGGACTGTTATATCCAGAGAGTACGGCATCTGTATTTAAGAGAGATATGGGAAGTAAAAAAGTGTACTCTTTAACGGGAAAAAATTTTACGGCTGAAGAGTTGTCTTCATTCGTACTAAGAAGCCTTAAAGAAGATGCAGAGCATTTCCTCGGAGAGGAAGTGACAGAGGCAGTCATAAGTGTGCCGGCATATTTTAATGATGCAAGAAGAAAAGCAACGAAAAGAGCAGGCGAACTGGCTGGCCTTAAGGTGGAACGAATTATAAGCGAGCCAACGGCTGCGGCAATAGCGTATGGTTTATATGGAAGTGAGAATCATGCGAGATTTCTGGTATTTGATCTGGGAGGTGGTACATTTGATGTATCAGTGCTTGAGCTTTTTGATCAGATACTCGAGGTCAGGGCTGTAGCAGGAGATAATTATCTTGGTGGTGAAGATTTTACAAATGTGATAGAAGATATCTTTTTTGAAAGATTTAAAGAATTGGACAGATCTGCGATTGATGAAAAAACAATGCGTCACATACACAAACAGGCAGATAAGTGTAAAATAGGATTTTCTGATGGCAGAGTATCATCAATGAAGTGCAGGATAAATGATAAAATATATGAAATGAACATTGATGTAGCGACATATGAAAGAGAATGTGCGGACTTATTTGAGAAAATCAGAAAGCCTGTAAAAAGAAGTCTGAGTGATGCACATATAAAACTTTCAGACATAGATAAAGTTGTGCTGGTAGGCGGCGCAACTAAAAGTCCTATATTAAGAAAATTTGTCGGACGTCTGTTTAAAATGCTTCCGGATATATCGGTAAACCCGGACGAGGCAGTAGCACTTGGTGCGGCAATTCAGGCAGCAATGAAAGAGCGAAGAGAATCTATAAAAGAAGTTATTCTGACTGATGTTTGTCCGTTTACACTTGGAACTGAAGTAGTAAGAGAGTGGGAAAAGGGAAAATTCGAGCATGGTATATTTTGTCCAATTATTGAACGGAACACGGTTATTCCGACTAGCAGGACTGAACGGCTGTATACTGTAAATGATAATCAGAAAAAATTGAATATTAACGTTTTACAGGGTGAAAGCAGAATTGCGGCAAATAATCTTTTGCTTGGAGAAATTGAAGTTAACATACCTGCTAAAAAAGCTGGCGAGGAAGCGGTTGATGTTACGTATACATATGATATCAATTCGATGCTTGAAGTAGAGGTGAAAGTGGTGTCAACGGGAGAAATAATTAATCAGGTATTTAAGGGAACGGATGTTGACATGACAGATGAAGAAATACGTCAAAGATTTGAAACATTATCATACTTAAAGATTCATCCGCGTGACAGGGAAGAAAATAAGTATCTTTTACTAAGAGGTGAGCGTCTGTATGAGGAAAGTCTTGGCGATGACAGAATATATATTGAACAGGCACTCCATAGATATGAGAAGGCATTGAATACATACGATAACGGTATAATAGAAAGTGCAAAAGAAGAGTTTAAGAGCTTTCTGGATAAAATAGAGGATTTTTAATGAAAAATCATTGGTAATAGTGACGAAAATATGCTATATAATTATTGAAAAAGTGACATAATGACAGAATAAGAAAAAAACTATAAAAAAAACTTGACCTTTTGTTTCTAATCTGTTAGTATGATTATGCTCTCGATGTTACAAAATAATATATATTATGATATCAATGTAACTTTACAGGGCAAAGTATGTATAATCATAAAATGGAGGAAGACAAAATGAAACAAACTAGCAGAATGAACAAAATTGTAGCAACATTTTTTGCATTAGCATTGGCAATTGGTGTATTATTTATAACATCAGCTACTACAGCAAGTGCAGCAACGGATAGAGTAAGCCTTTATTCTATTTCACCAGATTTTTCTAAATATGGTATTACTTCATATAAAGTATATATCAGAACAAATGATAATGCAGTAGACCAGAATGTAACTGTACACTACTTTTACATGTCTACAGTTGGCTGGCAGGATACAACAGCTACATATGTAACTACACTTAGTGATGGTTCAAAGATTTGGAGTGCATATTTCCCAAGCATGGATTGTCAGTATGTAATCAAGTATGAAGCTGACGGCGAGACAATCTGGGATAACAATGACGGACACAACTACAATAAATCAGAGTTAATCGGTTCTGCAGCAATTGAAGCTTTAAGATACGGTTATCAGTATGATTACAACAATTACAAAATAGGTGCAGTTCTTAAGAATTTTGCTTATAACAAGAACGTATTTGTAAGATACACTACAGACGGATGGAATACATACCATGATGCAGCTCTTGCTTATGACAAGACAAATGATGATGGAACAGAGAACTGGACTACAACAGTTTCACTTGGAACAGTTGAAAATAGCGAAGATTTCGAGTATGCAATTTGCTATCAGGCAAATGGAAACACATACTGGGCAAATAAATTTGGTGCTAACTATAATTTTAGTGATTGTATTCATCACTAATTGATTTAATGAGGGACTATCTTAGCAGATAGTCCTTCTGCAATGTTAATACGATTTATATATAAAAACGGAGAAAGTCTAAATGAAACAAAATTTCATAAAGAATAAAGTTAATGCAATTGTATTGGCTTTAGCAGTAGCGATAGGTATATTTTTAATAACATCAGTTACTACGGTAAGTGCAGCAACAGATAAGGTGAGTATGTATTCATCGGGAAGAACATTTACAAGACAAGGTATTAGTACCTATGAAGTATTTATAAGGACAACTGATAATGCGATTAGTCAGAAAGTATCAGTTCATTATCTTTATATGCCAACACTTGGCTGGTGTGATGCACAGGCAGAATATGTGACAACACTTGAGGATGGTTCAAAGATTTGGAAAGCAGATTTTACAAGTTATAATGGTCAGTATGTAATCAGATATGATGCTGACGGTGAAACGATATGGGATAACAATAATGGTAACGATTATCATGGCGTAAAAGTAATAGGTACAGCCCCTGTTTCAGCGGAAAGAATGAGTTGCTTGCGTAGTATGCGTAATTATCAGATAAATGCAGTTCTTCAGAACTATGCTTATGATAAGAATGTATTTGTAAGATATACTACGGACGGATGGAATACATATGCAGATCAGTCACTTTATTATAGCAACACAAATAATGATGGAACAGAGACATGGACTACAATACTTTCACTCGAATCACTCCAGAATTCTGAAGATTTCGAGTATGCAATCTGCTATCAGGTAAATGGAAACACATACTGGGCAAACTACTTTGGTGAGAATTACAATTTTAATTATAGTATTCATTACTAAAATATTAAAAAAAAGAGGTCATGCTTACGCATGACCTCTTAAATATTTGTTATTATGCAATCTTATTAACAGCTGTAGCTAAACGGGATACTTTTCTTGCAGCTGTGTTCTTGTGATATACACCCTTTGAACAAGCTTTAGAAATCTCTGTAGTAGCAACCTTTAATGCTTCCTCTGCAGCAGCCTTATCATTTGCGGCAACAGCAGCTTCTACCTTTTTGATAGATGTCTTAACCTTAGAACGGATAGCTTTGTTACGATCATATTTTGTCTTATTTACTAAAATTCTTTTCTTTGCAGATTTAATGTTAGCCAATGTAATTACCTCCATAAAATAAAAATGTTTATAACGTTATGACTTCCTAGAGAGAGATAGAAGTCAGTATTTACAAATAATGTGAAATGTGACGCGGACTTGTCACACAAACACACTAAATCATTGTAATCAATTATTGAATGAATGTCAATACATAAAATAAAAAAATAGGGAAAAACTGAATAATAACATTAGTGAGAGGGGAATTATTGTGAACAAAGAAATAAGAACCGATTTGGCGTTGGAGACAAGAGAAAGCTTTGAAGAAGACAATGTAGAGATAAAGGGCGTTGAAGTCAGTGAAATAATGCGTTGTAATAATCAGATAAAAGTTACTACCGTCAATATTAAAACAAAAAAGAGTGCTTCTCTCATGAAAAAACCTGTAGGAAAATACATTACACTGGAAGTGGAGGATTTGGAGAATAGTGCAGATATGGAATCGATTGATAAAATATCCGGGGTTGTAAGTGAATATATCCGTGAATTGATACCGCAAAAAGATAAAGGAAAAATATTGGTGGTAGGACTTGGTAACAGAGATGCGACACCGGATTCGCTTGGGCCAAAGACAATCGACAGAATAGAAATAACCAGAAATTTTGAGGAAATATATGGAAATAACAGTTGGGAAATAAGTTCAATTGCACCCGGGGTAATGGCAAAGACAGGGATGGAAAGTGTTGAAATTATCAAAGGAATTGTTGAAGAGACTACACCGGATGTCGTCATAGCTATTGATTCACTTGCTGCAAGAAGTGTAAAGAGGTTAAATAGCACGATTCAGCTTACGGATACGGGAATAAATCCTGGTTCAGGAGTAGGAAATCACAGACATGGCTTGAACAGTGAAAGTATAGGATGCAAAGTAATTGCAATAGGAATACCTACGGTTGTGGATGTAGCAACAATAATATGGGATACAATGGACAGTCTGATAAAAATGTTTTCTATAAACAAAGCATATATGGAACTTGATGAGAGTGAGCAGTATGAGTTCATAAGAGAAATTGCCTCTCCCAAGATGAAAGCACTGTACGTAACACCAAAAGATATTGATGAAGATATACAGAGAATGGGAATAGTTTTGGCAAAAGCATTAAATGATATATGGAAAAACAGGAATTAAAAACGATAAGAAATAATATATTAAAGAGAAACAAAGAAGGTGAAAGGATGATTATATGTTTGAAAGAAAATGGACAAAGGTAACCCTGATTGCCCTGATAAGTATAATTGCCGGATATTTTTATATGGCCGGATATCCGGCCGGGCTCAGAAAACGGATAGATTCATGGATTTTGAAAACTCCGGAAAAATACTATCTTACATATGTTTATGCAAAGGAAGAAAATAAACGAAATTCAATATTAAAATCGCCCTTTGACCTGTCAATGGAATACATGAAAAATCATTATATAGAAACACTGCCTGAGCCGGATCAGAATGATTATACGGATGAGATTGCGATGGAATACCCTGAAAAATTACCCGGTGAGGCACAAGTCACAGGCGAGCCCGTAGCAAAGTCAATGATTGATACGGCAGCATTGAATTTTGAAACTCTTATGAGTCGGTATTACACAGTAACATCAGCTACAAAAGTCTACCCTGAAGACTTTAACATTCAGGAGATGCTGGCAACAGATATGAGAATATCACACGATAACAGTACACCTCAAATATTGATTTATCATACGCATGGACAGGAAGGATTTGCGGATACCGTTGAAGGTGATGAATCTACAAGAATTGTAGGTGTGGGCACATATCTGACAGAATTATTGCATAATAGATATGGATATAATGTAATTCATGTGACAGATTCATATGATCTGGTGGATGGAAAATTGGACAGAAGTAAGGCATATGACTATGCATATCAGGGAATAAGCAGAATATTGGAGGCTAATCCGTCAATAGAGGTAGTGATTGATCTGCACAGGGATGGAGTTAATGAAAAACTGCATCTTGTAACTGAGGTAAATGGAAAACCTACGGCACAGATAATGTTTTTTAATGGAATGAGCAGACTCTCAAGCGGAGAAGAAATAGCATATTTATACAATCCAAACAGAAGTTATAATTTAGCATTCAGCCTTCAGATGAAACTAAAAGCAGAGGAATATTTTCCGGGATTTACAAGAAAAAACTATCTGCAGGCATATGAATATAATCTTCAGGTAAGACCAAAGGCAATGCTGATAGAAGCCGGGGCACAGACTAATACTGTACAGGAAGAAAAAAACGCAATGGAACCTTTAAGTGAACTGTTAAGTATTATTCTGCAATAATAAAATGATGTTGACATAAAAATTGAAATATAGTATCTTATATGATTGGGCGCAATATAAATAAACGCATAAAAATGTAACAATAAAGAAAGGAGAATAATTATGCGGAAAAGGCTAAGAAGTCTTGCAATACTTATGGCATTTACGATGACGATATCATCGTTTGGCGATATCAATTACGTTAAAGCTAAAGCAGACGCAAGACAGACATCTTCAGAATGCTATTTGTATGCTGAAGATGAAGAGGGAAATGTGAAAAAGATTGCGGCTCATGAGCTGACAGGTGATGTCATTTTAGATGACGAGATGGAGGAACCTGATATCAGTTCATTAAGTGATTACTATGAGGAAGTAAGTGATGCACTTGGATATGAGGAGGAATTAAAAGTGACATCAGATGCGGCATCATTGCCGGCCACAGTAGATAACACATTAAATAATAGTTTTCCTGTAATAGGAAATCAGTATGGCGGAAGTTGTGGATGCTGGGCAGATGTTTATTATACTGCTACAAACACATTGAATAAGGCCAGGGGAACAAAGGCAAAGAATGGTAAAAAAAATATTGACATTAATGTATTGTCTCCTGAATTTGTCTACAATCAGACAAGAATCTCGAAGAACACAAGTAACGGAACCTATTCTTCGCACAATACCAATTTTTTGCTTAAGTATGGTTCGCCTTCACTTGACAAGGTAGTAAAATCTGGAGTATCAGGATGGTCTGATACATGGAATCCTACTGAAGAAGCATGGAAGTCAGCGATGTTAAACCGTCCTTCTTCATGTTCGACATTGGATATTCCTGTAGAATCTGATGATACATATAACACCAGAGTAAAAGGACCTAATGATCATTCGTTAGATATTGTCAAGAGAGCATTAAATGATGGTGCAGTGTTACCATTTGCAACATATGTATATTCATGGCAGTGGAAGACTATTGGAACAGGTTCACATCAGGGAGAAGATATTTACTATTCAAGTGATACAAAATATCTTGATGAATATAACTATGATTATGGCTCTCATAAAATGACCATTGTCGGATATGATGATAATATCTGGTGTGATATTAATGGAGATGGTGTAAAGCAGCAGGCAGAGATGGGAGCCTTTAAGATTGCAAACTCATGGGGAACGGGTGGCAGCTTTTCAGTTACTCATAATGATACAAATACAAAGTTTATATATTTTAGTATGAATAATGGTGGATGCCATTGGATTTCATATGATGCTATTAATAAGGTATCAGCTGTAAGTGGTGTTGAATCAACTTCATCAAGAAGATGTATTTTTAATGAATATCCTACATTGTACACTGTTAAAGCAGGACAGGAATACAAAATACCGTCTCTCTATCTGACAGCAACACTTAATACAGGTGCAAGGAACCAGATAGGTTATCTCTATGTTGATGCTTATAAAAACGGTTCTCTTGTTGAAAGTAAGGATATGTATGAAGTATTTGGAAGATATAACTTCCATGAAACAGATTTGTATGGAAATACTTCAGATTATCAGGATGGTACGGTTGCACTTGATATTTCAGATATTGTATCCGGTCTAACAGAAGAAAACTATCAGGATTATACTTTTAAAGTCAGAATAAATGACAATAAATCTGATGATAAACAGCTTTTGATCAGAGATATGTGCATCAAGAATTCAGACGGAAAAGTTCTTGAGGCATTAAAGTCATATGACAGAAACACAGGTTTAAATGGTACAGGATACACATTTGAGTTACAGAAGGTAAATGCGCCGGTGATTCAGTCACTTACACCTTCAAAGGAATGTGAAAAAGTAACAGAAGGAATGAATGTTACATTCACTGCTAATGCATCATCTTATGGAAAACTTCAGTATGAGTTTGTATTAAGATATGATATGGATACAAAGGTAGTTCAGGCATACAGTGATTCTAATACATATACATGGAATACAAAATACTCGGTGTATCCTACAGAACTTACTGTAAATGTAAAAGATACACAGACAGGAAAAGTATCTTCAAAGACAATAGGTTACAGAGTAAACGCTAAACCATATATTACAGGAATTAAGATGGCTCCTAATAAAATGAAAGTTGGCGAAAAGGCACAGTTTATAATTTCAGGAGGAGGCGGAACCGGGCAGTTGTACAGAAAATATGAAGTAAGCTACAATGGTGGTTCATACACAGTATTCCGCACAGGCGTTACTACCGAGGATGTCTATTGGACACCTGATAAAAAGGGTTCGTACAACATAAGATATACATTATATGATGAAAATAATTTCAGTGTATCACAGGTTTATCCTTGTACGGTTATTTCAGATAAGCTTACAGAAATATATTATTCAAATGACTCCTGGACGCAGGCATATATTCATTATAAAACTGAAAACGGAAACTGGACATCGGTGCCTGGTGTGCTTATGCAGAGCGATTCAAGCCAGACAGGCTATACATGGAAATATGAGATAGACCTTGGAGATAATAACAGTGGATATACAGATGTATGCTTCAATAATGGTTCAGGTTCATGGGATAGCAGAAACGGAGCCAACTACAGACTTACAAAAGGTACATGGGGAATTAAAAACGGAGAAATAAACCAGCTTGGATTTAACGCATCCGTAAACCTTACAAAGAGTTCAGAAACGAGCAAAGACAAGATTATTGTAAGTGTAAATGCAACAGGCGGAAGACCGGCATATGATTATAGTTACAAAATTTACAGAGATGGAGTTATGATACAGAACAGTCCGTCTTATGGCAAAAATACAATTGAAGTATCTGCATATCAGACCGGTAACTATAAGGTTGAAGCTGCTGTTAAGGATTCTACCGGTGCAACAGTTACAGTAGAGAATACAATCAATATAGAAGCATTTAATTTTAAATCAATAAATGCAAGCCAGACAGAAGGAAAAGTTGGAGAGCAGCTTACATTTAATGTAACGGCTGCAAGTGAGATGCTTTATAAAAACAACTTAAACTCACGTACATGGCAGGTATATAATGCTTCAGGAAACTGTATTTACAGTACTACTAACATCTATAATAGTTTTAACTGGACACCTGATGCGGCAGGACAGTATACAATAAAGTGTTCAAGCAGAGACGTTAACTGGGAAAATGCACAAATCAGCATGAATATTAACGTGAAGGCAGATAACACAGTAACTGTATATTATAAAAACAGTAATTATAGCAGCGCAAACATTCATTATCAGGTTGGAAACGGTTCATGGACAAATGTACCGGGTGCAGCCATGGAAGCAAGTGACAGAAGCGACTATACATGGAAATATACAATTGAATTGGGTGACAGTAACACTGCAAATGTATGCTTCAACGAAAATGGTAACAACTGGGACAGCAGAAATGGTCAGAATTATCAGGTATCAGCTGGTAAATATGCCATTGTAAATGGAAATGTTATAAATTTGAACTAGGAAGGAAATAAAATGAAAGCAAAAAAAATACTCGCATTTTTTCTTGCAATAGCTTTAGTTTTTACAAATATCAGTTTCACAACAAATGTAAAAGCTGACGAAGAGAAAATGGTAACAATATACCTCAAAGACAATTCAAAAGAGAAATGGGTTGGAAACAACAATGCAAAGATTCAGTTAGTAGATAACACTCATTACCACGAAAAATACTGGATGACAGAAGACGAAGAAGGTTATTGGTATGCAGTTGTACCGGAAACAGCATACAACCTTACATTTAACAGATTTGACAGTAAAGGAACAATACAGTGGAACTCATGGAGTGCAGGCGGAAGAGACAGCAATAATACATATGTAGTAGACGGAGCAGAATTTGGACATTGGTATTATGAAGATGATACTGACGTTTTCCATGCAGGCGATGTTATTTATCTTGATTTACGTGATTTTGTAAATTGGGAAAAAAATGATGCAAAATTCTATGTGGATTTTGGTACAGAACAGAACGTATTAATGGATGAAAAAGTAGAAGATCATGTATATGCATACATCATTACTAAGAATGATGAAGGCAGCAGAAAGCTTAAGTTCTTCAGAGGAAACGGTGAAAATCGTTGGAATGATTCTGTTATTTTAAAAGCTAAAGATTTCAAAAACGATAAAAACTGTGTCAAGGTAACTGGTTGGAATAAGCAGGGTGAAGTTTGCAAATATGAAGGCAGCATCGATTATTTTAAAGATACAGATGGTGATGGAATGCCTGATTATTATGAGGCATTAAACGGAACAGATAAGTATGTTACTGATACAGACGGTGACGAATTAAATGATTGTCAGGAAATTCTCTTAGTACAGTCTGATGCGTTAAAAGCAGATTCTTTAGTAGAAGGGACTCCTGACGGAGAGGTTGACCTTGACGAAGACGGCCTGACAAATGCTCAGGAAGTTCAGGCAGGCGCAAATGTAAGAAAAGCAGACACAGACGAAGACGGACTTAGTGATTACGACGAGGTAGTAACATATCTTACAAATCCTGCAAAAGCAGATACGGATAATGATGGATTAGATGATTTTGATGAAATCGCGATGTCAATGGATCCTAATGTAGCAGATACAGATGGAAACGGAACTCCTGATGGTGAAGAATATATAGTACAGACAGTAAACGCAGACAGATACGAAGAAAATTTAAATACTGACAATGCAGCACAGTTACAGTCATTAGTTGTATCAGCAAAAGGAAATGTAAACAGATACATCAATGTAGCTGAATATAACGGAGAATTAAAAGACGAATCTAGAGTATTTGTTGGAAAAGTTATTGAGTTATCAGATGCTGATATTAACGGTGGAAGTATTGAGTTTAAATTAGACAGCAATTACGCAGTAAAAGATTATACATTAGATGGTACAAAAACAAATGGACTTTTAATTTGTTATAATGACGGAACAAATACAGTACCGCTTGCAACTACATACGATAAAACAACAAGAACATTAAAAGCAGATATCACTGCAGCAGGAATTTATTTTGTATTTGATACTATCCGTTTTATGGAATCAATGGGTATTAATTCATTAAACATCAAGGCTGCAGATACAGCTTCTTCTGCAGCAGATATAACAGATAAGATAAATGCACAGGCTGATATCGTATTTGTAATGGATACTACAGGTTCAATGCAGTCATCAATCAACAATGTTAAGAATAACATCCTTTCATTTGTAAACGAATTAAAAGGTGAAAACATTGTTGCTAACTATGCATTAGTAGATTACCGTGATATCACATGTGATGGAAAAAATTATACAAATGTAAAAAAGAATGGTATATTTGATTTCTTCAGTAATCCGGAAACATTCAAAACAGAGATTTCTAAACTTAAAGTAGCCGGAGGTGGAGACAGAAAAGAGACAGCTATAGACGGACTTGAAGTTGCAAGAAGACTTGAATACAGAAAGACAGCACAGAAATTCATTATATTAGTAACAGATGCAGACTACAAGGTAGATAACAATTATGGTATCGGCTCTATGGACGAGATGACAAATCTGTTCGTAAATGATGATATCAATGTTTCAGTTATTTCAAGTACAACATATGAGAAAGATTACAATGGACTGTACACACAGACAGGCGGTGTTTTTGCAAACATCAGAGGTAACTTTAAAGACCAGCTTTCAAAAATCGCTGACATGATTAAAAATAAGACAAATGACGGTTACTGGGTTGCTTTAAATGGTCTTGTTCCAAAGATTGTTAAGATAAACGCAAAACCAGAAGCAGGCAGCACAGTTGATACAGATGGCGATACAATATGCGATATAGATGAACTTGGAAGTGTTGAACCAACTGCTGTATTCTCAGTTAACAGCATTTTGCATATGTTAGGTTTAACTGCAGACTATTCTGAAGAAGACATTCCGCTATACAATTATATCAGCAATCCTGTTGATGTAAATACAGACGGAGACGGACTTGATGATGCACTTGACAATGAACCTAGAAATCCTGAAGTTCACAGCTTCGTAATCTATGAGTCAGAGTTAAATGACACAGACTTAAAAGCATTTAAAGACAGCGAATCAAGAAGAGACAACGAGTCAGCAGAGGTTCCTGCTGCATATCGTTACGCAGATTGTACTCAGTCAGAATTATTAGATTTAGATCAGATAAACAGAACAGATTATTTCACAGCATCAAAGGATGCTCTTGCATTTAGCTGGAAATATCTTGTAACATTTAATACATTTACAAATAATGATTTAAGGGATGCTGTTTTAAACATGACTGATAAATTTACAGCAGGCAATGGCGATGACTATGAAAATGATGCATTAAGTACAGCTATCGCAGAGCATGAAAATACTACAGCATACGCAAATGGAGTAAAAGACTGTATAGATGAACTCCTTGCAGAAAATGGTGGAGATATGAAAGCTCTTAAATATGATAAGGAAAACAGAAGTACACTTCCATTGGTAGCAAAGATGGCAGCAAATGACAGCACAAAGAACCTTCCTGTTTATAGTGAAATGATAAACGGACTCGGACTTAACGTGGATGATTTATATGGTAATAAAATAGAGGTTACATCATTTAATAAAAATGGTGACAGCTATGAATACACATTACACTATACTATGTATGATATCTATGGTATGAAAGAGCTTTCAGAAAAGTCATTTGTTATGTCATTAGGATACAATTCAAGATTCGTTATGCAGCATTATGATGCATTTGACGGAGAAAACGTTCCATATGTTACATACATGGAATTTGATAAATAATAAATAACAGATTATTATATAATAAAAGAGGTTGCTTTTTTAGCAACCTCTTTTTAACCAATATCTAAAATCGTATATTAGAAACGGTTTGCGTCAGCAGCTTCCTGGATAGAAACGTTAAATGCTGTAAAA
>CAMHLZ010000023.1 GCA_946186125.1 uncultured Lachnospira sp. | reverse complement strand
CGTTGTAATCTTTTTCATTACTGATATAAGCTCGGTCATGATTTCAACTAATTTTGTTTTAATTTGTTCATCTATATTCTCTAATTTTCCAGTAATATACTCTCGGTGAAGTTTATCCAAAATATTTTTCATTTTTTCATAATTTTCAAACCTTGTTTCATCACCAAGTGCATCCCACTCAATATCTAAATGTTTTTTTGTTTCTTCCGTTGGTATTGCCTTAAAAGACAAAGTTTTTGTAACGGGATATAAATTAGTAAAGTTCTCATACATTCTTTCCATTGTACATCTTCCTTTCTTTGAACAAATTCTAATATCCGATTGTTTTCATTTAATTATTCTAAATAATCTTAAATAATTGATATATAAATCTAATAAGCAATATTTATCCATCTCCCATCAATTTCCTCATCAATCCTACAAACTCCACCCTAACCTCCTCCGGAGCAATAATTCTCACATCTCCACCCAATCCTGCTATCCACCCGAAAAACTGATTACTTACATTTACTTCTACTTCTACAAAAAAATAATCTGGTTCTTGGTCGCATTCAGTAATATCAATGTCATTTCCAAACTGATCAATAATTACATTCGCCATATATCTTTTGCATTTAAGCTTGACCGTTTTTAAGGTGCCGCCAAACATACCAAAATGTTTTGACGTATAATTATCAAGATTTTCTTTTTCAAATTCTTCATGACCTTCTGATTCTTCATCAACAAAGTCTACATTCTCCATTTTATCAATACGGTAATGCTTAATCTTTTCGCCATCGTATGCAATCATATAATACTTATCATTGTCGTAGCAAACCGCGAACGGACTAACTTTTATAAAGCTATTATCATGATGATAGTCTTTGGTATAATCCGGCAGCCAGCTAAAATATTTGAAAACTATTTTCACATCATTACTGATAGCTTTTTGGATATAATCAACATTATAAAAAACGCTTCTATTATGGCTTTTTATTCTGTCAGGAACAACGATATTACTATCCAATTGCTCTGCATTGTATGTGCTTGTAAGTTTTTTTAGCCGGTCAACTAAATCCTTTGTCTTAGAACCTGTTATAAATCTGGATGAGTATATAACATCAGATAATAACTTTAATTCAGCCATATCAAACATTCTTCCTGCTAAATAATACACGGTTGTTGAACCTTTTCGCTCACTAATAATATCAAATCCGGACATTTTAAGACATTCAATATCATTATATAGAGTTGGATCAGTAACAGTAATGTCATTCTCAGCTAAATATTTTTTAATCTCGGTTAGTGTAAACTTATGATTATCATCACTTTTCTCATAGAATAATTTTGCTAAATAAAGCAGTTTTAACTTTTGATTTTTTATTTTTGACATATTTCCCCCATAATTCGTAACCAATAAACAATATACATTTATTTTATCAAATACACATATATTTTCAAGGCAGAAAAAAGCAGGTATAAAATACATTTTACACCTGCTTTTATATTATTTACTTAATCTAACAGATTTTTTTGCCGACCATACGCTGAAATAATTCTTGCCTGATACCTTTTTGTAGGTTCTTATTCTGATGTAATACTTCTTGCCTTTTTGTAAATTTTTAATCGTTTTATTGGTACTTTTAGCACCCTTTACAGTCACTTTTGAAGTAGTTGCAAATGTTTTATCTGTAGAATACTGTATCTGGTAGCCGTCAACATTTGCAATCTTGTTCCATTTAAGTATTACTCTGCTTTTGGCATCTGCTTTTACAGAAGCAAACTTTGTAGTCTGAGGTAATACGGTTATGCTAATTGTTTTTGTAACTTTTTTGTAAGTACTATCACCAGCTGTTACTGTTATATTTGCTTTTCCTACAAAGTTTGCGGCTATAGTCACAATTCCTTTATCGTCAACTTTTACGCTGCTGTTATCGGATTCAAATGAACACGTTCCACTTGTTGATTTTACATCAAGAGTAAACTTCTTTGATTTTGCTGAGGCATTTTGGGTGTATTCAAATGTTCCCGTTATTTCATTATCTGCTTTATCAAATTCTGCTACATCAGCAGTCGCAAATTTATGTTTACTTGCCCATTGGCTCGCATTTGAATCCACATTACAATAAATTGTAAGGTTGTTGCATCCGTTAAAAGCACTATTTCCAATGTTAGTAACGCTATCCGGAATTAAAACATCTTTAAAATTTTTACAATTGCCAAATGCAAAATCTTTGATTTCGGTAACACCGGCCGGTATTTCTAGTTTTGTCAATGTATCAGTGGCTCTATATGCATTCACACCAATAATGGTTACGCTTTCCGGAATTACTGTTGTCTGGCAGGCATAAAGTAGTTCATTTGTGTCGGTTTTTATAATGGCATTGCAGTTATTTCTACTATCATACGTTGTATTTGCTTCATTTACATTAATACTTGTCAGGCTTGAACAACCGTAAAATACATATGAATCAATTTTTGTAACGCTGGCAGGAATTGTAACTTCCATTAAGTTATTGCAGTTTTCAAACGCAGAAACTTTTATTTCTGTTACGCCTTCAGGTATATTAATATTTTTAATAGAACCTAATTTTACAAATGCACTTTCCCCTATAATCTTTACGCTATCAGGTATAACTGTTGAAGAACATCCGCAAAGCAGCTCATTAGTATCTGTTTTAATAATAGCATTACAATTATTCCTGCTGTCATATGTGGCATTAGCTTCATCTACAATGATGCTTGTTAGGGAGTTACATCCTTTAAATGCTTCCTCTCCTATATATGTAACATTTTTAGGTATAACTATCTCTTTTAAAGCTGCACATTCTTCGAATGCTAAAATGCTGATAAATGTTACGCTATCCGGCAAATCAACCTTCGTCAAACTATTACAATCAAAAAACGCACATTCTTTTATTGTAGTTACACCATCAGGGATTGTGACTTTTGTAAGAGAATCACAGAGTGAAAATGTATCTGATTCAATAGTTGTCACACCTTTCGGTATCTCAATTTCTTTCAGTCTGACACATCCATTAAATGCACCTCTTCCAATAGAAGTCACGCTGTCAGGGATTTGTACCTTTACTATATTCTCACAATCTAAAAATGCATTATCACCTATACTTTTCACTTCTAAGCCATCAATTGCAACAGGAATCACTGCTTCAGTATCATTACCTGTGTATCTGCTAATCTCAACATAGGAATTATCAATAATCTGATAATTGAAATCTTCATAAGTCAATGTATCACCATAGGCTGAAATCAAGTATTCTGCATTCGGGATAAAGCCGGTTTCTGCACATTGAAGTATCATACCTGACGATAGCATTACTACTGTTACTGTTTTCAAAATTTTTTTCCTCATACTTCATCTTTCCTTTCCCTAAAATGAAATGGCATATAATTGTTATGCCATTTCATTATTTTGATGGTTGATTATTTGATTTTGTTTTATGATATTTTTATCACCCCTTTGATGGTTATTTAAAATATGTCAAAAGTTATTTGTTTATATTAATTATTTTACACTATTTCATTATACTTGTCAATATTTGGTTGGATTTATGTAATATATTGTTAAAATTAGTTAAGACATGCTTTGTATCATCTTTCATTCTTACTAAACACACACCCGCAGTAGTCCTGTCTGTACAAACCGTATTCTGCCGACAATTCCACCGAACGCTTATATCCGTTTTTCTTTTTAAAGTCCGAACACAGATAGCGGACACCATACTCTTTTTCGAGCATCAATCCAATCTCATTTAATTTTGCTGCATTTTTTAACGGACTAATAGACAAAGTTGTTGTGAAATAATCAAAATTACCTTTTACTGCGTGCAATGCTGCCTCACGAAGACGCAGTTCATAACAGCGGAAACATCGCTCTCCTCCTTCCGGGATATGCTCATATCCTCTGACAGCATCATAAAACCTTTCCGGTTCATAATCCGTACTTATAAGCTTTATCGGATTTTTTGCCGGAAGATTATCGATAAGCTTCTGCTGTTCATTTATTCGATATTCATATTCTTCTTTGGGAAATATATTAGGGTTATAATATAACACTGTGATACTAAAATACTCAGACAAATACTCAAGAACATAGCTGCTGCAAGGGGCGCAGCAGCTATGTAATAATAATGAGGGTACGAAATCCTCAACCTGTATGTTTTCAATTAACTTATCCAGAACCTTTTGATAATTTATATTATTCATATAAAATGAGCCTCCAAGTTCTAAAAATACTTTTTACTGCCCCACAGGTTGCTTTTCTTCAAGTCCAGATATTCGTTATAAGCTTTTTCTAAAATCTGCTTCTCATTAGAAAACTTAAGCAAATGATATGCTTCATGAAACTTATAATAACCGGAATCAAAGAAATATTCTTCCCGTTGTGGTTTACTATAATAGCTATCTGCCATCATCAGATACCAATGCACCTCTTTGTTTACAACATCCTGAGGTGTCATGAATGAATATTGACTTTTGCCAACATACTTAATGATGGAAGCACAAACGCCTGTCTCTTCTCTTACCTCGCGCAGTGCGGTCTCCTTATATTCTTCGCCCTGCTCTACTGTACCTTTGGGAAGAACCCAGCCTTCATACTTATTCTTGTAATTCTTATACAAGACCAAAATCTTGCCACGAAATATAACCACACCCCCACAGCTCGTTGCTTCAACCATCGTAAAGCCTCCTGTTCTAATGGTGTGTCATAAAAAATAGACCTAGCAAAATTATATCGCATTTTAGATGCTGGTGCAACCGTTTTATACTCAAGAGGCAAAATACGTATCAAATACTTCTCTTGCTGCAGGTACCGCCCAGGTTGAACCTGCAGGCATATCTTCCATAACAACACAGATTGCTAATTTTTTTGAACCATTTTCGGCATATCCCATAAAAAGAGAATGTGAATTGTCGCCGGAATCAAATTGTGCAGTTCCGGTTTTACCATACGCCGTATAAGCAGACGACTGAAGTTTTGTACCGGTACCATAAGATACAACCGCTCCCATAAATTCAGATAACTTCTTCGCATCTTCTTCACTAAAAAGAGTCTTTGATTTTTCAGGTTCATATTGTTTAACTACTTTACCGTCTACATTTTCTACATGATCAATCATATAAGGTCTCATAAGCACACCATTATTAGCCAGAGCCGAAGCAACTAACGATAAATGCAAAGGTGTTATCTGCGTTTTACCCTGCCCGATAACAGTCTGCATTATTTCAAATGTTGATGACTTTTCATTCAATTTAAAGTCACTCTTTGAATAAGTCATTGAAAATGGCAATTCGCTGTTAAATAATAAATCTTTACATAAATGCTTATATTTATTCATGTCTAATGACAGACCTATATTGGCAAATGATGAATTGCATGAATAAGCAAACGAATCCATTAATGACTCATGGCCGTGAACATTTCTATTATAACAGTCAATTGAATATTCACCTCTTGTAAGCGTTCCTGAACAGTCAAACGTATAGTTTGAATAGTCATTTGGATGTTCGTGGATATATTCTAAAAGAGTGAATAATTTAAATGTAGAGCCCGGAGGATACAATCCGTTAGTTGCCCTGTTTAAAAGACATGTATTTCCCTCCTCATTGACAATATAATCCCAATCCGATTCTATCGTATTAGGGTCAAAATCCGGTTTTGAAACCATTGTAAGAATCCTGCCGGTAGAAGGGTCGATAGCAATTATAGCTCCTTTATTATTTCCAATTGCCGAGTAGGCACTGTTTTGTAAATTCACATCTAACGTAGTAATAACAGAATCCCCCGGATGCTGGTCGCCAAATAAATCATCCTTAATCTGCAAAAGCAGATTCGCATTAGATGTAAGGAGTTTAAAATTGGCAGAAAGTTCCAGACCGGCCTTTCCGTTACAATTATATCCTACTGCGTGCGCAAATAAATCTCCATATGGATATATTCTTGTCTTGCTTCCGTCTGCGTTCGTTATAGATTTTGCCAGTACTTCTCCATTAGAAGCACGAATTTCACCGCGATATACAGACTTATCCAAAATCGCCTGCCTTTTATTATAATTATTATTGATGACTTCATCTGCATCTTTATATTCAAAATATACAAGATAACCTATCATTCCGAGAAATAAAAAAGCAAACAGTATTGTCTGATTTAAAATATACCGGTTAAACTTTTTCTTTTTCTGAGTAATTGGTTTTTCTGGCTCAATATCTGGAGCGTTTTCTTCAGTAATTCTTTTTCTGCGAATCGGAATATCTGCATTTTGTTCAGAATTATTAATCAAAGACTCGTCCAATATTTCAAATGAATCATCAAAAAAATCATCATTATTCTTCTTCATCATCAGACCCCTCCTCTTCTGAATCATTTTTATCAATCTCAGGCTGTGCAGGAATACTAATACATATTCCCTGTATAATTGCAAATGTAATTAATGTACACAACACCGAACTGCCACCATAGCTTACCAATGGAAGTGTAACTCCGGTAGATGGAATAAATTTTATTGCTCCGCCTATTGTGAGCACAGTCTGTACAGTATAAGTAACCGCCATTCCAAAAGCAACCAGCTTATAGAATAATCCGGTGTGAAGCATTGATATCTTAATAAAAATTAAAAATGTACTAAGACAAATCAATATTAATGCTATTGCGAAAAAACCTCCCAGTTCCTCAGCTATAGCCGAAAATATAAAATCCTGTGTAACAACAGGGATTGACGTTGGTAATCCTTTATATAATCCCATACCAAGCCAGCTTCCCGTGCCAATTGCAAACAGTGACTGTGCTACCTGATAACCTTCATTATCTATTACACTCCACGGATCCCTGAATGCAAGAACTCTTATTCTGACATGTGAAAATAACTTATAGGCAATTAATGAAGCAACGGTACCACCGGCAAATCCACAGCCAACCCACCTTAGCTGTCCTGTTGCCACATAAAGCATTGCCACATAAACTACAAAAAAGATCAGAGCGCTTCCTAAATCACTTGAAAATACCAGAATAATTACATGCATACCTGCAAATATTCCGGAAATCACAATTCTCTTAAAACTCTGACTTTTACTTAAAAATGCTGCAAGAAACAATACATATAAAATCTTTACAAATTCTGATGGCTGGAATGCAAAAAAACCAAGGTTTATGGATATTTTGGCACCATAAGTAATTCTACCCACGACCAGAACCACTCCAAGCATAATAATACCCGCAATACAATAAATCCATGTAAGATATGGAAGATTTCTCAGTATTTTTATCAAAAAAGGTATGAAGAAACACATTATTGTAGTAGCCGTAACTATTATAAACTGCTTATATGCATTTTCATATGAAAGTCTGGTAAGCATGATAAATCCTATACAAAGCAGCATATACATATTATTTAACAGTGCTCTGCTTAATTTCTTTCTATACATCAGTAAAAATATACCTTTCGTTATAGAAAAATACAATACCTGTGCAAGATACAGAACTATAATTTTCTTTTCTTTTACGTTAATAAAGATAATTGTATATGCAATAAAATGTATTGTATACATAATGGCAGACTGTAATCGTATAGCAGCCATGTTTAAATTTATCTTTTTTCCTCTAAGTACAACAAAGGAACAATATGTATAAAATACAATTAAAAGTATTAATGCATATTTAGCTATTGCCGTTAATATTGCTGTCAAAAAATCACCTCATTTTAGTCTACTTTTCTGTTATAATGTCCTCTTGTAAAATCTGAAATATCTTCAATATCTTTTCTGTTTTCAAGAAATACTTTCGAAAATCTGTCTAATATATCAGCCGTTTCTGATGCATTTTCAAAAGTGAAATTCAATTTAATATCAGAAAAACCCATTTTTCTTATTTCATCAGGGTATTTTAAAAGTGATAAAGGTTTACAATTATACAAAACATTATAACAATATTTACAACAGGTTTTTATCCTGAAAATATTCTTATATCTATCCTTTAATGAATATGAATCTATTGTATGATTGCACTGCCCCATTGTTTTTTTAGCACAATTTGAGGATATCATAAGTGGCATAAATCCATAAACAATAATCATATCGTTTTTGTTATTCCGAGTACTAAGTTCACGAGAATTAAGTTCAATAGGTGCCGTAGTTTTTTCAACACTGTTTTCACAAAAAAATGCTTTTGCATTATCATTCATAGCATATAACTGAAAATCTCCGTGAATATGTACATTTTCAACATTCAGATTATTAATAAACCCTAGCTCATCTAAATTTCGTACCACATATCCGTCAGCATTTTTAATACTTTTAAAACCTGTATTTCTAAATATATAAGGCATATTGATAAAAACAGATTTTCCGCTTTCTTTTAAGCTGTCAACCGCCTGCATGATTTCAAAATTATTTAAAAATTCTTCTGAAATACATATTCTTTTTACTTTATCATGGTTTGCTGCCACATAGAACTGCTCCATGGTGTCAACCGAACATACAATATTAAAATCCTTAGCAGGAGTATTGTTAATCCTCTTTTCGCACACCGGAGAGTTTACATCGCTTCTTTTACTCTTATATGTTATTTTTTCAATAAGACATTCTGTAGCCTGTCGCCTTAATTCATTTAAACTTTTTACCGGAATAAATAAACCGTCATCTAATATAATATCAATTTTTTCTGCTTCAAACGGAGTATTTCCAAACTTTGACAACTGTTTGGTAACGGATTCTTTAGTTGCAGGTCTGTTTTCAGATAACTGTGGAATCTCTCCCGATACGCTGATACTTATATCATCTTGTATCAGGGTAATACTGATTGGCTGCTCTTTTTTTATTGAAGCATTAAGTATTACAGGTATTTTTTTATCTTTTTTTATATATTTTTCACGGAGACTTTCCGCTCTCGTCTCATCCGTGCTTTGATATGATGGTTTTTTTAGGCTGATCATATGACGACCGTTTTGTTCTTTATAATAACCTTCCGTAAAACCGCTTCTGCTATACAGACTTGTAAGTTTACCATAATCTTTTTCCGTAACCTTATATGCTTCTTTTCCGTCTTTTAAATATAAATCGATGTATTTTCTATATATTTCTACAACACCCGCAACATATTCCGGACTCTTCATTCTTCCCTCTATCTTTAGAGAATAAACGCCCGCTTCTATTATGTCCGGAAGCAGCTTAATTGTGCATAAATCTTTAGGGCTTAAAATATATTTTTCATTGTCTGTATTTGATATATTTTTATATGAAAAATCATAAGGCAGGCGACACGGTTGTGCGCATCTTCCCCTGTTACCGCTTCTTCCACCTATCATTGAACTTAACAGACACTGTCCTGAATAGCAATAACATAAGGCTCCATGAATGAAACTTTCAATCTCAACATCCACATTTTCATGAATTTCGCGCAATTCTTTAAGTGAGAGTTCTCTTGCAGTAACCACCCTTGTCGCACCATGTTCTTTTAAAAATCTTGCACCATTAACTCCTGTTATAGTCATCTGTGTGCTTGCATGGATATCAAGTCCAGGAAAATTGTTCTTAAAAAAGCGAAAAACTCCCATATCCTGTACAATGACTGCGTCAAGACCACTTTTATACAGCGGTAGAATATCATCATACAATTGTTCTGAGAGTTCTTTATTTTTAAGTAATGTATTCACGGTTAAAAATAATTTTTTACCGTGAAGGTGTACGAAATTGATTGCATCCGTCATTTTTTCCGTGTCCAGATTATCGGCAAATGCTCTTGCACCAAAACGGGAGCCGCCAATATACACGGCATCAGCACCTGCATTTATGGCTGCTCTCAGACTATCATATGAACCGGCCGGAGCCAGTAATTCAACATTTATATCATTCATCATTAACACACTCTTTAACTGGATTTTTTAGATGTTGTGGTTTTCTTTTCTTTTTCGGATACTTTAGTTTCCAAACGCACAATCTGTTTTTCCAAGTCATTAATCTGCTCTTTTAAAGCTGTTATTTCTTTTTCAGCTGCCTCATTTTTAATCTGTAATGCAATGATTTCATGTTTTGTATCGTAAAGCTGCTTGTCCTTTGTGTCAATTTCATTCTCAAGGCTGTCAGCCTGCTTTTTTGCCTTGAAGTAATCATCTGCAAGATTAAAATCTAAAAGAGCTTTTTTCATATCATTGCCAAGATTCTGGTATCCTTCCATTTCTTTTAAGGAATTAATCTTGTTATTAATGAAATTAGCTACTTTCTGTAAATATTCCTCGCTTTCATAACCGCTGAGTGTATATACTTTTCCATCTATTATTACCTGTGTATTATTTTTTGACGCCATATGTAACACCATCCTTATTTTTCATCGACTATATATCATTATATACGATATCAGATTATTTACAAGTTAAATCTTTTACTGTAAGCCTTCCGGCGCACCGACATGTTTGTAGGCCAGTTCCGTAGCAACTCTGCCGCGGGGGGTTCTGTTTATAAAACCGTTTTTTATAAGATATGGCTCATAGACATCTTCAAGAGTTCCGCTATCTTCTCCAAGAGCTGCTGCCAATGTATCAAGGCCGACAGGTCCACCGCCAAATTTATAAATCAATGTATTGAGTATGGCACGGTCTGAGTTATCCAGTCCGAATTTATCTACTTCTAACAGTTCCAATGCATAATCCGCCACTTCTTTTGTGATAACGCCGTCATATTTTACTTCTGCAAAATCTCTTACCCTTTTTAAAAGTCTGTTTGCAAGTCTTGGTGTTCCTCTAGAACGTCTGGCAAGCTCCATGGCACCGGCTTCTTCAATATTAACATTTAATACATTAGCAGAACGCTCTATAATCTGTTTTAGTTCTGCATCTGTGTAAAACTCAAGATGATTTAACATACCAAATCGGTCACGCAAAGGAGCCGTAATCATGCCGGCTCTAGTAGTTGCACCTATTAAAGTAAACTTTGGTAAATCTATTCTTATAGAATTTGCAGATGGTCCCTTTCCGATTATTATATCAATAACATAATCTTCCATTGCAGGATATAAAAATTCTTCGACCTGTCTGTTTAATCTGTGTATTTCATCAATAAATAATACATCATGTTCCTGTAGATTATTTAATACAGAGGCAAGGTCTCCCGGTTTTTCAATAGCCGGTCCTGAAGTGATTTTTATATTTACGCCCATTTCGTTGGCAATTATTCCGGCAAGAGTCGTTTTTCCAAGTCCCGGAGGACCATAAAAAAGCATATGGTCAAGAGTTTCATTTCTTGACTTTGCTGCCTCAATAAATACTTTTAAATTATCTTTTATTTTAGACTGACCTATGTAATCTTTCAGATACATAGGTCGTAATGTGGTATCATTATCTTTATCTTCCGGTGTTAAGTCCGTATTTATAATCCTTTTTTCCACCTTTTTTTCCTCACTTGCAATTTAGAATTGTTTTAATGCTGATTTTATCAAAGTTCCGGTATCCGTAGTTTTTCCGGATAATGCAGCAGCAGCTTTTACCGCTTTCACTGCCTCAGTTTGAGAATATCCAAGTACAGTCAAAGCCTCAACAGCCTCATTTATACTGTCTTTTGAAACAGTCTGATTACTTATGGAAAAATCCTGTTCAAACTGCTTAGCTGCATCTATCTTATCTTTTAATTCCATAATAAGACGCTGGGCAGTTTTAACACCTACACCCTGCGCCGTAGCAATCAGTTTGTAATCATTTGCCACTATTGCATCATATATCTGACTTACGGTAAGTGCCGTCAAAATATTATTGGCAGCTTTTGGTCCTATTCCACTTACTCCAAGCATCATTTTAAATAATTTCAACTCATCTTTTGTCAAAAAACCATATAATTGCATAGCATCTTCCCTAACAGAAAGGTAAGTATGGATTTTTATCTGCTGTCCGATTTGTACTCTTCCAGTTGCAGGAGAAAAAATATTATATCCTATATTATTACATTCTACAACAATTCTGTCTTCATAAATATCAGCAACCGTTCCGTTTATAAATGAAATCATTATCTGCCTCCGTCTTGTATGTGAATTACTTTAACCGGACATTTTTCCGCACATTTTCCACATCCTGTACATTTTTCATAATCTATGTGTGCAAGATTATTTTCTACATGGATTGCATCAAATTCACATTGTTTTGTACATAACATACATCCTATACAACCTGCCTGACATCCCGCTTTAACATCCTTACCTTTATCATTAGAATGACATGCCACATGCACAGGAGCATCGTAAGGAATAAGTTCAATAAGATTTTTAGGACATGTTGCAACACACTGTCCACACGCAACACATTTTTCACGATCCACCTGCGCTATTCCGTCAACAATATGAATGGCATCAAACTGACACGCTTTAACACATGAACCATAGCCAAGGCATCCGTATATACAGTTTTTCTGTCCGCCACCGGCAGATGCTGCAACCTGCACGCAATCCTGATTTCCTGTATACTCTGCACGATTTGTAGCTTTATCGCAGGTACCGCTACACATTACGTACGCCACTTTTTTAGCTACTTCAGTGTCCCCGCCTACAATTGCACTTATTTTTTCTGCAACGTCAGCTCCCCCAACCGGACAGCCATTTGCAGGTGCCTCTCCATTTGCAACTGCTTTTGCAAGTGCATCACATCCTGCGTATCCACAACCGCCACAATTGTTTCCAGGAAGGCATTCCCTGACTTTAATTTCAGTTTCATTAACTTCAACCTCAAATATTTTGCCGGCAAAACCTAGCAGTACTCCTATCACAAGCCCGGTAACGCCTACTATAACTGCGGCTGTTAAAATCCCTATAAAAACCATAAAGCAGCTCCTTCCTATAACAATCCTGAGAATCCGAAAAATGCGATTGACATAAGCCCTGCTATTATAAGAACAATCGGCATTCCTCTTAAAGATTCCGGTATATCATTGTATTCTATTTTTTCACGTATTCCTGCCATAATAACAATTGCTATGGTAAATCCTATAGCCGTAGCCAGACCATTCACGACACTCATAAGTATAGAATATGAATTCTGTACATTTATTATCGCTACTCCCAATACCGCACAGTTTGTAGTTATTAAAGGGAGATAGACGCCTAATGATTCATACAATGCCGGGCTGTTTTTTTTAAGTATCATTTCTACAAGCTGAACCAGAGCAGCTATAACAAGTATAAACACTATGGTATCAAGATACTCCATTTTTGTAGGTACCAATATAAAATTATGAATAACACTTGTAATAAGCGAAGATACGGTAATTACAAATATTACTGCAGCCCCCATGCCTCCGGCTGTTTTTGTTTTCTTAGATACACCCAAAAACGGACACAGTCCTAAAAACTGACTTAGAACAACATTATTCACAAATGCTGAACCAATAGCTATAATTAAAAGTTCTTTCATCTATTCCCCCTCCTTTCCGGTAGGATTATCACATTTCTGTTCACATTCAGTACATTTACCGTTACATGAAGGAAGTTCTTTTACTTTTTTTCCATGATTTAAACGAATCTTATTCTGTATTGCTATTAATCCGGCAAGTACAAAGAACGCTCCCGGTGCATATCCGAATATTCTTATATGATATTCTTCCGCAATAAACTGAACTCCTGCAATAGAACCGGAACCAAGTATTTCACGGAATGCCCCGAGAAATGATAATCCAATTGTAAAACCTAGTCCCATTCCAATACCGTCAAATAATGATGGCAGAACCGGATTTTTTGATGCATATGACTCTGCACGGCCAAGAATAATACAGTTAACCACTATAAGCGGAATATAGATTCCAAGTGCATTATTTAAAGATGGCAGATATGCCTGCAAAAGGAATTGTACCATAGTTACAAAACTTGCAACAATGACAATAAATGCCGGCATTCTCACCTCAGCAGGAATTACCTTTCTTAACATTGAAATAATGGTATTACTCAACATAAGAACTACCGTTGTGGTTAGTCCCATTCCTGCTCCGTTAATCAGTGAGGTTGTTACCGCAAGTGTCGGACACATACCAAGAATAAGTACAAATGTAGGATTCTCTTTTATTATTCCGTTATATAAACGTTCAATACATTTATTCATCTGTACCACCTCCACTAATATTCTTAAAACAAATCACTCCGGCGTTTACACCGTTTGATACGGCCTTGGTCGTAATGGTTGCTCCTGATATTGCATCAATTCCATTTGAAGCGAAGGAATCTGACTCAGTATTGTAATCTGATACATTCTTATCTGTAAATTGATTTTTAAATGAATCCTCATCCGCCTTCATACCCATTCCGGCTGTCTCTTCCAGTTTTAAAAATGCAATTCCGTTAATGTTTCCTTCATTATTGATTCCGAGGGTAAATGTAATATCTCCGCCATATCCGTCCTTATCTGTTACAGTAATTACATATCCCAGTGAATCACCGTCTTTTGATTTTGCTTCTACTATATCATCGATTACTGCCGTTTTATCATCATATCCGCCCTCATTTAAAGCGTCAGCGACAGCGTCTTTATCATATTCATATTCATCAAATGAGTGTGCATCTTTAAATACTTTTTTATATGCTTTAGTTTTTGCTATATCTTCCTGCTTTGCACGTGGTTCTTTCGTAACCTCATACACTGTTCCAAGCAGCACGCCCGAAACAAGAGTTATAGCAAATAAAAGGATGGTATTTTTTATGATTTTATTCATTATCCTCATCCTCCCTTCCAAAAGCCTTAGGAATTGTCAGCTTTTCAATAATTGGTACCAGAAGATTACAGAATATGATTGCATAAGATACACCTTCTGCAGATTTTCCGCAAAATCGGAATAATCCTGTCATAATACCGAGACATATTCCAAATACTATCCTGCCACGTGGGGTAATTGGTGATGTAACATAATCCGTAGCCATAAACCATGCTCCAAGCATCAGTCCGCCACCACAAAGGTGTGCAGCAAGAAATTCCCAGTCAAGTCCGCGTCCCGTAAATAAGCAATAAATGATTACAAATATGGAAAACGAAGCAATGTATGCAAGTGGAATATTTAAATGTATAATCTTTTTCACAAGTAAATATAGAGCACCGGCCAATAATGCTATGGCAGAAGTTTCTCCAATTGTTCCCGCTGTGGTTCCTATAAACATTTTTGAGATATCTACTGCCATGCCGCTTTTTAAATTGGCAAGAGGTGTCGCACTTGATATTCCGTCTATCGTGAAATTATTCATTGCCGTACCAAAAGAGATTAACAAAAAACATCTTCCTGCCAATGCCGGATTCATAAAATTCTGACCAAGTCCCCCAAAGAACTGTTTTACTACTATTATGGCAAAAACTGCACCTAATACAGCCATCCATACCGGAAGAGACACTGGCAGATTCAAAGCAAGCAGCAATCCTGTTAGTGCTGCACTGCCGTCTGATATTGTTATTTTCTGATGTGTGATTTTTTGAAAGACTGCTTCAGCAGTTACTGCCGAAATCATAGTCACAATTATTAATAATAATGCTTTTAATCCAAACACAGATATTCCAACTATGGTTGCAGGTATCAATGCTATTATAACATCAAGCATAATTTTGCCTGTCGTTGCTTTATCTCTTATATGTGGATTAGATGATATATGAAGTAATTCGTTCATGCTTCCACCTCACTTTACTTTTTTCTCTTGCTGGATAATACTTCTCTACGCATAACTTTAATTGACTGTGTCAGATTCTTCTTTGCAGGACATACGTATGAACAGCAACCGCATTCACAACATTCAAGACCATTTAACGATTCAAATTCTTCCATATTTCCTGCATTTGCAAGTTTTGCAAGCCTTGACGGCAGTATTCGTGACGGACATGCATCTACACATCTTCCGCAATTAATACAATTTCTTTCTTCGGCGGCTGCTACCTCATCATGCTCCATACAAAGCAGCGCAGATGAGCCTTTTATAACAGGTACATCACATGCTGACATAGCTATTCCCATCATAGGGCCGCCGGAAATTATTTTTTCCGGATTTACCCTGAATCCACCCGCTGCCTCTATAAGTTCTTTTTGATTTGTTCCGATTCTGACTTCAAAATTTGAAGGATTATTTATCGCATCTCCTGTAACGGTAACTATTCTGCTTATAAGAGGTCTTCCGTTTATAACCGCATTATAAATCTCAAAAACCGTGTCAACATTATCAACTATACAGCCGACATCTGCAGGCAGCATTGATGAATTAACTTTTCTTCCTGTCAGCGCAAAAATCAATGAACGCTCAGCTCCCTGTGGATATTTTGTATATAAAGGTTTTACCTCAATGTTTTCTTCATTTTTCACGGCAGTTTTTAACTTCTTTATTGCTTCCGGTTTGTTATCTTCTATTCCTATCAGTCCTTTTGCTTTCGGAAACAATGCAAGGATAACTTTTAAGCCCTCAATCAGAATCTCCGGCTGCTCAATCATTCTTCTGTAGTCTGAAGTAAGATATGGTTCACATTCAGCACCATTTACAATAATATACTCAATTTCATCTTCGTTTTTCGGTGATAATTTTACATGAGTAGGAAAACAGGCTCCACCCATTCCGACAACACCTGCTTCTTTTATAAGCTCTCTAATATCAGAAGCAGACAATTTATCTATACTCTTAGGTTTTTCATATTCAGTCTCTTCGTACTTTTGATCATTTTCTATAATAATACAATCAACTTTACTTCCACTTGCCATAAGTCGCGGTTCAATGCCTTTTACGGTACCTGATACGGATGAATGTACGTTCGCAGATACAAATCCGGATGCCTCTGCAATCTTTTGTCCCACTTTTACATAATCGCCTTTTTTCACAATAGGCGATGCCGGTGCTCCTATGTGCTGTGAAACAGCTATTGCAATCTGTCCCTGCGGTTTATATTCAGTAATACCGGCATCTTTTGATAAATCCTTACCATCATTAGGATGTACTCCGCCGATGAATGTCAAAATCGACATAAAATCACCTCATTTCATTTATTTAAAACCAAACACTCTGTATCAATTTTAATACAAAATACAAGAAAAAACAATCAATTATGTTAAAATTATCATGATTGTTTTGAAAGGATTTTATGTATGATAACAAGAAAAAAAAAGATAACTCTAAACGTAAACAAAAAATGTTTAAAGTATATACATGATGACATATCATCTATTTTATTTTTTGATATAGAAACGACAGGTTTTTCTGCAAAATCATCAGATTTATATATGATTGGAACAGGGCATTATATCGAAGATGCATTTGAAACCACTCAATATTTTGTAGAAGCCCTGGAAGATGAAGAACATATTTTAAATATATTTATTAATCTTATAAGCAATTATAAAGCTATTGTTCATTACAATGGAAATACATTTGACATTCCGTTTATAAAAACAAAATGTGAACAGTATGGTATTGAATTTAATATTCCTGAATCAGTTAAATCATATGACCTCTACAAAGAAATCATAAAATTCAAAAATGTTTTTAATTTACCGGATTACAGGCAAAAATCCATTGAAAAATTTTTAATGATTGAACGAGATGATGAAATGGATGGCGGAGATTTAATAAAAATATACAAAGATTATCTAAAAGAAACATCGGATGATTTGAAAGAGACTCTTTTTTTACATAATTATGATGATGTAAGAGGCTTAATCGGCATTATGGATATTTTTAAATATATAAATTTTCTGGATGGTGAATTTGCGGATTATACAGCAGAAATACGTGTTTCTGCTGACAGTGAAGGAGAAAGTTCCAAAGAACTCTTCTTTAGAATTACCGCCTGTGATTATTTTCCTGCGGAACTTACTGTGTGTAATAAATTTGGCATATTAAAATTCAAGGCAGATAAGTGTTTTCTGTCATGTCGTTCGCATCCCCTTGAATTAAAATTCTTTTTTAATAATCCAAAAGATTATTATTATCTGCCATCAGAAGATATGGCTGTGCATAAAAGTGTTGCTATATATGTTGACAAAAATTATAGGAAAAAGGCAACTGCCTCAAATTGTTATGTAAAAAAACAAGGTGACTTTTTTTTATCAGCAGGATGCCGTGAAAAAAAATTGTTTAAAACTGATTATAAAGATCCGGACGATTATATTTTATATTCTGAAGAATTATTTCAGGATAAGGAGTTTTTAGATAATTATCTGGAATGTATTTTGAAAACATTTTAAAAGATGCTGCTTAAGATGAAACATCTTTTAAGCAGCATCCTTAATTAATTATTTGCCGGACATCTGTCTTTCCTGGGCTTCAATCATTTTCTTGACCATGTGTCCTCCGACAGAACCGTTCTGTGCTGAGGTAAGGTTACCGTTATAACCGTCACTCAACGGAACACCAAGTTCATTTGCTACTTCCATCTTAAAACGGTTCATGGCACTCTTCGCTTCCGGAATTGCCATAGAATTTGAATTTGAATTTGTCATAGTTCTCCTCCATTCTGCCGTTCATGAAACGGCGCTTACAAATGTTTTATTTGATGTTACACTCTTATTATGTCGCATAATTCTAATGTTATAATGGTATTTTTTTACATTTTATAAAATGTTTTTAAAAAAAAGGTTGAAATTCATAGTAATGCTTTTGTATAATGTCATAAGAAAAAATTAAATTGTAGGAGATTGATCAAGTATGGTTAAGGTTGTAAAATTTGGCGGCAGTTCATTGGCAAGTGCCGAACAGTTTAAAAAAGTAAGTGAAATTATCAAATCTGATAGTGCAAGAAGATATGTTGTACCTTCTGCTCCGGGAAAACGTTTTTCCGATGATACGAAGGTAACTGACATGCTTTATGAATGCTATGCACTTGCTTCAAAAGGCAAAGAATATAAGTCTGTTCTCGATAAAATCAAGCAAAGATATAATGATATTATAACAGAATTAGGTTTATCAATTAATCTTGATAAAGAATTTGATATTATGGAGTCTTGTTTTATCGGTAAGGCAGGTAGGGATTATGCAGCATCAAGAGGTGAGTTTTTGAACGGTATGGTGCTCGCTGATTATCTTGGATACGAATTTATAGATGCTGCCGAAGTTATTTTCTTTGATGATAACGGTAATTTTGACATGGAAAAGACAGATGAGATTTTATCTGAACGTTTATCCGGTATTGAAAATGCCGTTATTCCAGGATTCTATGGTTCAATGCCAAATGATACAATTAAGACTTTTTCAAGAGGCGGTTCCGACATTACAGGTTCTATTGTTGCAAAAGCTGTTAAAGCTGATTTGTATGAAAACTGGACTGATGTTTCAGGTTTTCTTATTGCTGATCCACGTGTTGTAAAAGATCCTCAGGTTATTAAAACTATAACTTACAAAGAATTACGAGAGTTATCATATATGGGCGCTACAGTTTTACATGAAGATGCAATCTTCCCTGTAAGAAAAGAAGGTATTGCCATTAACATAAAGAATACAAATGCTCCTGATGATGAAGGTACTTTAATCGTTGAAAGCACTTCAAAAAAACCAGACTATACTATTACAGGTATAGCAGGGAAACGAGGATTTACAGCTATCAGCATTGAAAAAGACATGATGAATTCAGAATTAGGTTTTGGAAGACGTATCCTTGAAGTATTTGAAAAAAATGGTATTTCATTTGAGCATATGCCATCAGGAATTGATACTATGAGTGTTATAGTGCAGCAGGATGAATTTGAGAAGAAAGAACAGGAAGTACTTGCAGGTATCCACAGAAATGCAAATCCGGATTCTATTGATATTGAATCTGATATTGCTTTAATTGCCGTCGTTGGAAGAGGTATGAAGTCTACACGCGGTACAGCCGGAAGAATTTTCTCAGCATTAGCACATGCTCATGTAAACGTAAAAATGATTGATCAGGGATCAAGTGAGTTAAATATAATAATTGGTGTTAAAGATGAAGATTTTGTAAAAGCTACTACTGCTATTTATGATATATTCGTCACAACACAGGTATAAGAAAGGAGGGGCTGTTATAATGACAGCCCCTTTAAGGAATGATATAAAAAAAATGAAATATCAATCAACTCTAATATATTTTATTTATCTAATAAATATTCCTTAATTCCTGCGCTGTATCCCCCATTGCATTGATGGTTGCAGCCAGCTGATTCATTGCTGATGACTGCTCTTCAGTAGTCTTTATTGATTCTTTTGAATTATCTATTGTTGAAACAACATATTCATTAATCTGATCATTTAATTTCATTATATCTTCTGATGTTTTTCTGGAAGAATCAGATAATTCTCTTATCTGAGTAGCTACTACCGCAAATCCACGTCCTTCATTACCAAGTCTTGCTGCTTCTATAGATGCATTAAGACCAAGCATCATCGTCTTATCTGCAAGTTTATTGATTGAATTCGTTATATCTGCAATTTCAGAAGTTACCGACTCTATCTGTGATATATCTTTTCCAAGTGACTGTTGCTGCTGATTTACTAACTGTGTCGAATTTGCCAAATCTTTAAGCGTTGAAGAAACCTGTACAAAGTTCTCGGCTAACTTTGCAGAATACGATTCTACAAGCACTCTGTTATAACCTGTTGCAATCCGCGAACTCACAAACAGCTCGGCCATATTTACTGCCAGACGGAAATTAACACTTGTGTTAACAGGATTAGACAACAGCACTGCTCCAATTAATTCATGCTTAGCTGTTATAGGTAAAATCCAAATATCTTCACCTGAAATATTTTCCATTGAAAGTTTCCCTAAATCTGTAGCAATCCCAATTGCTTTAGAAATTACTGACGAATTGTCTATATTCGAATCATTATGTACAGTACCACTAGCAAACTTTTCCCCATTTTTTCTGACTGCTACAGCTGAACAACCAAAGCAATCTGAAAAAATCTTTAAATAATTGTCTAAAAGACTTTTGTCGATTATATCGTCCGCTTCAAGAAGCGATAAATCAATGTTTTGATTTATGTCTAACTTTATCATATTCTCACATCCTCGCATATAATGTTTATGTGTATATTATACAACACTTTATTGATTTGTACAATATTTTTGTTAAAATTTACTCATTTTTTTCATTGTTCGAATTTTTTAAATAATGTTCTTGGTTATCTCTGAAAAATTCATCCCATGAGATGCTTTTATTAATATCTGGTCATTTACTTCAAGCAGCTGTTTGGCTTTTTCTAAAAATTCTGCTTTTTCGCTAAAATAATCTGCTTTCTTTATTCCGTTTTTCATGGCAGCCTCATATGTATTTTTACTTAATTTTCCTATACATATTAAATAATCTATATTTTTTTCCGCACAATAGATTCCTACCTGTGCATGCAGCTGTGCTTCATTTTCTCCAAGTTCGAACATGTCTCCCAATATAGCAACCTTTCTTCCGTCTGCATATGTTAATAAATCAATTGATGCTTTTGTAGAAACAGGATTTGCATTATAACAATCATCTAAAATAGTATATTTTTCTGTTTCTATGATTGTATTTCTGCCCTTTACTGAATCTAATTTTTCAATACCATTTTTTATTTCATTTAAATTCATATTAAAGGTTTTACCAACTGCTGTCGCTGCAAGAGCATTACTCACCATATGAATTCCGGGTATTATCAGCGTTACATCTGCCGAAGTCGAATTGTCCTTTAAAGTAAATGAAGTGCCTTTCATCCCAAGTGGTTTTACATTATCTGCATATACACTGTTTTTGTTATCTAATCCAAAAAACACAGGTTTTATTCCCTCATAATCCCTTACACCTGATAATTTATCATCATCACCGTTTAATATAATTTTTCCGCCCTTTTCCATATACTTGAACATTGCTGTTTTTGCCTTAAGCACTCCGTCTCTGTCGATAAGATTTTCTAAATGACAATATCCTATATTTGTAATTACACACACATCCGGTGTTGCTATCGCAGCAAGTTCTTCCATATCTCCAAAATGGCTGATTCCCATTTCCAGCACTGCTATCTCATGTTCTTCCCTTAATCTGAAGATTGTTAAAGGAAGTCCTATTTGATTATTAAAATTTCCTTCTGTCTTTAAAACATTGTATTTTTCTTCTAAAACCGTGGCAATCATTTCTTTTGTGCTTGTTTTACCTACACTGCCGGTGATTCCGACTACTTTTATATCAAGACTTTTTCTGTAAAACGCTGCTATATCCATTAATGCATCCGTTGTTGATTCAACAAGTATGTATGGAACATTTATATTTAATTCTTTTTCTGATACTGAGCATAATACATTTTTTTCTGTAACTTCTTCTATAAAATCATGCCCGTCTACACGATTTCCTTTTATAGCAACAAACAGACACCCTTCTGTAACTTTTCTGCTGTCTATTACAATATCCGATACTTCTTTATCTTTTAGATTTTCACAATTTTTCAAAATACCTTTACATGCTTTTGCTATATTTATTAAACTTAAATTTTTCATGTTACTAGTTCTCCTTCCAAATACGGATATTTTTCCTGCTTATAAATTTATTTTATTTGATGCCTGTTCTATCCAACCGGCAATTTCTTCTTTTAATATAGATTCTTCTAATTCTGTTATATCTATCATTTTTGTATTCAGCATCTGTATTACATCAGAAGCCTGTTTTAAAATCTCATAATCAAGGTAAATATCAGCAATACTAAAGTCCATGTCTCCGCTTTGCCTTATTCCAAAAAAATCCCCCGGTCCTCTCATTTTCATATCTTCAGATGCAATATAGAATCCATCATTTGAATTATTCAAAATCTCAAGTCTCTTTTGTGTCTCATTATTCTTTGACGTGTTTATAAAAATGCAATATGACTGTGACGCTCCTCTGCCGACTCTTCCACGAAGCTGATGTAATGCTGCAAGTCCGAATCTTCCAGCGTCTTCTATCATCATTACAGTCGCATTTGGTACATTGATTCCAACTTCAATAACAGTAGTTGATACAAGTACATCAATTTTTTTTGATGCAAAATCTTCCATAATCTGATTTTTGAGTGCAGGTCTCATTTTACCATGCAGATATTCAATATTAATATCACGTGATAATTCTTTTTTTAATTTTTCGGAGTAATCAACTACATTTTCTGCGTCAACATTTTCACTTTCTTCTACCATAGGGCATATTACATATGCCTGATGCCCTGCTTTTACTTCTTTTTCGATAAATCTGTATGCATTCGGTCTGTAATCCTTACCTACGACACAGTTTTTTATCGGCAGTCTTTCTGAAGGCATCTGGTTCATGACAGATATGTCCAAATCACCATATAGTATTATCGCAAGCGTTCTTGGTATTGGTGTTGCACTCATTACAAGTATATGTGGATTTCTACCCTTATTCGATAATTGTTCTCTTTGTCTTACACCAAATCTATGCTGTTCATCAGTTATAACAAGTCCAAGACAATCATAGCTTACAGCCTCCTGTATAAGTGCATGGGTTCCTATTATTATCCTTGACAATCCTATTTCAATGCGCTCATATTCTTTTCTTTTGTTTTTAGCAGTCATTGATCCCGTAAGCAACGATACTCTGAATGGAAGGTTGTATTTTTCTATCAGTCCGGATATATATTCATAATGCTGATTTGCAAGTACTTCAGTAGGCGCCATAATCGCAGCCTGATAACCTGCCATTGCCGTATTAAACATGGCAAGTACGGCTACTATCGTTTTGCCGGAACCTACATCTCCCTGAACCAGTCTGTTCATGCTTTTTTCTCCGGACATATCTGATTCTATCTCATCAAGGACCTTTTTTTGAGCGTCTGTCAGTTCAAATGGCAATTCTTCAATAATTGTATCAATTATAGGATCTCTATTTATAAAAAAATCATTTTCGCAAAATTGATTTTTTTCTTTAAAACTTGACAGTACATTTATAAATTTAAAAAACTCATCAAAAACCAATCTTTTTCTGGCGGCCAGTTTTTTTTCATTGTCTGAAGGAAAATGTATTTCCTGTATGGCAGTATTATAATCTATAAGGTTATATTTTTCCCGGACACCCTTAGGAAGATAATCATACGTTGGAATCTTATCTTTTAGCACCTGTTTTACAGCTTTTATTAGTGTTTTATTTGACAGACCCTTTGTAAGACCGTAAACAGGCTGTAATTGGTTGATTTTTTCTTTGTATTGTGATTCTGTGAATATTTCAGGTTGTTCTATGACTTTATCTTTTCCTTTGTAGGACATTTTCCCCCGAAAGTAAAATATACTTTCTTCCTGTAATTTACTCATTAAAAAAGGCATATTAAACCATGTAAGGCGGATACAGTCATTGTTGTAATCCACTATGGTAACACTTAATATTTTATATCTGCCCTTTATGGTAAGTTTCGGTTTAGAAAGAACTTTTCCTTTAACTGTTATGATTCTTTCTTCGTTACAATCTGCAATCATAATTGGAGCTTCATAACTATCATATGTTCTGGGAAAATAATTAAGAAGATCCGTGACCGTATATATATCAAGTTTGTTAAATAGTACTGCTGTTTTATCACCAATACCTTTTAGTATTCTGATATCCATTATATTATATGACTCCATTCTGATTTTTTTCTTTACACGTTACCAAAACTTAGGTTATAATAATTGTACCACAATTGATTATGAAAATGGAGAGTTACATGAAGAATAAAAAAATATTAGTTTTGCTTTTATTAATAGTAGTCAGCTTTATTATGCTTTTTGCTGTAGCTTTAAAAGTCAGCAACGTATCATCTGATTTAACCAGAATTGAAAAGCATATTGATTACAAGAAATAATATTCTTAAAAAAAACGGTATATTAACACAATATACCGTTTCTTTCTTATTCTACTGAAATCAGATAATAGTATATAGGCTGACCGCCATAATTTAATTCTACATCCAAATCCGGATATAAATCTCCAAGTTTTTCCGTTAACGCATTAGCTGTCTTTTCGTTTATTTCTTCACCATAGTATACACTTAATATCTCAGCGTCATCATCCATAAGTTTTGATATCATATCAATCGTTGTTTTTTCAACATCCGCTCCTACTGATAGTATTCCGCTGTCTCCGATTCCCATTATATCATTTTCATGAATTTCGATTCCGTCTATCATTGTATCTCTTACCGCATAAGTAACCTGTCCTGTCTTAACATTGCCTATCTCTTCTGTCATAGTCTCAACATTTTCTTCAACTGATTTACCCTGCATATAATTAATTACGGCCGTTATACCCTGTGGAATTGTCTTAGTTGGCAAAACAATGACATTCTTATCTTCAGTAAGTGATTTTGCCTGTTCCGCAGCAAGAATAATATTCTTGTTATTCGGCAGAATATAAATATTTCGGGCATTTACCTTTCCAATCGCATTTAGCATATCTTCAGTACTTGGATTCATGGTCTGGCCACCGGTTATCAGATAGTCAACCCCAAGTCCTTTAAATATTTCATCCAGTCCTTCACCGGCAGATACGGCTATAAATCCTGTGTCTTTTGGTGGTTCTTGAACTTCTTCCTTTTCTTCCTGTAAATCACCCGATAACTTAGCTGCATCTTTAATAAGCTTTTCATTATGTTCTTCTCTCATATTGTCAATCTTCATCTTTGAAAGTGCTCCATAAGTCAATGCTTTCTGGATAGCCAGTCCGGGATCGTTTGTATGTACATGAACCTTGACAATATCATCATCAGCCACTACAACAACACAATCACCTATACCTGATAAATAAGTCTTAAACTCTACTTCATTTGCATCAGTAAATATACCGTCTACCATTATGATAAATTCTGTACAATATCCAAATTTGATATCTGCCTCTTCAGAAACATCTACGCTGACTTTTGGAGTAAATGCAGGCATACCCTCTATGGATAAATCAAGTTCCTTACCCATAAATGCATCATAGCACCCCTTTAAGACCTGCATAAGCCCCTGTCCGCCTGAATCCACAACACCGGCCTGCTTAAGTACAGGAAGCATCTCAGGAGTCTGACTTAATACATAATCTCCTTCTTCAATGACTTCACGGAAAATAACTTCCAAATCATCTGACTCCATGACCATTTCTCTGGCTTTTTCAGCCATACCTCTTGCAACTGTAAGTATAGTACCTTCTTTAGGTTTCATTACAGCTTTATATGCTGTCTCTACAGCTCTGTCGCAGGCGTTTGCAAAGGTCACCGCGTCAATTTCATCAAATTGTTTGATTTCTTTCGTAAATCCTCTGAAAATCTGTGACATAATAACACCCGAATTACCTCTCGCACCTCTGAGAGAACCGGACGATATTGCTTTTGATAGGTTTTCCAATGTAGGTTCGTCTATCGAAGCTACTTCCTTTGCTGCTGACATTATCGTCAGTGTCATATTAGTTCCCGTATCACCATCCGGTACAGGGAATACATTTAATTCGTTAATCCATTCTTTTTTTGCTTCAAGATTTTTTGCACCGGCAAGAAACATCTTTTGCACTGTCTTACCATCAATACTTGTTATCACAATAAATAATCCTCCTTAAGTCATTCAATAAAGGTTAATCTATGACTCTTACACCTTCAACAAAAATATTTATCTTACCTACTTTAAGTCCGGTGAATTCTTCAACTTTATATCTGACATTTGAAATAAGATTATCCGCTACAGCGGAAATGCTCACACCATAGGCTACAATTATATGAAAATCAATTGATATCACGTTACCCTGAAGTATCGTAACATTTACGCCTTTAGAAATATATTCTCGTTTAACAAGCTTAACTATGCCGTCCTTCATGCTGACCATTGCCATACCTACCACACCAAAACATTCTACGGCAGCAGTACCGGCACATTTAGCGATTACATTATTATCAATATAAACATTACCCATGCTTGTAGATAATTTACCTCTCATACATAGTCCTCCAAATCTTAATATTTAAGCTTACATAAATAGTATTATATCATCTTTTTAAAAAAAATAAAGTGTTAATACTAAATTTTCTACAAAAAAAGACTTGCATAATTGTGAATTATTTGATAAAATATCTCTTGATGTCGGTCTGGAAAGGCCCAAACATATTTAAGGAGGTGCGATAATGGCTAAATGTGCAATTTGTGAAAAGGGTGTTCATTTTGGAAACGGTGTAAGCCATTCACATAGAAGATCTAATAAAATTTGGAAATCTAACGTTAAATCAGTTAAGATTAAGACAGCTAATGGAGGAACACGTAAGACATATGTATGTACATCATGTTTAAGATCAGGCTTAGTTGAAAGAGCTTAATTGTTTACTTAGTTTTACGAATTAAAAAAGTACTTGGTTTCTAACCAAGTACTTTTTTTGCTATATCAACAGATTCTTTAGCATCTTTTGAATAGAAATCCGCTCCGATCTGCTTAGCATAATCCGGAGTCAATACTGCTCCACCTACCATTACTTGACAATCTAAGTTATTTTCACGAAGAAGTTTTATTGTATTTTCCATCGATACAAGTGTTGTCGTCATTAATGCTGATAATCCGACAAGTTTTGCATTATATTTTTTAACCGCATCAACTACTGCCTGATATTCAACATCTTTGCCAAGGTCAATCACATTATAACCGTAGTTTTCAAGCAGTACTTTGACAATATTTTTTCCAATGTCATGTACATCTCCTTTTACCGTCGCTATAACAATCTCTCCCTTGTTAACTGTTTCTGTTGATTTCGAACTCATATATTCTTTTATTGCCGCAAATGCCGCCTGAGCAACCTCTGCCGATAAAATCAGCTGTGGCAGGAATATTTTGCCCTTTTCGAATAAGTCACCGGCTTTATCAAGTGCGGGTATAAGATGCTCATTGACTATTATCATTGCATCCGTCGTTTCGAGCATTTCTTTTGTTATTCTTGCACCATCATTTTTTAATCCGTTTTCTATGGCATATTCAAGTGTAATATTATTATTTTCCTCACCTGCTGATTTTGCTGCAGCATTTCCCTGTTCTTTATTATATGCTTCTATATATTCTTTTGAATTTTTATCTATTCCTTTTAACAGTCTGAAAGCCCTTACCGTTCCTGACATTGACTGGTTGTTAGGATTGATGATAGGTAAATCGAGACCATTTTCCAAAGCCAGGGCAAGAAACGTGTGATTTATGCGTTCTCTGTTAGGTAATCCAAATGAAATATTTGATACACCTAATACGGTTTTTAAACCAAGTTTTGTCTTTACCATATTTACTGCCTGAAGCGTCTCAACTACTCCATCCTGTTCTGCCGATGCAGTAAGAGTTAAACAGTCAATAAATACGTTCTCTTTTTTTATTCCATACTCCAATGCTTTGTTAAGGATTTTTTGTGCTATTTTAAATCGATCTTCTGCTTTTTTAGGTATTCCGTCTTTATCAAGTGTAAGTCCGACCACACTTGAACCATACTTTTTAACCAATGGAAGTATGTTATTTAATGACTCATCTTCACCATTTACAGAGTTTATAATAGGTTTTCCGCAATACACTCTGAGTGCCGCTTCTAACACCTCAGGAATGGTTGAGTCAAGCTGCAAAGGTGCATCCGTGATTCCCTGTATAGACTTTACCGCATCAATCATCATTGCTTTTTCGTCAATCTCCGGTAAACCTACATTTACATCAAGTATTTCTGCTCCACCATGGGTCTGTTCTATTGCCTGATTTAAAATATAGTCTATATCATGTCGTATCAGAGCCTCTTTAAACTTTTTCTTTCCTGTAGGATTTATTCGTTCACCTATGATTCTTGGCTGGTTTATTATCACTGTCTCTGAAGATGAACATACGGCAACCAGAATTTCCTTTAATTCTTTGACATACTTTTTATCTTTCAAAATATTTTTAACTGCACTTATATATTCAGGAGTCGTACCACAGCATCCACCAAATATTTTCACACCTTTATCTGCCATTTGTACCATATAACCCGCAAATTCATCAGGTAAAATATTGTATTCATTCGTTACCGGATCAGGTAATCCTGCGTTTGGCTTAACTATAACCGGAAGGTTTGTCCAATTTAACATTTCTTCTACAACAGGCATTAACTCGTCAGGACCAAGTGAACAATTGACACCTATTGCATCTGCTCCGAGACCTTCAAGGGTAAGAGCCATATTCGAAACACCGCATCCGGTAAATGTACGCATGTTCTTTTCAAATGTCATCGTACACATAATCGGAAGATTTGAATTTTCTTTTGCTGCCAATACAGCTGCTTTTATCTCTAACAAATCTGTCATTGTTTCAAATACAACTAAATCAGCTTCAGAACCCGCTAAAACTATTTCCTTGAAAATGTCATATGCCTTTTCAAACGGGAGAAGACCGGTAGGTTCCAATAACTGTCCTATAGGTCCTACATCAAGAGCTATTAATGTGTCTGTTCCTTCTACAGCCTTTTTTGCATTTTTAATTGCCGCTTCTATTAATTCTTTAACACTGTGTCCTGTATCAGCCATTTTGTAACTATTTGCACCAAAAGTATTCGTATAAATAATATCTGCGCCTGCTTCTATATATTGCCTATGAATCGAAATGAGAAGCTCCGGATTTTCAAGATTGAGTAATTCAGGAACCCCGCCTATCTGCAAACCACTTTTTTGCAGCATGGTACCCATACCACCGTCAAGAAAAACAAAATTATTCTCTAGTAATTTATTAAAATTCATAAATAATCTGTATCCTTTCTATATTCCACATTTACCTGTTCTTCCGTATGGACATTTTGCATTAAGATTACAATTATCACAGCTTCTGCTTGTATTAGAAATCTTTTCTTTTGATAAACCTATTATACAGGTAACTGATTTTCGCGGAGTCAATATGCAGCTGTCGGTTGCACATACTCCAATCTGTTTTTGAGCACTGAGTGTATCTAAAAAAGATTTCTGGGTTGTTATCGGAAGATCTCCATAACCTACACCAAAACGCCAGGTGTGAGTATATCCTTTTGTATGACTTTCTATTATTTTTTCAACCTTGTCACATACCTGTTCTACTGCCGCATTTGCCAATGCATCCAGTATCAAAGCATTAACCATGTTATTTATTTCATTGGTTCTTAACAGCCTGTCCGTATCTGAAGAAAGTGTAACACACATGAGCGCTGCCTTTTTACATCCAGACAGATGCTCTTTTATAGAATTACCTTTAAGAACAAGATTTGTTCCCTTTAAATGTATTCCGTCTTCTTCAAACGAAATATCAAAAATCTTATAAACATATTGTGGTCTGATTACTTTAAGCAGTTCCTGTTCCTGCTCAAGAATTATTTTTGTCATCTCTACATCAGGCAGTGTGTCTTTATATCCAAGATATCTTGCAGTTTCACACTTATCTATGTACTTTAGTTCAATTATTTCATCCATTTTAAACCTTTCACTTACTACCTGCAGAACAGGTTAAATCCTATAACAAGCATAACTATAACAAGTAAAATGGTCCAGAAACTAACTCCCAGCCAAAATCCAAAAGCCATGCCAACCGCAATCCAAAACATGATAAATCCGCATAATCTACACATATATAATAACTCCAACCGTATATTATTATAATATATGCGACGAATGCGGATTTTGTCTAATTTTTTTTAATTCTCAAAATCATCAACAGATTCTTTACTCTCATCTTCAGAAGACTTTCCGGTGAATTTTTCAATTAAACCCGGAACCATATCAAGTACCTTTGTAATACCATCCTGTTCTTTGATGTTGACAAGTTTTGGAACTCCATCTTTCACAACTAATACTGCACTCGGAGACATTTTTCCACCCATGCCTCCACCACCATTATTTGAATTTGAGCCATTATTTGCACCTGCACCCACACCAAATGAAACATCCACTAATGGAAGCACAATCGTATTATCAGGAAGTGTAATTGCATCGCCAACAACTGTTTTAGATGTTATAAAACTTTCCATTCCTTTAAAAAGTGACTCCACTGTAGCATTAAGATTATTGTTTTCCGCCATAATTATACCTCTTTTCCCTGATTAAAATCAGTTATTATTGTATCAAACCAAAGATTTCCCGGTGTCAATTCTTTCTTTTAAATTATCATTTTTATAAACTTTATATCCAATTATAATAAGTTTATAAATAAATATTCTGCCTTTTATTTTCATATTACCGTCTAATACTTTGTGGTCAAAATCAGGCATTACCTTAAAATCCTTACTGATTCCTTTTGTTATCATGTAATACGCACCGAGAATCTCACCTGTCATTGCAGCATCTCCGGTACCGAATGACAGATAACCGGTAATCTTTCTTGGTTTTATATCCTTTAAAAAAATCCCAAGCTGTTCTTTTACAAATTTTATTGCATCCTTTGTATCTTCATGTTTTAAAAATCCAATAACATTACCGCTTTTTTGATGTACTGATTTAATTTTACCACATATGTTTTTTGTTTGGTATATGATTTTTTTGATCGCAACCGGAATTTTTGATATTTTACTTTTCAATTTATTAAATATTGAATTTGTATGCTTGTTTCCGGTTTCGTCATCATTCTCTTCCGATTGCGACGTAAATTGCGATTCAGTATTCTGAACTTGTGTATTAAAAAAATCATTTTGTTGATAATCATCATTTTCTGTTATTATCATATTTTCACGTTTATCAAAGCCTGTACTATCTTTTTCTTTAAATTTTTTTATCTTTTCACGTGATTTTTTGATTCTGCCGGAGTTTTTGTTTTTTCTCAGTTTTTTTAAAAATTCTATATTTATACCAAATACTCTGACCGATTTAATAAATTTTTTATCGTAGTTCAGTTTTAAAGAAACAATATGTAACAGCCATGATACATTACATTGGATTCTGCCATATTCTTTAACACTGAGATGTACCTTATATCTGACAGGCACAAAAAGCAATGCCAATATTAATAATATAACTAATCCCAGTATGCTTAACAATATTATTCCCAGTATTTTCAGAACTAACAGTATAATATGCAGCATGAACATTCCTCATTCCCAAGCATTATCATTTAAACTCTTTTTCCTTAATCATATCACTCACTCTAAAACCGCCGGTCTTATCAAAACATTCCATCAAAATTTCCTGTACAACCCCGAGTGCTTCATCTTTAGATACGGCAATACCGATTATCTTTAATTGAATCTCACTAAAGTGCTTTTGCAATAATATATAAGATGGGTATAAATCTAATATATTTTTTTCATTTGAAGGTAACGTAATTACATATACGCCAATCTGTTTTTTTCCATGTTTAATATTCGATATTATTCTTCGCCTGTGCTTTTCAGCCATACCGCCCGTATATAAATTGCAATACCACTTCATCATGAACTATTCTTCCTTTCGATACACCCTCGATTCCTCGATTATCGAATTGATAATCTCTACACATGCAGCTTTCTCTGCCTGCTGTCTGCATGTTTCCAACGAATTATATACATAATCCTGTAATTCCTGAATGTTATTAAAAAAGACAGGTAATGATGCTATAATTGATGACATCACCGAGCGGTTAACCGTTCTTTTGTGTTCTCTGAAAAACTTTTCGATTTCTTCTAAAAATTCTTTCTTTATGTTTTCAAATATTTCAGGAGTCATTTCTTCTGCACCATCAGTATTTCCATCCAGTTCAACAAACAAACTGTCAGAAAGCAAAACTTCATCTTTTGCAAGAACATCAAACAATTCTTCAAATTCTGTCTGTTCAAGTTCTTTTTGATAATTCACTTTAATCTCATCAAGTGCATGTTCATATGGCATATAGCTTTCATGAATCATTTCCTGCTTACCCTCAAGACTGATAAAATAATCGTTTATCACATCTTCCGGCACATCCATACTGCCTTTTATAAAACCATTACTTACATGTGTTAAAATCTCTTTTACAACTTTTTCTTCCTCAGAATAATCATCAACATACTTTTTAGTAATAATAATCGCATATACGTAATTAATAATCTGCTGAAGCATCATATAAATGCTTACAATGTCTTTTAAATAATCAGCTATTTCATCAAGACGGTTACGTAATTCATTGTATTTCTCTTCTGTTATGGAATCAAAATCACAAGAAATTAAAAACTCATGAAATTCTGTCAATGACTCAAAGGTTTCATTCTTATCCTGTGGCACATCAAGCATTGCAGACGTCCTCATCATATATAAAAAATCTTCTAAACCCTTACGGTCACTTTCTTTATATATGTCTATTCCGCTGCTTAATAATTCAAAAAACTTTGATTTTGTCATTCGCATCGGAAGTTCAGCTATAATCTCTGCAATTTTTCCGTTTATTACTACAGGTTCTTCATCAGATACTATATATCTCATGATTTTGCGTGTGAATTCTTCATCTGAAAACCGATCCATGAAGTCACACGATTTAAAACGATACTCAATACGATTAATTATATATTCGTATCTTGTGAAAATATCTGCATAAGATGTTAATATCTTCATGTTTTCAATAACAGTATTTCTGATTTTTTCAATATCTTTTGATATATTGTCATTAAGTTCGCCTTTAACCAGTGCGGCGTCAATTAACCCAACTAACTTTCCCGTAATATCGTTTAAAACTTCATCAGGTTCTAATTCATTTGCCATCTCATACAAAGTAAAATAGTTCATTGCAAGACATACACCTGCAAATCTGTAGTATGATTTACTCATTTCTTTACCATATTCAGGTAAATACTTATCTAATTCCTTCCTTTGCAGTATGTTTTTTACTATTTTTTTCATGAATCAATCTTATCTCCATTCAATTACCTATTTCAAAATATCACAGAAATCAAATGTTGCAAAATAATCCTTAGGTGTTTCAGCACGTCTGATCATCTGCACATCACCATTCTCTTTTAATAATAATTCTGCTGATTTAAGTTTGCCATTGTAATTATAACCCATTGAAAACCCATGAGCTCCTGTATCATGAATGACAATGAAATCTCCTGTATCGATTTCAGGTAACATTCTGTCGATGGCAAATTTATCATTATTCTCACATAACGAACCAGTTATATCGTATTTATGGTCAAGTGGCTTGTCTTCTTTTCCCATTACAGTAATGTGATGGTAAGCTCCATACATTGCAGGACGCATAAGGTTTACGGCGCATGCATCAAGGCCGACATAATCCTTATGTGTATGCTTCTGGTGAATAGCCTTTGTAACAAGACATCCGTATGGACCAAGCATATATCTTCCAAGTTCAGTATAAATCGCAACATCACCAAGTCCGGCCGGTACAAGAATCTCTTCAAATGCTTTACGTACTCCTTCACCAATAACATAAATGTCATTTGGCTCCTGATCAGGTCTGTACGGAATTCCAACACCACCCGAAAGGTTAATAAATGATATCTCTACTCCTGTCTTTTCTTTTACTTCAACTGCTGTCTCAAAAAGAATCTTTGCCAGTGTAGGATAATACTCATTTGACACTGTATTACTAGCAAGGAATGAATGTAAACCGAACTTTTTAACACCCAAATCTTTCAATCTCTTATATCCTTCTATAAGCTGGTCATGTGTAAAACCATACTTTGCTTCGCCCGGATTATCCATGATTGTTGTGCTAATCTTAAAAGTTCCACCCGGATTGTATCGGCAGCATATTTTTTCAGGTATACCGCCTGCCTGTTTTTCAATGAAATCTATATGTGAAATATCATCAAGATTAATCTGAGCATCTAACTTTTTAGCATATATAAATTCTTCTGCCGGTGTATCATTAGAAGAAAACATAATGTCATCACCATGAAATCCCAGCTTATCAGACATCATTAACTCAGTCAGCGAAGAACAGTCAACTCCACATCCGCATTCTTTTAAAATATTTAATATAAATGGATTCGGAGTTGCTTTTACTGCAAAATATTCCTTAAAACCTTTATTCCACGAAAAAGCATCTCTAAGTCTTAAAGCGTTTTCTCTTATACCTTTTTCATCATACAAATGATATGGCGTAGGATAAGTCTTATCTATCTCCTTTAATTTTTCCAATGTAACAAATGTTTTTTTCTCCATCTTTATTTCTCCTTCCTGTATATAAAATCATCTATGTTCATGTGTAAACAAATGATCCTGACAATATTCGTAGTTTCCTTTACATCTTGAACAATATCTGAATGTCAGTTCCGGAAATTCTTCTGATGTTCTTCCACATATTGCACATTTATGAATCATATTGTTTTTTGCAATGTTTACCTGTTTTTTGTAGGCTCGTTTTCTTTTAATCTCTTTAGGTGAAATTCTTTTATAATTCCTTGTAAGTAAAAAGAAAACAACAAAATTAAGCACGGATACCAGTGCTGCCGTCGCTATTACGGGAGACGGTACTATTCCAAGCTGTATTAATGGCATTAACATATCATATTGCATCTGTACGGGTAAAAATTGAAAACCGTATCCGAAAACAATTGTTGCCATCATATAAATCGCATCAATGAATGCCAGCCATTTTACCTTAATAGGCAGGACAAAGAATAATAGAAATTCCATATCCGGATAAGTCAGCGCAAATGCAAAAAAAAGAGATAAATTTATATAATAAGTCGTGAATTCATAATTTTCACCAAATATAAAATATATCAAAAAAGCTGCAATTACGTGAAACAAAATACCCATAAAGAAATACAGATTAAACCTGAATGCTCCCCATACATTTTCAAGCACTGTTCCAATCATATAATACAAATATAATGTAAAAACCATAAATATCAGACTTGAATCTGTCGGCGGAGCTATTATGAATGTAACAATTCTCCAGACCTCTCCGGTTAATATCTTACTTACATTAAGCGAAAGATAATTATAATAAAAATCTCCTCCGAATAATTGTATCATAAGCCCAAGAATATAAAGCCCAATAATATAGAACATCAGATTTCTGATTGCATATTTTCCAAACTTACGCTCAATTTTATTAATGAATTTCATTTTACCGTGTGCCCTTTCAAAAATAAACGATTTGTGTTTTATTATAATTTTTATCATCTAATTTGTCAAATCATTTAGTAATATTATTTGCAAGCACCGGTATACATATTTCATTTCCCGGCTGAAGATTATACATGTTAACTTTTGGGTTGCTTTTTAGCAAATCATCAATAGAAACATGATACATTCTGCTTAAAACATAAAGTGTATCTCCCTTTTTTATTCTGTGAATTATTCCAAAACATGGATTGGTTACTATTTTTTTCATACTCTAATTCCTTAAATACCATTTATAATGTAATATATGCACAATATATCATATCCGTGAATATATCATCTTTTTAATTTATTATCATTGAAATTTATACAAACATATAATATAATAAGTAACTGTTGTGAAAATTTACGCATTTAATTATTACTATTGATAAATCCAAATGTTTTATTTATGAAAGGCATGGTGTAAATACGATGAAAAAGATTTATTCCTTAGGAATTGATATTGGTTCTACTACTGTAAAGATCGCAATATTGGATTCTGAAAATAATATATTGTTTTCAGACTACCAGAGACACTTTGCAAATATACAGGAGACACTGACAGAATTACTTATCAAGGCAAGAGAAAACTTAGGTGAAGTCAGTCTTTCACCTATGATTACAGGTTCAGGCGGACTTACGCTTTCTAAGCATTTAGAAGTACCTTTTATTCAGGAAGTTGTTGCAGTGTCAGCAGCATTAAGCGATTATGCTCCTCAGACAGATGTAGCAATTGAACTTGGTGGAGAAGATGCAAAAATAATATATTTTACAAATGGTGTTGAACAACGTATGAATGGTATCTGTGCCGGCGGTACAGGTTCTTTTATCGACCAGATGGCTTCTCTTCTTCAGACCGATGCTACCGGTCTTAATGAATATGCAAAGAGTTATAAGGCTATCTATCCTATTGCAGCCAGATGTGGCGTATTTGCAAAGACTGATATTCAGCCTTTGATTAACGAAGGTGCTACAAAAGAGGATTTATCAGCATCTATTTTCCAGGCGGTTGTCAATCAGACCATCAGCGGTCTTGCCTGTGGTAAACCTATTCGTGGTACAGTTGCATTTTTGGGTGGTCCCCTTCACTTTCTCTCAGAACTTAAGGAAGCTTTTATACGTACACTTAAGTTGGATGATGAACATATTGTTGCTCCTGATCATTCGCATTTATTTGCTGCTACCGGCTCTGCAATGAACCATAAGCCTGAAATTCAAATTGAAATATCTGAGTTGATTGAAAAATTATCTAACGGTATTAAAATGGAATTTGAGATAAAACGTATGGAACCGTTATTTTCATCTGTCGAAGAATATTCAGATTTTACAGACAGACACGATAAAAACAAAGTTGCTACGGCTCAACTTGCAGATTATGAGGGAGATTGTTTCCTTGGTATTGATGCCGGCTCTACTACTACAAAGGTCGCACTCGTAGGTGAAGACGGTACACTATTGTATTCATTTTACAGTAGTAATAACGGAAGCCCTCTTGCCACTGCTATCCGATCTATTAAAGAGATTTACTCTATATTGCCTGATTCGGCAAAGATTGTATACTCATGCTCTACCGGATACGGAGAGGCATTAATAAAAGCGGCATTAATGCTCGATGAAGGTGAAGTTGAAACGGTTTCACATTATTATGCAGCTGCGTTTTTTGATCCTCTAGTTGACTGCATTCTTGATATTGGCGGTCAGGATATGAAATGTATCAAGATAAAAAACGGTACAGTAGACAGTGTACAGTTAAACGAGGCCTGCTCATCAGGATGCGGTTCATTTATCGAGACATTTGCAAAATCTCTTAACTATTCAGTTGAAGATTTTGCGAAAGAAGCTTTATTTGCCAAAAACCCTGTTGATTTAGGTACACGTTGTACTGTATTTATGAATTCAAATGTTAAACAGGCTCAAAAGGAGGGCTCTGAAGTATCTGATATTTCAGCAGGACTTGCTTATTCTGTTATCAAAAATGCCCTTTACAAAGTTATTAAAATAACTGACCCTGAGGATTTAGGTAAGCGTGTCGTTGTACAGGGTGGAACTTTTTATAACGATGCAGTTTTAAGAAGTTTTGAGAAGATATCAGGCTGTGAAGCCGTACGTCCTGATATAGCCGGAATTATGGGAGCTTTCGGTGCCGCATTAGTTGCACGTGAACGCTATGAAGAAGGTAAAGCTACATCTATGCTGCCTATTGAAAAAATCAACTCTCTTGAATTTAATACGTCAATGTCAAGATGTAAGGGATGTACAAATAATTGTCTTTTAACTATAAATAAATTCACGGGCGGACGTCAGTTCATCACTGGAAACAGATGTGAACGTGGAATTGGTAAAGCAAAAAACAAGGAAAATATTCCTAACCTTTTTGAATATAAATATAATAAAATATTCAGTTATGAATCTCTTACTGCTGATGAAGCTCCAAGAGGTGTTATTGGTATACCACGAGTACTTAACATGTATGAAAACTATCCTTTTTGGGCAGTATTTTTCAATAAGCTCGGTTTTCAGGTTATTCTATCTCCTTCTTCAAGCAGAAAAATATACGAACTTGGAATCGAATCAATACCAAGCGAATCTGAGTGTTATCCTGCAAAACTGGTACACGGTCATATCGCATGGTTAATAAAAAACGGGGTGAGAACCATTTTCTATCCCTGTATTCCATACGAACGAAATGAAACACCTGATGCAAACAATCATTACAACTGCCCTATTGTTACATCTTACGCAGAAAATATAAAAAACAATGTTGAAGAATTAAAAAGTGAGAATATAAGGTTTATGGCTCCGTTTATGGCTCTGACAAGCAAAGAAATTCTCACAAAACGTCTGGTTGAATTTTTTACAGAAGAATATGATATTATTGCTGCTGATATTATCAATGCTGCTGATGAAGCATGGGAAGAAATGCAAAATGTCCATCAGGATATTCAGAAGAAAGGTGAAGAAGTTATTTCTTACCTTAATGAAACTGGAAAGCGAGGTATTGTTCTCGCAGGAAGACCTTACCATATTGACCCTGAGATTAATCACGGTATTCCTGAGCTCATCAACTCATATGGTATTGCTGTTCTTACGGAAGATTCAGTTTCACATCTTGCTGAAGTAGAAAGACCTTTGATTGTTCTTGACCAATGGATGTATCACTCACGTCTTTATCGTGCAGCAAACTATGTTAAAACCACTGATAATCTGGATTTAATACAGCTTAATTCATTCGGATGTGGTCTTGATGCTGTTACAACTGACTGTGTTAATGATATTTTATCCAAATCAGGTAAAATATATACTGTATTAAAGATTGATGAAGTCAACAATCTTGGTGCTGCAAGAATACGAATACGTTCACTTATCTCAGCTTTGAAAGTACGTGATAAAAAGCATTATGAACGCACTATTGTTCCTGCTAATATCAAAAGGGTTGAATTTACAAAACAAATGCATAATGATGGTTATACAATTATATGCCCTCAGATGTCCCCTATACATTTTGACCTGCTTCAGCCTGCTTTGTGTTCATGCGGTTATAATTTTGTAATTGCAGAGACGGGCGAAAAGGAGGCTGTTGATTTAGGTTTAAAATATGTTAATAATGATGCATGTTATCCTTCACTTATTGTTGTAGGACAGATAATGGGTGAATTACTATCAGGAAAACATGATTTAAATAAAACTGCCGTAATTATGACTCAGACCGGTGGCGGATGCCGTGCAAGTAACTATATGGGATTTATCCGCCGCGCACTTGAGAAATCAGGTATGGAACATATACCTGTACTTTCTTTAAGTGTACAGGGCCTTGAGAAAAATGAAGGATTCAAAATAACTCCGAAATTTGCCATGAAGGGTATGCAGGCCGTTATCTACGGAGATATATTTATGAGAGTTTTATATCGAATGAGACCTTACGAGATTGAAAAAGGTTCCGCAGATAAACTTCATGAGAAATGGCTTAAAATCTGTATAGATGATTTGAAAAAGGATTCAATCTCCATGAGAACTTTTAAAAAGAATGTTAAAAATATTATCAGGGATTTTGATGAACTGCCGATTCATGAAGATATTATAAAACCAAGAGTTGGTGTTGTCGGTGAAATCCTTGTGAAATTCCTTCCTGCAGCAAATAATCATATTGTTGAATTGCTTGAACATGAAGGAGCCGAAGCTGTTATGCCTGATTTACTTGATTTCCTGCTCTACAGCTTTTATAACACGAATTTTAAAGCTCAATACCTTGGAACTAAAAAGTCAACTGCTCGCTTATCAAACATAGGTATTTCTTTGCTTGAATATGCTAGAAAAGTTGCCAGAAAAGAATTTGTAAACAGTAGACATTTTACACCGCCGTCTCATATCGAAGAACTTGCAAAACTGGCCAGTCCGGTTGCTTCTTTAGGTAATCAGACAGGTGAAGGATGGTTCTTAACAGGTGAAATGCTGGAACTTATTCATATGGGTGTACCTAATATTGTATGTGCCCAGCCATTTGGATGTCTTCCAAATCATATTGTAGGTAAAGGCGTTATTAAAGAGCTTAGAAAGCAACATCCTGAAGCAAATATTGTTGCCGTTGATTATGACCCGGGTGCAAGCGAAGTTAACCAGTTAAACAGAATCAAGCTTATGCTGGCCACAGCCGGTAAGAATCTTAAAAAAGACGCATAATATATACAGGGCAGAACCTGATTTACATCATGTCCTGCCCTTAAGTTTTAAATATCTTCTATCTGCCAGTCAATCGGTTCTACACCGTTTTCTTTTAAAAACTCATTTGCCTTGCTAAAATGTTTACATCCAAAAAATCCCCTGTAAGCAGATAATGGACTCGGATGAGGTGCTTTTAATATCAAATGCTTTGGATTATTAAGCATATCCGCTTTCTTCTGTGCGGGTCTTCCCCATAGCATATACACAATCGGTCTGTCAATGTCATTTACCTTTTTTATAATTGCATCAGTAAATTCTTCCCAACCCGCACCCTGATGTGAATTAGCCTGATGCGCCCTTACTGTTAAAACTGTGTTTAATAATAAAACTCCTTCTTTAGCCCATTTTTCCAGATACCCGTTATTTGGTATTCTGCACCCTAAATCATCGTTTAATTCTTTGTAAATATTCTGAAGAGAAGGCGGAATATCCTGTCCGGGTTTAACTGAAAAGCTAAGTCCATGAGCCTGATTCTCATTATGATATGGATCCTGCCCGAGAATCAATACTTTAACATTACTTAACGGTGTCAGATGAAATGCATTAAAAATATCGTCTGCAGGCGGATATACAACTCTTTTGCTATATTCGTCTTTTACAAAATTATATAGTTTTTTATAATATGTTTTTTTAAATTCTCCATTAACTGCTTCAAGCCAGTCATTATCTATTTGTGACATAATCTTACAGGTACTCCTTTATCATTAAGATAAGATTTTAAATCATTTATCTCAAGCTCTTTATAATGAAATAATGATGCTGCAAGAACGGCATCAGCGTTTCCTTCTGTTAATGCTTCATAAAAATGTTCTTTTTTACCTGCACCACCGGATGCAATTACCGGAATGGATATATTTTGGGCAATTGTACGGGTTAATTCTATATCATAACCATCTTTTGTACCATCACAGTCCATGCTGGTAAGAAGAATCTCACCTGCTCCTAATTCATTTGCCTTAATCGCCCATTCAACTGCATCTATTCCCATGTCAATTCTTCCACCATTTTTGTATACATTCCAGCCGCTTCCGTCTGCACGTCTTTTTGCGTCTATTGCAACAACTACACACTGGCTTCCAAATTTATCTGCCGCTTCACTGATTAATCCGGGATTATTAAGTGCTGCTGAATTAATTGATATCTTATCAGCTCCTTCTCTTAAGAGCTCCTTAAAATCGTCAACTGTACGTATTCCACCACCTACTGTAAACGGTATGAATACTTTTTCTGCAACCTTTCTTACCATATCTACAACTGTACGTCTGGCATCAGAGGATGCCGTTATATCCAAAAACACAAGCTCATCAGCACCAGCTTTATCATATGCAGCGGCAACTTCAACTGGATCACCCGCATCTCTGAGATTCACAAAATTAATACCTTTTACTACTCTGTTATTATTCACATCTAAACATGGGATCACTCTTTTGGTATGCATAAACTACTCTCCATTTCTTACTATATCTGCAAAATTCTTTAATATTTTCAATCCAATCTCACCACTTTTTTCAGGGTGGAACTGACATGCAAATACATTATCTTTTTCCACGGAAGCATGTATATGTGTTCCATACTCAGTGGATGCTTTTACTATCTCTTCGTCTTCTGCTTTTAAATAATATGAATGTACAAAATAGACATACGAATCCTGTTCTATACCTTTAAATAATCTTCCACTATTTGATAATTCAAGTGAATTCCATCCTATATGAGGAATTTTCAAACCTGACTCTTCCGGTATTCTAAGAATACTTCCTTTTAGTAAACCGAGGCCTTCAACTCCTGGTGCTTCATCACTTTTTTCAAATAATAACTGCAAGCCAAGACAAATCCCCATAAATGGTGTTTTATTTTCTGTAATCTGTCTGATGGTATCAATAAGCCCATATGTATCCAATTTATCCATAGCATCACCAAAGCTTCCAACTCCGGGAAGTATAACACCATCAGCATTAAGAAGTTCATCTTTGTTTCTTGTCACAATTACATCTTCGTTAAGATACTTTAATGCCTTTTCTACACTTTTTAGGTTACCTGCATCATAATCAATTATTGCTATCATTTTTTCTCCCATTCCGTACATCTATATTGTAGTGTTATGTTGTTTTATTATCTCATCCAACTTAATGGAGTATTCTTTTGCGTCTTTAATATTTATAAGTTCATTTGCCTTTTCTTCAGTAATTCCATATTCTTCAGATAATTTTGTAATAATCTTTGAATATACTTCATTCATTTCTGTTAAAACACCGTATTCCTCAGCATCTGTTTTAAAACGATTATACTTATCTACACCTTTTATCAAAGAATTCAGGGCTTCTGCATCCATTCCAATTTTTAAACAGTTTTGGTATGAATCCAATTCTCTTTCCACATACATAATTGTTTTCAACTGATTATAAAGGCTCTTATCTTTTTCTTTTATTGTAAGACCATTTATGTAGTTATACGCATCTGTATAATTTTTATTTATAAGCATTTTATTAGCATCGTCGATATGACTGTTATACCATAATGCTTTACCACCAAATACAGAACATATAACAACACCTGCAATTACAGATACCATTAAAATCACTGAACGAAGAGAGAATTTTATCTTTTCTTCAGGATGAAGTTCTTTTTCACGCTGCTTCTGTCTTTTCTTTTCTTCTTTTATTTTTTTCTTCTCAGCATTTTTTTCAGCTTTTATTCTCTTCTTTTCAGCATTTTTTTCAGCTTTTTGTTCTGCTTTCTCCTGCTTTTTGGCAGCTTTTAATGCTTTCTTTTCAGCAGGTGACATTTCATTAGATTTTTCGCCTTCAGAATCTCCTTTATCAGTGAGACCGGCTAAATCTTCAAATCCTTCGAGGCCTTCCAAATCGGAAAAATCCATATATCCTTCCTGATTCTCTTCAACAGACTTTAAAAAATCGTTATTTTCTTCCGAAACAAGTTCTTCATCTGTTTCTTCATCTTTCTTTTTACCGAATAATTTCTTTTTCTTTTTTTTCTTTTTATCATCTAATTCAGTTTTATCAGGTATATCATCAAGTTCTGATAAATCGGGGTCAGCCTCCGTTAATATTTCATCCATATCCGACTGTTGTATTTCCTCAGTATTATCATCTGATGACGTATCGCTATCAGCTGCTTCTAACATTCTTATTAAATCATTAAAATCAGCATCATCATCTGAATTATGACTATTTAACAACTCTTCGCTTAATCTGTGTATCTCATCAAGTTCCTCTGAACCGGACGACTCAGTAAATCCGGATTTACTTTCTTCATTCTGAATCTCTTCTGATGATTCAGCAACATCCTCTGATAAATCGGAATCAGAGTTATCTTCTGACGGTTCTTCATCAGCCGAAATATCCATATTTTCTATATCTTTTAATAATTCATCAAGATTATCTTCCGGATTTTCATTATCATTCAATAATTCATCAGGAATGCTTGTTAACAGATCATTTAATTCTGAATCCAGTTCCGGTAAACCCTCATCATTATGCTGTGCTGTTTCATCCTCTGTAATCAACGGCTCGCTTACAGCATTTAGCAGATTGTCAAGATAATCTTCACTCATAATGTCATTTTCCAAATCAGCCATTATTAAACCTCCGTTATCAGATTATTTAAATAATTTCGAACAAAAAATGCTTGCTTAAGCAAGCACTTTTTTAGGACATATTCTTCAATAATAGTCCATCTATAGTTGATACTAAATTTCCTATCTCCGGTTTGGATAGCTGTGCATCTACACCAAGTGCTTCTCCTTTTCTTCTCATTTCCTCATTGACAAGCGAAGAAAAGATTATCATCGGAATACTCTTAACTATATCATCCGATTTACAGAGTTTTATCAATCTGTGACCGTCCATAATTGGCATTTCTATATCTGTAATAATACATTTAACATTATCATGCAGTGTACCATCATCTCTTTTCTGACATATAATATTCCATGCTTCCTGTCCATTTGCACATGCCGTAACATTTGAATAACCTGCTTTGTGTAATGAATCAAGAATCAATTTACTCAATAATGGAGAATCTTCAGCCATCATAATAGGTGCATCATTTCTGTCACGTACTCCAAGACTATCAATGTCAGATACTTTTAATCCTGTTTCAGGACTAATATCAGAAACTATTTTCTCAAAATCAAGAATAATAATCAGTTTTTTATCAATCTTAATAATACCTGTGGCTATACCTGCGTCAGGACCACTAATTGTCTCATCTGGTTTTATTATATCTGCCCACGAAACTCTATGAATACCTAAAACACTGTCTACATGAAATGCTATGCTTAATTTATTAAAATTCGTTATAATAAGCATGTCCTCATCTTCTTTAGACATTGGTTTAAGTTTCAATTCTTTCGCAAGATTAATTACGGTAATCATAGTATCTCTTGGCATAAATATGCCTTCTATACTAGGATGTGAATTTGGTACAGGCGTAGCCTTTTGATAAGAAGTAATCTCACGAATCTTAGCAACATTAATACCATACAGATTTCCTCCTACAGTAAATTCAAGAACCTCTAACTCATTCGTTCCATTTTCTAATAAAATATTTGTATCCATGCAAAATACCTCCTATATTTTTTTAACCCCTTTTATCTTTTTCATTTTCTCTGCAAATCAACAAATTGATTTATATTTTTTGATAACTTAATAGTTTTATTATAACATGAAAATAATATTATTTCAATTTGAATGTTGCTTTTCTATCATTTTCTGTTACTTCTAATTCCAAATCAGTAATATCACTCTCATTTATCGAATTTATCTCATACACTAATACAACTTCGACACTCTGACCGGGTTGCAATGTTCCTGTATATGTATTCAATGCATTCATCAATAACGTTATAAGAGCTGTATATTGTTTTCCATTTACATTTGATTTAATAGATTTGTCAAATGACATCATAGGAATATCAAGAATCCCTCCACCCGTATTTGTCATCTGAAACTTTTCTATCAGGAAACTGTGCCCCTCTCCCGGCACAAGATCTGCTGGATTTGCTGTTCCATCTGAATAAGAATCAGCTACATTAAAGCCTGTATATTGAATGTCAACACTATCAATACCAAATGCCTCAGATAATGACAACTCCTTTTCCTCATATTTTTGAGCAGTCACTTCTTCGGTAGCATTTTCAACGTCCTGGATTCTTGTCGTTTCTTCATTTACATTTTCATTTTTTTTATCATCCTTACTTTCAGACTGCGTAGTTTCTTTAATTCTTTTAAGCTTACCCTCATAATTCGCATCATATCTGAGTACAAGCTGTGCACAGTACTCAGCTACCATATCCTGCTGCGTGTTATCAAGCGGAACTGCTTTAGCACATCCGGTCAGACCTGCAGATGAAAGAATTATTGAAACTGCTAACAATGAAAATATTTTACGTTTTTTCATATGCTGTTTCCTCCGAACTAAAACTACCTTTATTTTAACATTTTTAGACTCTTTATTCAACCAAAAATTATGCATCAAGTTCAAACCAGAACTCAACTCCGGTTTCCGTGTTATACACTCCACATTCATGATTGTGTGCGTCAATAATGGCCTTTACAATCGACAAACCTATTCCATTTCCACCGTACTCCCTTGTACGTGCTTTATCAACTTTATAAAATTTCACCCAAATTCTGTCTATATCTTTTTCAGGTATTTTATCACCGGTATTATGAACAGATACTTTTACCGTATCATCTTTTTTTATTACGGTAATTGTTATGATATTTTCATTACTTACATGATTCAAAGCGTTAGTTACATAGTTGGTTATAACCTCTTCAATCTGGAATTCATCTGCCCATACATCTATATCATCATTACCGACAATCTCAATCTTTGTATCTTTTTGTTCTATCATAAGGCTGCACTTATTAACAACACCACGAATTACGTCCATTATGTTAAATCTTTCCATATAAACAGAATTATTACAAAACTCAAGCTGGGTAAGTGTAAGCAGTTTTTTTACCATCTGGTTCATTTTTGAAGCCTCATCAATTATAACTTCGCAATAAAACTCCCTGCTTTCCTCATCGTCATTAATATTTTCCTGCAATCCTTCTGCGTATCCCTGGATTAACGCTATAGGAGTTTTAAGCTCATGCGATACATTAGATATAAAATCTTTTCGCATCTCATCTATCTCATTCTTATGTTTCAAATCATTCTTTAGCTCGTTATTAGCTTTTTTTAACTCTGTAATTGTTGACTCAAGTTTGTTAGAAAGCTTATTAATGCTTTTGCCAAGAATACTAATCTCATCATGACTTTCCCCCTCATAATGAACATTAAAATCCAACTCAGACATTTTTTCGGATATCTTAGTAAGTTTAATTAACGGTCTTAAGAAACGTCTTGCTAATATATCACCGATAATAATGCTGATTATTGAAATAACAACCGAAATCAACAACAAAAACTCTCCAAATATTCTTACACTTTCCTGAATATTTTCAACGGCAATTCTCATTATAAATATATTACCGTTATTAAATATTCCCCACATTTCCAAGTATTCACTTTTGTTGCTATTATTTTCTGAAAAAGAAGAATATTTTTGTAAGACATATTTAGAATTTTTTTCCAATATTATTATTTTTTCGTTATCAGGACTACTATCTGTTCCGTTACCATATTGACTAAACACAGACATTTCAAGTCTGTGCTGCATCATCTGTGAATTACCATAATCGTATATAATATAACCTGCTTCATCTGTAACAAGAAGCGTAATACCGGTATTAGCACATAACTCCGTTATAGACTCTACATTATCATCATCTAATTCATCAACTGATTTGAGAATGCTGTCAATTTTTTTATATGTTGATATTATTGATTTTTCTTTTGTATTCATATAATATTTTTCCAACAGAAATGTATTGGCAAACATGTACATTAAAAACATTCCTAATGATAAACTGATCATTATCAATACCAATTTTTTTCTGATGGAAAATTTTATATATTTGTTCTTATTCATCTTCATCAGTAAACTTATACCCCATTCCCCATATAGTCTTTATATAATTTGCTCCTTCTCCGAGTTTGCTTCTAAGTTTCTTTACATGTGTATCTATCGTTCTTGCATCTCCAAAATAATCATAATTCCACACACTATTTAATATTTTTTCTCTTGAAAGGGCAATTCCTTTGTTTTCAATGAAATATTGTAATAATTCAAATTCTTTGTAACTTAACTCTATCGTCTTTCCATCTACTTTTACTATATGTGCCGCTTTATCAATCTCTATAATACCTGACTTAATTACGTCACTTGCACCAACTTTATTTGTTCTTCTAAGAATCGCATCAATTCGTGCAACAAGTATCTTCGGACTAAAAGGTTTTGAAATATACTCATCCACACCTAATTCAAATCCTAGTAATTCGTCATGCTCTTCTCCTTTAGCTGTTAACATAATAATCGGAACTTTTGATAACTTTCTAATCTCACGTAATGTCTCCCATCCGTCCATCTTTGGCATCATTACATCTAATATAACCAAAGAAATATCTTTATCTGAATAAAATTTTTCTAACGCTTCTTCACCATCTGCCGCTTCTGCTACAAGATAATCTTTTTTTACAAGAAAGTCTCTGACCAGTTTACGCATTCTTGCTTCATCATCAACAATTAAAATCTTAAGGTTATTCATAACAATTCCTCCATTCTCAACATATAATTATCAGCATGTTAATATTGTATACGCTAATTTTGTTAAAATTGTGAATATATCATTTTTTTTCACCCAGATTTTTTTCTCGTTCTGTCAGACTTTGTTCCCATGAAGCGTAATGATTCTCTAATTCTTCTTTATATCTCTCCATTTGCTTTGTTGGTGTATTATTCCTGCTTATTGCAAACATCACGATAATTACGATTACTAAAAAAACATTTATTATAATTGATGCTTTATACTTAAATCCATCATCTTCGTCTTTTTTAACTGTTTTGATTACTTCTATCTTTGATACATATATAGGCGGAATATCATCGTTTTTTATCATCGGACTCTTTTTCAATCTGTTTCTGACCATTTTAAGATATTCTATGCCTATTGGAGTTTTAAACAATTCTTTTTCATTGACATCTTTGTATATCTCTAAAATCTCTTCAGTTTTTTTTCCTTTTAACGAAGCATCGATCTGTTCTAATGATTTGATTTCTTTTTTTGCACGATTATATAATTCTTCATCTTTAAAACAATATCCGGCAATATTATTCTCGTTATTCTCCATACGTTTACTCCATTTCTTTGACTTTTCATATATACATTATAGTACAATTTTATCAAATAGAAAGGAATTTTTCAATTTTTGTTTTATTTGAGTTTTTATATAAAAAAAAGATTGCTCCCTTTAATTGAAAGCAATCTTTTTAATAATTTAGAATGAAGATAACATGCTTGAAAAATCAAGAGCAGAACTCTTAACATCTTCAGGTACTTCAACGCTGTCTACGTCAAATGAATTATAAGTAACCCCAATAAAGCACTTTGAAATATCAGCTAACTCGTTTTCGCCAACCTTTACATCAAAACCGATGTACTTTAACTCTTTTGTATCTTTTGTAACACAAATCTCTACATCAACATCAGAACCATTTACGTCAACATCTTCACCTGCAACATCAGACAATGATTTCATTCCATCCTCTAAAGCCTCACTATCTACTGTTGCTTTAACTGAATAACATTTAACTCCTGCTACCTCTTTTTCTTCTACTGAAGTATTATCAAAATACTTATCAATGTTTTCCTCAGTAAGGAAATCTTTAACATCACTATTTGCTGCTGCCTCAGAATACTCTTCAATATCTATGCCTTTGTCTTCTACAGCAGAAGAATCAAGTGGTAACTTCATCCATCCGCCAAGTGAATCTCCACCAAAGTATAAAACATCATCACCAATATAAGCTTCACCCTTAATGTCCTGTGAATCATCGCCATACGTTACAGATGCATCCGCCTTTGCATATAAAGACATATCAGTAACATTCTGATCCTCTGCATTAGCCTTTAAATCAATACTTCCCTTTACTGCAACTTTTTTTGATTCAACCTCACCTGCGAAGTCTATCTCAATTGTTGAGTCAGCACTTTTATTATCTGATGAATTCTCAGAAGCTTCAGACAATATCTCGTAAGCGCTTACTTCCTTTTTCTGCTCCTTTGTAGCTGTATCTTTTTCCTTACCTGCACATGCAGTAAGTGAAAATGCCATTGTAGCTACTAAAACAATACTTGTGATTTTCTTTATCATTTCATTTACTCCTTTTTTATATTTGTTCAAACGACACTTTATCACATTTATACAATTTTGTCAAATATCATTATATGCCATTTTTGCAATTTTATGTAAATCATCAAGATTTTCATTAACCATTGGCAAAACATGATATATTTTTAACACTTTATTTAACCTTTGAGACATTTCTGATAATACTGAAAAATCAATATCTTTTGATTCATTCATATAATTCTCATACAAAGCTTCGGGTGTATCAAAGTTATCACATAATGGTATACCTGCATCTTTATAAATATAAGCCACGGCAGCAGTCATCTCAGTATTGGATATTAATATGTCAGGATTATCTGTATGTGCTTTTCTTTTAACAGCCCATAATGTTAATTCGTGTATCATACATATTTCCTCTCTACTACATAGTTTCAAAACAAAAAACGCCTTAAAATGCTGAATTTTCAGCATTTTAAAGCTATGGAGCTGAGGGGAATCGAACCCCTGTCCGAAATTCCATTCATCATGGCATCTCCCATTACAGTCAATGATTCACATTTCCCTCATGTACAGATTCATTGACAAAACTGTACAATCAGTAGCTTCATAATTCTTTCAACATCTCAAAGCTTTGATGAAGAAGTGCCCTGCAAGGTCGATGCCAGATTCTTAAGCAGCAGGTGACTTAAGGCTGACAGCTGCAACTAGGCAGCGTAAGCTAAATTTTCGTTAGCGTTTATATTTATTGTCTAAGTTTTAACGTGGTCCTAGTCCACGAATGGCTTCCATAATTTCAAAAACCCCGTCGAAACCAGTACAACCCCTAAAAGTTTACTGATTGTTAATTCATAATAAATGATTTATCATTTGTTGTCAAGAATAATTTTGCCATTTTTTATATTTGTATCTATAAAATTTTCTTTGCAATATTCCCACAAATCTTCTGAACCACAATGCGTTTTCTCATTACGCTTCATTATCTGGCTGAGTCTCACATTATGTTCTTCCCATGCCTTACCATTTGTGGCTGCATTAAGCATCATCGGCTGTAAATTATCCATTGTTCTCGCAAATTTAGCTTCATTTGTCTTTTGTTCTTCAAATTCTTCCCACAACTCTCTAAAATATGCACCTAAATCATCAGGTAATAATCCAAACAGCCGCTTAGCAGCCTTTACTTCACGTTCTTTTTGTGTAGTCTTCGCGTTCTCATCATACGCATACGTATCCCCTGCATCGATTTCCACAACATCATGTATCAATATCATGGAAATCGTGCGTAACACATCAATTTCTTCGTTTGAATATTGATTCAAAAGCAAAGTCATAACTGCCATATGCCATGCATGCTCGGCATCATTTTCCTTTCTTTTGCCATCTGTTAAATATGTCTGTCTTGTAATCATTTTTTCTTTGTCGAGTTCACGACAAAAATCAAAAATTTTATTTAGATTTTTCAAATCTTTCATTTCACACCATCCGGACTATAAATTTCTTATCTTAAAATCTCGTTCTGCTTCACGTTTCTGATCTTTTTTAATGATGTCCTGTCTCTTATCATATAATTTTTTACCCTTAGCCAGACCTATTTCTACTTTTACCAGACTTCCTTTAAAATAAACCTGCAAAGGTACTATTGTATAACCCTTTTCAGCCATTTTCCCTGAAAGCTTATTAATCTCATACTTATGAAGCAAAAGTTTCTTCACTCTTAAAGGATCTTTATTGAAAATATTGCCCTTCTCATACGGACTGATGTGCATATTATATATTAACACTTCACCATTCTCGATACGAACAAATGATTCTTTTACACTGCATTTCCCCATTCTCAGAGATTTAACTTCTGTACCATGAAGACTTACTCCTGCTTCATATTTTTCTATTATAAAATAATCATGATAGGCTTTTTTATTATTTGCTATCAACTTCGTTGTTTGATTCGCCATCACTTGAATTCCTTTCTTCTTCCTCAACAAGCTCAAAATCTATCTGTCTGAGAAGCTTGTCTGTTTTAACAACTTCTATCTTTACCTTTTCACCAAGCTTAAATTTTTTCTTTGTTGCTTCTCCTACCAGTTCGTATTTTTCCTCATCATAATAGTAATAATCATCACTAATAGATGTAATCCTTACCATACCTTCTATCGTATTCGGTAATTCCACGTACATTCCCCAATTGGTGATTCCTGATATAACACCTTCATATATCTCACCAATATGTTCAGACATGTATTCTGTCATCTTAAGTTTGTCGGCATCTCTCTCTGCTTCATCCGCTCTTCTTTCATTTGAACTACACATCTGTGCAACTCCCGGAAGTATAGAATCGTAGTGTTTAATACGTTTTTCATTTATACCACCACGAATATTCTCTTTTATAATACGATGAATCTGCAAATCAGGATATCTTCTGATAGGTGATGTAAAGTGACAATAATACTTAGTAGCAAGTCCAAAATGTCCTGAACATGCTGTAGTATATTTTGCCTGTTTCATTGAACGCAAAGTCAGTCGGCTGATTAACGCTTCTTCAGGTGTCCCTTTGATTTTAACCAATAATTTCTGTAATTCTTTCGGGTGAATTTCTTCCTGCGTCGTCTTTATTCCATAGCCAAAATTTGAAATAAACATTCCAAGTTTTATCATCTTTTCACTATCAGGATTCTCATGGGTTCTAAATACAAAAGGCAGCTCCTGCCAGAAATAATCTTCAGCAATTGTTTCATTCGCAATAAGCATAAAATCTTCTATTATCTTTGTAGCAGTATTTCTCTCATACGGCTTTATTTCTATAGGCTTTCCTTTTTCATCAAGAATAATCTTACTCTCAAGAAAATCAAAATCAATCGAGCCGCGTTTCATACGTTTTTCTCTAAGTATGGCTGATAATTCTTCCATACACTGAAACATCGGAACTAACTCTTTATACTCATTAATCTCGGTTTCATCTTTATCTACTAGTATTTTTTGAACGCTTGTATAACTCATTCTTCTGTCTACACAGATAACCGTCTCAGAAATTTTATGTCCGATTACTTTTCCTGAAAAATCAATTTCCATTATACAACTAAGTGCCAATCTGTCAACCTTTTGATTTAATGAGCATATGCCATTTGACAGCTGGTGCGGCAGCATAGGTATAACTCTGTCTACAAGATATACGCTGGTACCTCGTTTTAAAGCCTCTTTGTCAAGAGCACTTCCCTCTTTTACATAGTGTGTGACATCAGCTATGTGAACTCCAAGTATAAATCTGTCTTTTTCCTTTTTCAAGGATATGGCATCGTCTAAATCTTTTGCATCTTCCCCGTCAATTGTAACAGTCTGAACATCTCTAAGATCAAGGCGTCCTGCCATGTCTTTGCCATCTACGTGATCAGGTATTGTATTTAATTGTTTTTGAACATCTTCCGGAAATTCCATTGGAATATTCATACTCTTAACAATTGATACAATATCTGTACCCGGGTCATCAGTATGACCAATTATTTCTTTTATAATTCCTTCTGCCTTCTTTTCTTTTGAACCGTAATCACAGATTGACACTACGACTTTATGTCCTGTGACTGCACCTTTGGATTTTTCCAGAGGTATAAATATATCTCTGGAAAATTTATTATTATCAGGAACTACAAAACCAAATTTTTTTGATTTTTGGAAAGTTCCTACAAGTTCTTTTGTATTGTGTTCTAATACTTTAATTATTTCACCTTCACGCCTGCGTCCGGTCTTTGAACTTCTGAGTATTACCTGAACTAAATCACCATGCATTGCTGAATTAGTGCAGTTTTCAGGTATAAATATATCTTCATTTTCGCCTTCTATAACTACAAATCCAAATCCTTTGGCATTACCTTCATAATTACCTGTAAGAATATTTCCACTTGATTTGCCATATTTTCCTTTCTTGGATACACTTATTTTTCCTTCAGCTATTAGTTCATCCAATACTTCCGTCAATTCTGAACGTTCTTCTTTTGGAATATTAAGGATAATCGCCAATTCCTTAATTTTCATAGGAATATAATTTGGCGAATCAATAATGTCTAGTATAATTTTTTTTCGTTCATTCATTAATCTTTCATCCATAACAATCTCCATTCCATTAGATATAAAACTTATTTTCTTTTTACAAATTTTATACTAACTTTTTTTGCACCTGAATTTTTAATCATTTTAACTACATCATTAAATTTTCTAAGGTTTTTAGCATAAACCACTATTACAAGTTTTGAATTTGTATTTTTTAAAGCATTTTTTCCAATATAAGATAAACTATTACCATTAATCTTTAAACTCTTCATTTTTTTGCATCCATAAAATGTACCGGAGCCTATCGATTTTACCTGATTATTTGAAATATCAACACTTGTAAGGTTTATATCACCCTTGAATACATTTTTTCCAAGTCTTATTATTTTTTTACTCTTAATTACAACTTTTTTTAAATTTATACATTTTTGAAAAGCTGAATTATATATTTCATTTATATTTGAAGCTACAAGTATGTATTTAACATTCTTGTTGCCTTTTAGTGCAGATTTTGCAACTTTTGTTACTTTGAGTTTGCTGCCATTGGTATCTTTAATCCATTTTTTTATTATAATTTTTTCAGCTTTTTTATCTTTTGTTCCCGCATATTCTATTACCGGATTTTTCGAATTTGCTTTTTTAATGTTATATAGAGAAGTATCTACTGTAGTTTCCGGCTGTGTTGTTGTCTCTGACTGTGTTGTTGTCTCTGACTGTGTTGTTGTCTCTGGCTGTGTTGTTGTCTCTGACTGTGTTGTTGTCTCTGGCTGTGTTGTTGTCTCTGGCTGTGTTGTTGTCTCTGGATGTGTTGTTGTCTCTGACTGTGTTGTTGTCTCTGGCTGTGTTGTTGTCTCTGACTGTGTTGTTGTCTCTGACTGTGTTGTTGTCTCTG
>CAMHLZ010000022.1 GCA_946186125.1 uncultured Lachnospira sp. | reverse complement strand
AGAACCCCTCCGGCGTTCTTCCACATAAGAATATGCACTTTTAACGAAGGAGGATTTGCACTATGGCAATTTATCATTGCAGTATAAAAATCATCGGCAGGAGCGATGGGAAATCGGCAGTTGCTTCTTCTGCCTACCGCTCTGGCGAAAAGCTCATGGATGACCGCACAGGTCTTGTCCATGACTTTACGAAAAAGCGTGGTGTGGTATTTACAGAGGTTGCACTTCCGGCACATGCTCCGCCGGAATATGCTGACCGGAATATATTATGGAATGCGGTGGAAAAGGTAGAAAAGAAATCCAATGCACAGCTTGCAAGAGAAATCGAAGTGGCACTTCCAAAGGAGCTTTCAAGGGAATGTCAGATTGAAATTGTAAGAAGGTATGTGCAGGATAATTTTGTTTCTGTTGGCATGTGTGCCGACTGGGCATTGCATGATAAGAGTGATGGTAATCCCCATGCTCACATTATGCTGACCATGCGTGGTATAAAATCCGATGGCACATGGGCACAGAAGGAAAAGAAGATTTATGCCCTTGATGAAGACGGAAACCGCATTCCACTCATTGACCCTGCTACCGGAGAGCAGAAGCTTTGTAAACGGAATGAAAAGCTTTGGAAACGCATTACTGTAGAACCAAATGACTGGAACGAACACAGTAAAGCAGAAATCTGGAGAAAATCATGGGCAGATATCTGTAACGAATATCTGTCTTTGGAACAACAGATTGATCACAGAAGTTACAAACGGCAGGAGCTGGATTTTGAGCCTACCATCCACGAAGGGTATCGTGCCCGCAAGATGGAGAAGGCAGGCTTTGTTTCTAATCGGTGCGAATACAACCGCATAGTAAAAAAGCTGAATGAACTGAAAGGTAAATGGCTTCTTACGGTGAAGGAATTACAGAAAACCATTATGGAGAGAGGACGGATTTTATATGAACGAATTACAGGATACTTTAGAGGAAATCATGGAGATTTTCAAATGTCAGGAAGACATGCTGGATATTCTAGAGAACCAGCAGTATCAGCTGGAGCAGTTGAAACTGGCGAATCAGGAACAGCAGGAATTGCTGGAGAAATTAAATGCCGAGAACAGGAGGCTCTCAGCCGAAAATCGGAATCTGACCGTACAGAATCAGAAATTAGCAGCACAGAACAGGCAATTGCAGGAATTATGCAGAGAGTAAAAGAGAAAGCGAGGGAACGTGATGAACGAATTAGAAAACTTATGGAACGTAGACAGTCTTTTGAAGCTGTCGGAGGACTTACAGGCGGAGAACGAGCAGTACCGTTTACTGTTAGAACAAAAGGAGAATCAGATACAGATGCATTTATCCGATGTGCAAAAGCTGAAATCACAGATATGCTCCATGCAATCGACGATAGCAGAACAAGGGCAAGAGATTCAGAAGCTGAACGCTCATATCGCCAGATTAGCCGAGAGCGATTTGGTACTGGTGGAGAACGAGAAGTTGAAAAAGGAAAATCAGCAAGTGCTGGCAGAGAAAGAGAAGGCTCAGAGAATCTTCGCAGAAGCCGAGAAAAAGGTAGAGAACGCTAATGTTGTCTTAATGAAAGCGAAGGCATTGGAAGCTGATTTTAACAAGCATATTTCCGTTGAAGCTAATTATATCCGCAAGCAGCTAAAAGCAGATATGCAGATGCAGTTACAGGAAAAGTTGCGAACGCAAACCGCTACACTTGGCATATGGACATGGGTAATTGTTTTTATCAGTGTTGTTCAAGCCAGTTATATCCTTTTAGTCAACAAGGATGTGGCCACAACCATACCTGACTGGTTTCTGAATCGTGGCAGGAATGTGATGAACGTTGCAAAATTGCTTTGTAGGGTGTATCAGTGGTGCTATGAATGTCTGACTAAGTATGTCCATTCCTATGTGGCAGTTGGTATTATTGCTTTGGTGTCCGTTGGGATTGTGGCAGGCGTATTTGCACTTGTGAAAATGGCATTTGACAGGATTATAGAAAAGTGGGATGACCGATGGCAATATTACAAAAACACTGGTGTTGCAGAACTTAGAAAGGCTGTGTCCGTAGCACTTTGTGTTATCAGCGTTACCTTGTCAATGTTATCTGCTTCACTGATTCCGGTAGATATTAATGTGCTAAGCTGGTGGCTTATTCTTTCGGCAGGTCTGAATCTTTTGTATCATGGCAGCTGTAAGGGTAGTTACCATTAAGACATAAAAGTACTCCCATGGGCATATGAAATCTGCTCATGGGAGGGTAATACAGAAGCGGTACAACTGAAATTTATCTCTCTGTTAATGCTTCAACAATGTTTTTTTCAATATATTCTACTCTGTCAAAAACCATAGGCTTAAAATGCGCAGTTATGGCTACTACAATTTGATTTTTTCTATCAACATATATCATATTGCCACCATCACCAATAGCGGCAATTACCTCCCTTGTTCTGTGAGGAAGCCACCACAAAAAGCCATAATCCTGATTTCCAAATTTCTCATCGGTAGATATGTAGGATTTTGTCATCATTTCAATCCAATTCTTACTTATAATACGGGTATTGTTATAAACTCCGTTATTAAGCACCATCAAACCTACCTGTGCCATTTCATAAGCAGAAAGAGACAATCCCCAACCTGCAGTTGGCATACCTGTCGGGTCCAAAAACCAAACCTTTCCGTGGTCGTTTTTGTTCATTAAATACTCAAACTGGTCTTCTTTGCTCTCGCAACCTGCATTGCTTCTTGGTACAATTCCTAAAGGTTTAAAAAGATATTCGTTAGCAAAATCAAGCACATTCATACCACTTGTAATTCTGATAATTCCCAAAAGGATTTGTACACCGAGAGTGTGATATCTGAATTCATTAGTGATACCTTTGCGACCACCCAAAACATCCAATGTTGTCAATGTCCAATCTTCCGATGTGCAAACCTTTGTCCAAGGTTCGCTCTTTCCCTTATAGGGAGCTGTCATTGTAAGCAAATGTTTAATTGTAACTTTAAATATAGTTTGCTCGCCTCTTTTAGGAGTGTATGTTTCCTTGTAATAGTCCATCACAAAGTCGTCTACACTTTTTATCAAACCTTGGTCAATGGCAATACCTATCAGCAATGATGTTACAGATTTTGTTACACTCATTACATTCATTGTATCTTCCTTTTTAAAACCATCTTTATACTCTTCAATTTCAAGTATGTTATCTTTATAGGCTACAATCTGTTTAATATTTATATCGTTTTTACTTGAATAAGTAGCTAAAACTTTCTTCATCAAAACTTCCTCCTGTAAAGCAGTAAAAATCATATTATTTGGACGTCCTATAATAAGCCTAAGTGAATTAAAAATTAATTTCAATAGTTTTTTCAAAAAAAGATATCTAAGTTAATAGACATCTTTTTCACAACATAAACACTTCCGGATTATCTTCCGCATCCACCCATGCATTCATCTCGCTGTCCAACACCAACTGAGCATACTCTAAAGGGTTGTCAATCGCAAGAGCGTTCAATGCACACTGTGAATTAGGTGTGGTTTTCAGACCATCCTCCGCTTTATTACAGTCAATTCGAAAAAGAATGTTATCAAAGTGGTTATGCAGTATTGGTTATATGTAGCATATATAAATTTCATAGCTTTTTCGTCCTTTCAAATTCATTACAGATAAGCTGGTTGTATTGATAAATAATTATGTGTCCTAGAATTGTCCTTTAGAATATGAAACTCACGTCTCTCTTCTTATCAATATGGGATTTAGTGCATTAGCTATAGGGAAGCGTGTGGGGCATGAAACAGAGAAAATTACTTATCGCTATGCACATTTATTCCCGACTGTGCAAAATGAGATGGCTGAGAAACTGGAAATTGAGAGAATGACGAAGGAGGCGTAACAATATGGAGAAAAGTTTAGATGCTAAAGGCAGATGGAGAAATCGTAATGTCGGTTTCAGGGTATCCGAGGAGGAAGCAAAGCTACTTGATAACTTAGTGGAATTATCCGGACTTGCAAAGCAGGATTATATCCTGCGAAGATTATTAAACCGTGAGGTAGTTGTTCAGGGAAATCCGAAGGTATTCAAGGCATTGAAGAATCAAATGACACAGATATATGAGGAACTCAAACGTCTGGAATCCGTCAGCGATGACAATGAGGAACTTCTGATTGTAGTGGAAATGGTGGCAAAAATTATGAAGGGAATGGCGAATGAGTATGACGGATAAGCGAAAAGAAAAGGCTGCTCGGATTCCTGCTATTGGCGTAGCCGGTGAGCAACCTTCCCATATGTATAACAAGACAATTATAGCAGATGCAGTTGGTTCTGACAATTTGCAAAATGATGAACAGCTAACGTTATTTGAGAAGCTGGGTGTTCAGTATGAAGAAAAAGATGGAATTTTCTATCCGCTCATTTCGGCGGAAGAGGAGCAGATTGATGTAGGAAAGTATGGATATCTTTGGATGGAGTATATGAAATTGGAATATCCACAGAGATATTTGAGTCTAAAAAGATGTTGTAGATTAAGAGAAAAAGCGGCTGAGATAAATGAAGAAGCATATAAACTGCTTGATAATATCACAGACCGTTATTTGCAAAGCCATAAACCAAAGAATCCAACTTCTACGATAGAGATGTGGAGAATTAGAGAACAGGCAAAGATGATTGCAGAGGAAATTATTTTTGCTGAAATCGTAAATCAATTTCACTAAATAAATTTATAGATTGACAAATAAGTCAAAGAAAGAGAGGCAATTATGGAAGAAAGAAATACTAATTTTTATACAAATGATGGACTTATCATGCAGGGCGAACAAATAGATACAAGCGTAGCTGTAAAAATAGCATTAGATCATGGATGGAGTTCTATCAAAGGAGAGCATATTTTTATGGAAACCTTGGTATCCCCTGTTGATTACACACCGCTTACAAATAGCGGACTGCTGGAGTATCGAGGCAAGAAATATATTATCGGTCAGGGAAGACTTGGAAAGCAGGCAACCAAGACAGAAAACGATAATTATTTTCTTCTGACACTGGCAGGAATTGCAAAGGAGCTGCGTTATCAGGGGCTTGAGAAGACAACGCATGTTGAACTTTATGCCGGGGTACCACTTACTATGTTTGGAGTGGAGAGAAAAGAATTCCGTGAATATCTATGGCACAAGGAACAGCTTTCCTTTACCTTTGAGGGAGTGCATTATTGCTTTTATCTGGATAAGGTGAAAATTTATGCACAGTGCTATGCAGCGATTGCAAATCGTATGGGAGATATGAACAGACTTCGATGCGTGGATCTTGGTTCGTGGACAATGGATGTCTTGAGTGTAAAAGACAAGGTTCCGATGGATAAGGATGCCTACACCTATGAAGTGGGACTTATCACAGCAATTGAACGAATCAAAAAAGATGGTCTTCCTAAAGTGCATTGTGAAATTCCTGAAGAAGATATTACAGACTATATTAAGGGGAATGTTACCGGTGTAAATGCAGAGTTTATCCCAATCATTGAAAAGGGATTGCAGGAATATGCTGACAGCGTAGAAGCAAAGCTTAGGGAAATCAAGGTGGATTTGAAGCATGAAAATATCGTCTATGTGGGCGGTGGTGCCAGTGTGATGAAGAAGTATGGAAGAACTAAGGGAAGGAATATTCAGTATGTTACAGATGTGAAAGCAAATGCAATTGGGTATCGTTATCTTGCTGATAACATCGGATAGGAGGCACTATGGGAAATTCGGTTACTTTTCGTTTGAATCCGAAACATGCTGAAGATAGAGCAATTATAGAATGGTTAGATGCAAATGCAGGTACTGAGGGTGGGCAAACTGCCCTCGTCAAAGCTGCACTGCTATCTGTTATTCAGGAAAATAATGAATCAGACTATTATCAGAAAATGTTAGGGGAAGTTCAGGTGGCAATATCAAAGGAAAATGAAGTATTTGCTGGTACAGTGAAAGAGGTGATGCAAGCAATGGTAAATCAGTTATTCGCCGGATCTCTTGCGATGATGGGTCAGGTGCAAAAGCCATTACAGGTGGAGCAACCACAACAATCATTGTCGCCCATATCCGTATCGGAAGCCGGATGCTGTACAACGGAAGAAAATCTAGGTACAGAGGTTAGGGAGCTTGAAGCAGATAATCATAATTCTATGGATATGGACACAAGAAGTGCTCTTGGAAGTCTGTTTGATGATGAGGATTAGGCAAGCGAATGGAGCATAAAATTTTAAAAGGCGTTAGTCAGGCTGTCTTACGAAAAGGCTTATTGTTAGCCAAAATGTAGGGCAGTTTTTTATTGGAACAGTTTGGATAGGCTGAAATGTCTTACAGTATTGTTAAGCCGAAGAGTGAAAAATAAGGCTACAAAGTAGACACATTTTTTAACTCACAGGCGTGGGCAGCTGGGGCTTGGGGATGCAATCCCCAACAAGTTCTGCCCTGTGTACACACAGGGCGGAACTTGCTCTACTATTCGCGACATAGTGGAGCATATTCGCAAGCGTTAGCGCGCGTACTCGTGAACGACCTTAGGGGAGTGAGCGTATAACCGGAGGGAGGAGCGTAAGCGACGGCGAAAAATAAGTGCCGTATCCGGCACAAGACAGATAAAGCAGATTTAGAGGAGGATTTATATGGCGAGAAACGGAGTTCAATTTAATATGTGGCTTTCGGAAGAAGAGAAAGCAAGGATTCAGGAAAAAGCAAATAAAGCAGGCATCAGTATGTCGGAGTATATCAGAAGATGCGCCCTTGGCAGGAAGATACCACAGTATGGAGATGTGGCAGTATTGAGGGATATTTCAGCGGAGCTTGGTAAGATTGGTTCCAATCTGAATCAGATAGCACATCATCTGAATGCCGGCGGCAGCGTTTATTCGGTATATTATGATTTACAGGAAGTGATAAAGGACTGGAATGATATGCACTTTCGGATACTCAAGCAGGTAGAGGATGTCTGCTGTGGTAAGTATCATTACAGGAGGAGTGCATAATGGCAATCATCAAACACATACCGGTAAAGAACAGATATTATTCTGCTGCGGTGGAATACCTTACCTGCAAATTTGATGAGCATACTATGAAGCCCTTGGAGGATGCCAAGGGACGAATGATAATGCGTGACAATTTCTTGATCGAGGGTATCAATTGCAAGGTTGATACCTTCGGTGCAGAATGTATTGAGGTTAACCGGTATTATGGTAAAAATAACGCTGCAAGGGATGTAAAGGCACATCATTATATCATCAGTTTTGCACCGGAAGACAATATTACCATGCAGGAGGCGATGGATTTTGGGAAACAATATGTGGAGAAGTTCCTGCCGGGACATCAGGCAATTCTGGCGGTGCATCCGGATGGTCATAACGGTACCGGGAATGTTCATGTTCACATTGTAATCAATTCCGTCAGAAAGTATGAGGGCAAAAAAGAACGCTGGCAGGATAAGCCTTGCGAATACAGGCAAGGATGCAAACATAAAAGCACCGGCAAGTTTATGCACGCAGCAAAGCGTTGGGTAATGCGTGAGTGTATGGTAAAGGGATATAATCAGGTGAATCTTCTGGCTCGTTCGGATGGAAACAATTATTGGGTAGAGAAGCGTGGAAAGGAGGCAAATCCTGATTTTAAAACAGATAAAGATATGATTCGGGAGAGGCTGGATGCATTGATACAGCATGCAGAATCTTTGGACCATATGATATATTATCTGGAGCATGTGGAAGACTGGCAGATTCGCGAGACTAATAAAACCATATCCTTTCGGATGCCACATATGAAGAAGTCCATTCGTGGGAAGTCTCTGGGTGAGAAGTATGATAAGGAGGCACTGGAGCAGAGGATAGAAAAGGCAATGGAAGCTAAGGAAGAAGCGGAACGAATAAGAAAGGCAAGGGAGGAGGCCATTAGAAACGAGCAGGAAAGAATGCGTCTAGCTGACTCAGAGTGGAGGCAAAGTGAAAAATTGGTACAGCATGAGGAAGCGCATACGACCCGGACGGAGGCTTCTGTGCTCAAAGAGCCTGTTGATGAATTTGAAGAAGCATCAAATAACGAATATGATATGACATTCGCTACAAAACTGGAACAGGCTACAGTCACATCACCGGATATGGATGTTATATCTGAAGCTATGGATATAAGGGCAAAACTCATATGTCTGGAGTATGAACAGGAATATAATTTGAATAAGATTTCTGATCTGGATTATGAGATCAGGCATCATAATCCGAATTATCAGTCCTATGTAGAGAATCAGGCACTCATAAGAAAAAAGCAGTCTTATATTAACCAGTGGACACAAGAATTGGGACAATGTAAATTGTTCCAAAGGGACTTAAAGAAGTATTATAAGGAACAGATTCAGGAGGCAGAGAGTGAGATTAGTGATATAAAGGAAGCAAATACCAAAATTCTTGCAAAAGCCGGATGTAGGAACGAGGATGAACTTCGGTGTTATCAGGATTCATATCAGCAGAAAAAGAAACAGTGCGATATACTGGCTCAGAGAAACCAGAGTATTAAGAAGGAATGTGCGGCGTTAAAAGAATCCTATATTAATCTTATCTCACAGGCAGACGAGTCCACGAGGGAGAAGTTTATTACAGATAAAAAGGAATACCAGAAAAGCAGTGCTGCGAAGGCAGAGGCAATTCTTAGAGGGATGTACGCAGAGGCTTATTCCGAAATGGATGCTCAGACTGCTATGATAAGAGTGGAGACAAGCTTACAGAATGTTGTAGGAGATGGCAGATTCCATAATGGTATTATCAGAACGAAGGGAAGCAGATAGATGTAGTGAGTTTCATAGAAAAGAGTATTGCCCAAATCCGAATAGAATTTGGGCAATTAATCATTTCTCGGTATAATTTTCAAGACTTATAAGAGAAGAAAATTCGTCGGAAAAACTGAGTGTGGTTAATTTTACGCCTTTTGCTACATATCGAACATCCTTGTAAATAGGCGTGTTTTTTGTCGCAGGTTTTGAAAAAATGGCTAAAATCTGAAAGGTCACATCAGCAAGATTTCGTATATCTTCAAGTAAGCAGGAACTGGGTACATAATAATTTTTGTCTTTCGTGAATCCAAGACAAAAATTAGTGGTTCCTGCTAATCTGTCAACGGATAGCTTGGGACGGATCGAATTATATATTGCTGTCATTTTTGAAGATTTTAAGAAATTGACTATTAGTGGCAGTGCCTGCAATTTTAACTCAGTAGTGCCGTCAGATTTGAATGCAATATCACTTTCTTTTAAAGTGCTGTTAAGGCATTTCTGATAGAATTGCGTAGGGTTATGTAATATATTTCCCTGTGAATCAATAAATTCTATCCCGGTAAGATGTTGAAAGTTACGTGGAAGAAATGCACTTTCAAAATATTCAATTTGATTATTTTGACGATTCTTGTATATAAAGATGTAGTTGTAACCATTAAGCTTGTCATCGTAATCCTTTGCAGCACGGGATATGATGCGTATGGCATCTTTTAACTTTTGTTGTTCCATAATGATATCCTTTCCGGAACAGCGTGTTTTCGAGCGTTAAAAAAGAGAGTTATAATACCGCAGCATTATCAACTCTCTTTTAGTGGCTAATTTTTCTGTTGTCCGCCAACGGCTGGCACATTCGTCCAGTAAGGCTTCAGGTTTTTCTGTTGCCTGCCAACGGCCGGTACATTCGCCCGGTAAGTCTTTCGGATTATGGTGTTAGCCCACCTGAAACAGCACGCTGTTTCTACTACTATTATTATACGAATGAGTTGATTTTATGTCAATATTGATTTGAAAATTTGTTTGTATTATGCGATGATTTTCTGATTTACATCCGGTATTTTCAATAATGAAATTGTGTCGAGGGTATCTAATCGCTGTGCCTGTTCATGGCATTGCAATACATCCTCGTGTTCAGGACCAAGATGCTTGTCTAAAATTGATTCTGCCTGTGCGTACATAAGTCTGGCTTTTTTTACATTGCGGATTATATGATGTAAAGCGGCAATGTTTTGGGTAATATAACCTGCCATCAAGGAGTCGGCTCCAAATACATTTTTTATGATGCCCAGACAGTTTGTATAAATTCTGAGTGCTTCTGAGAAGTCTCGTTGGTCAAATAATAATCTTGCATATTGAATTAAGCAACTGATACCGTTTGGAGAATATTGCATTTTCGTATATTCAAGAATGCCATATGCTTTTTGTACATATTCCAGAGCTTTAGCGTTCTTTCCCTGAATATGATAACATCGACCTGCATCCAAATATAGGGTGGAAAAATTAAATATATTGGCGGAGCCATCTTTTCCTGCTATGAAAATTGCTTTTTCCTCAAAATCAATAGCTTTATTGATGTTATTATGGATGTTCCATGCTTCGATAGCTTTGAAATGCTCCAACAAATATCGGTCAGAGTTGTTCTTAAAGTCCGATTTTATGCAAAGGTATTCATAGGTACCGAGTAATCGTGAATAGCTGCGATACCTGTGATAGCGGTTGTTAAATTCTAAAGAAGAACGAACAATGGAAATCCACTGTGCGGAAGGCTCATTTTTCACAAAACGTTCAATCATGTCTATCATATCTAGCGTAAAGCGAATCAGTTCGGAATTATCAGCTGCAAGAGTTTCATAAATTCCTGCGAATAGCGGTTCACAATCACTCGATGTAAGAAATTTTCCGGCATTGGTAAGTCTTCGGATGTAGGGTTTCATAGTAGCACGACCACAGTTGATACTTAGCAGTCCTTTGTTAATGAGGCTGTCGAGGTGGCTTGTATAGATGCCACACCATTTATGCAATAGTTTTAATGGAAACCCATTTTCCGGCGCCAGTGCTATATATGACAATAACAGTTGTTCCTCTTTGGGTAAATCCTTATAGCCGAGAAGTTGTAACATGTGTTCTTGAAATATATACATTTTCCTATGATTGTCTTTGGTTAGTAACAAGTTGTTTGTTTCCTGTGGAAGGAGTATGTTTTCTCTTAGCTTATGGCACAGGGTATCTGGTGTTACTGAATGATATGCCAACAGTCTGGCAACAAGCTCTGTAGCCACAAGGTTATAGTTAATGGTTTCAAGTATAATATTAAGTTCGTTCTGATAGGATGTTATTAGTTCCGGTGAAACGTTGGAAAGGGTACATTCTAACAGTGCACGAGAAATCTTGTCAGACGGCTTTAGCTCATAATTGGCATAGTTATCATAGTGGTTGCGACTTGTCAGTAAGACCGTGCATTTCAGTGTGCATATCTGCTGTAATAAAGAGTCCTCTGCTTGTAGGGTGTTGAAATTATCTATGATTAGCAGCGAATCATCTTGCAAGGATTTCAGAAAACGATAATGTTTTTTGAAACGGTCTTTTTCACTTAAGGTATCTGTATCATCCACAAAATCAAGGTCGGAAATCATTTCATAAAAGCTCCCTGTGTACTCTAAATACAGAATATTGGTATAGTCTTTCTTATGTTCCTTGGCGTACTGTTTGGCGAGTTCGCTTTTTCCAATGCCGGGCAATCCGGTAATGAAGAGTGTTGTATGTTGTTGTAAAAGTGTTGTTACGGCAGAGATATCTTCTTCTCTGTTAATAAAATTTTTTACCGGTTTTGGAATATCTGTTGTTAATATAATATCGGCAATAGTAGGAGAAGCCGGTGTGATGTTCTTTGTGGCTTTTTTAAAAGGTCTTGACATTCCAAACAGAAAGCAAGAACATAAAAACTCTGCAATAGCTACATCTTCTACGTCATTGTATAGTTCTAAAAGTCTGTTTTTCTCATAGTCAGAGATGGAGCAGTCCTGTATTAACAGATTCTTCGTGTCCGAAGCCAATTTTCCTAAATCACAAATAATGGGGTAAAGTTTATTGATAAAATCCTGTTTCATAAGTACTTGATGTTCTGGAGACATATAGAAGCTTACTATTTTGGGGCTGATACGCTGCCTGCCATTTATCCAATGGCAGACTTGTCCATTATCAAAAACAAAATCTGTGTGTTCATCTTCTATAAATGATTCAAATATATAATACAGCAGGTCAACCTGTGTTATATCAGCTGCCTTCAGATGTTGCATAATAATTGCTATTAATGTATGAAAATCCATCCGTAACATGGTAAGTAGCTCCTTTCGTGAAAGTCTGTTGAAATTATACCACAAACATATGTTCGATACAAGCGGAATGTTCAATTTTTGGTCAATTCTTGTTCAATGTGATTCGTTCAATAATTTTATAGAATGAAATCAATCAAGATAGAAGCGGAAGGAGGGTAGCAATGCAGAAGGACTTTGAAAGGTGTTGTCGTTTTCTTGCACAGATGATGGAAAAGTATGGTGCAGAGGTTTTGGAGGAAATTGCAGTAGAGTTGAAATTTGAACCGGAGCTTTGGGTTTTGAATGTGGATGGTAAAAAGTCCAGATTGATAGCCTATGTAAAGGGGTTTGCAGAATATCAGAAAAGGGCAGCATAATGGAAGGGGGAGGTCTTTTGGAACATTCCGAAAAACCTTCCTAATACATAAAAGTTCTTGTTGTATAAAAGTTTTTGTTGTATAAGAGTTGGAACAATGATAAAATGATGTTGGGACAATAGTAAAACAGAAGGAGGCTGATAACTATATGAAAAAACAACAAAAATGCTACATCTACACCCGTGTATCCACCTCCATGCAGGTAGATGGATACAGCTTAGATGCGCAGAAAGATAAATTGCATAAATACGCTGACTATCAGGACATGATTATCGCCGGGGAATACTCCGACGAAGGAAAATCCGGTAAAAGTGTGGAAGGCAGACCACAGTTTCAGCAGATGCTTTCTGACATAGAAAGTGGTAAGGATAATGTGGATTATGTCCTCGTATTCAAGCTTTCTCGATTCGGTCGAAATGCAGCAGATGTATTATCATCTCTCCAGCGGATGCAGGACTTTGGTGTTAATCTTATCTGTGTGGAAGATGGTATTGACAGTTCCAAAGATGCAGGAAAGCTGATGATTTCCGTTTTATCTGCGATGGCTGAAATTGAGCGTGAAAATATATTAGTGCAGACAATGGAAGGACGCAGACAGAAAGCCAGAGAGGGTAAATGGAATGGTGGCTTTGCACCGTATGGGTACCAGCTTATCAATGGGGAACTGCACATTGCCGAGGATGAGGCTGAGATTATTCGAATTATTTACGATAAGTTTGCTAATACAACCATGGGAATAGCGGCGATTGCTACATTCTTGAATAACAGTGGATACAAGAAAAAGCTTCGCCAGAACAATACCATTGAAGGCTTTTCCACATCCTTTGTCAAAGGTGTTTTGGATAATCCTGTGTATTGCGGCAAGCTGGCATTTGGCAGAAGAAAGAATGAGAAGATTCCGGGAACAAGAAATGAGTATCATGTGGTAAAGCAGGACAGCTATATGTTAAATGATGGTATTCATGAAGCCATAGTGTCAGAAGAATTGTGGAATCAGGCACATAAAAAGAGACAGGAAACCGGTGTGGGAAATGTGAAAACACACAGTCTGGATCATGAGCATATCCTGTCCGGCATTATCAAGTGTCCAATCTGTGGAAGCGGTATGTATGGCAATGTCAATCGGAAGAAACATCCGGATGGCGGGTATTACAGGGATTATTTTTACTATGCCTGCAAGCACAGAACTTTTGTGGATGGTCATAAATGCACTTATCGCAAGCAGTGGAATGAGGATAAAATCAATGCAGCGGTGGAAGAGGTAATCCGCAAGCTTGTGAATAATCCAAAATTCAAGGAAGAAATTCAGAAGCATATCGGTAGTAGCATTGATACGCAGGAGTTGGATAGGGAGCATACAGGTTTACAGGAACGGTTAAAGCAGGTGAACGGTGCCAAGAACAAGCTGGCGAATCAGATGGATAACCTATCTGTATCAGACAAACATTATGATAAGAAGTATGAGGACATGCAAATTCGTTTGGACAAGCTGTATGACGAGATAGAGGAAATTGAAACAGCAATTGAAGCTGTGGAGACAAGGCTGTATAATATCAGACAGGAAAAGATATCCGGTGATAATGTGTACCAGTTCTTATTATTCTTTGATAAGCTTTATGACAGATTCACGGATATGGAGAAGAAAACATTCATGAAGAGCTTTCTCGAAGAGGTAAATATTTATGAGGAAGAGCAGGAGGATGGCAGGATTCTGAAGAGTCTCAAGTTCCGTTTTCCGGTATTTTTCAATAATCAGGAAGTATACGAACTGGATTGGGACAACGAAAGTACAGTTGAGACAGTTGTGTTGATGTCAAAGGTAAAATAGGGATAGTCGTCAAAAGGCTTGAAATATAGGGTTTTAAGACCAAAGGTAGTATTTTTGAGTGCTGCTTTTGGTCTTTCTTTTTCTTGTCGGTGGAAACCTATCGAAAGGCTTAAAATGGCAGGGTTGTGGCTACACTTTTGATATAGGGGTAGGTTGTGAATACACTATTGTTAAAGGGGTAGGTTGTAGAAACACTATGGTTAATGAGTAGGAGTTGAGTTTTGTATTTAATGCATTAATTTTGCGAATGTATTGCACTTTGCAAGCAAATAGATTATACTATGGTTAGATTGGAGGCGATAGTATGGCAAGAACATCAAGCGTATATGCAAGAGTAGAGCCTGAAATTAAGGAACAGGCAGAAAGCGTACTGGATCAGCTTGGCATTCCGATGTCAAATGCAGTAAGTATGTTTTTAAGACAGATAGTATTGCAGCAGGGCATTCCTTTTGAGATGAAGTTACCAGTTAGAAAGCCTGTAGCAATGGGTTCTCTTACAAAAGAGGAAATAGATGCAGAAATCAGTAAAGGAATGAAGTCGATAGAGGAAGGCAGAGTCTATTCGGCAGATGCTGTTGAAGCAGAAATGATGAGAGACTTTGGTGTATGAGTTATAAAGTTCAGTATTCAGCTGAAGCAAGGCAGGATTTAAGAGATATCTTTAACTATATTGCACAGGAGCTATTGGTGTCGGATACGGCAAAGAACCAGACACGAAGAATTATGGATGCAGTGAAATCTTTGGATGAAATGCCCATGAGACACTCGCTATATAGGGATGAGCCTTGGCACAGCCGTGGACTTAGATTTTTACCCGTAGATAATTATATAATCTTGTATCTGCCGGACGAAGAAAAAGAAGTCGTAAGCATTGTAAGAATTATGTACGGTGGTAGAGACATCAGTAAGCAACTTGAAGAAAATGAATAAAAAAGATGAGAGCATCTATCAGAAATGGTAGGTGCTTTTATTGAAATTTATATGATAAACCAACATGAGGTAAATAGGAAATTAGAAAACTATTACCTAACTGGTAAAAAAGATATTGACATCCAATGAATACTGTGGTAATTTGTAAAGTGAGGTGAAAGATATGAAACATCCAGGTGAGATTTTACAGGAAAAACTGAATATTAGCGGGATGTCTCGTAAGGAGCTCGCAATAAGAACTGGAGTTACTGAAAAACATATTTGTACAATAGTCAATGGTGACAAGGGAATATCAACAGCATTTGCTAGAAAGCTAGGATATGTGTTTGAAACTGTCGATTATTGGACGGATGTTCAGGCAAGGTATGATGCTGAACAATTGAGTATTCAAGAGGAAAATGATATCTCACAAGAAGAAATCAAGTTGTTAAAGCCATTACATGATATTATGGAATATTTCATTGAATGCGGATATATGCATAATAATTGTGGAGACGCGTCAAAGGTTATGCAACTTAGAGAAGTTCTTCAAATTAGTGATTTGACTCAGATTCCTAAAATTACTTATAACGCAGCATATCGTGCGCAGCTTACTACAAATGTGAAAGTGGATCCATATGTGTTATTTGCATGGCAACGTTTGTGCGAAAAGAAAACAGATAATATTTCAGTAAATCATTCTATTGACAAAGAGTTACTTCGCAGTAATATTTCGAGAATAAAATCTTTGATGTTTGGGAGAATTAGTGAAGGTATTCACGAAATACAAAAAATTCTTGCTGAATGTGGAATAGCATTTCAAGTTGTGAAAAATTTCAGAGGTGCACCAGTACAAGGATTTATAAAAGAATCTTCAGAAGGCAAACTAATTCTTTGTTTAACAATACGTGGAAAAAGGGCAGATAGATTCTGGTTTACGCTATTTCATGAGATTGCACACATTTTAAATGGGGATTACAAAATGAGGTTTGTCGATTTTGACTCCGTACAAGGTAAGGCAGAACAAATCGCAGATCAATATGCTGGAGATACTCTTATTTCACCAGAACTTTATCGTAAGTTTATATTATCTAGAGACTGTACATCGTGGGATAGAATTGTGGCCTTTGCAGAGACCGCTGATGTGAAACCATTTATAGTACTCGGCAGATTGCAGAATGACGGGTATCTTGATTGGTCTGATTATCCAGATAAAGTTGTTAGATATGAATGGGCTTAAAGGAGAGCTATTTATAAACAAAAAAACATCCTGCTAATCATTGCAGTGATCAACAAGACGTTTTTCTTCGAATGTTACCATTCGAAACTAGACACTTCAATTATAGTGACCTTCGGAGAAAAAGTCAATGGAATTCTGAACTCATTAGTGAGTATTTGGAATGTAACTTGTAGTATGTATTGTCCTAAAGGAGGATTAATATGATTCAATTGACTTATTATTTCCGGAGGTTTTATTCATGAAGAAAATAACTCAAAAAGTCACTAGAAGTGACGGGTCTGTGATTCGAAAAGAAAAGGAACTACGGTATCAACTAAATTATGGTATTGCAGACTTACTAAATCAGGCTGTATTGACAAAATATCACTTGCCAATACATCATTGTAATCCAGGTGTTTATCCGGATTATATTGCACTTAATACAGAAAAGGCAAAGTTCCATTTAACATCAGCAACTGCAGTGGGATTTTATTCTTATGATTGTACTTTTGATAAAATAGATGGTTTGTATAATGCGATATATTATAAAAATAAGAGGTTGCTGAAGAAGTACAAGGAAATGTATGCCGATGTAAAATTTGTAATTGCACCGGATTATTCACTGTTTGATGATGTTTGGCAGTGGGAGAATGACAGTAGATTATTAAAGATAAGGGTAATTATGCTGTGGTTTGTATTGGAAATAAAAGCGGTGGTGATTCCAAATGCAATTTACATTTCGACAGAAAAATTACCAAAATATCTAAGTGGACTTGAAGAGTGTACTACTTTCTGTTTTAGCACAAAAGGACAAGTGCGTTATGCAAAAAACAGAGCAAGAGTAAAGGAAACTGTTAAATATATTGTAGATAATTTTTACATAAAAGTGATACTGGTATATTCAGCTTGTGGAAAAGATGAGACATCTCTGAAACTTTTTGAATACGCAATCTCAAAGGGGATTGAGGTTCGTATAGTAGATAATACTTTACGCAGACGTAATCAAAGCAGAATTAAGGAGGTGCAAAAATGAGTAGTGGTTCAAGCGTAGGAATAGCAACTGGATTATCAGGTTCTCAAATGAATATTAATCAACTGCTAAGTGCTCTAGTTGCAAGTGAAAACGAAAGAAGAATAGAAAAAGAGTTAGAAACAGATTTCTTTGTTGGTCCTAATGGAAAAACACTTCCTGGTTCACTTAAAAAATGGATTGGAACTAGTAGAAGAGAACATCTACTAAAACATGCTAAAGATGCAAAACTGAAGAATGCAATTAATCAGTTATATCGACCAGGTTCGTTTATAGGTGATGGTGGTACAGCTTCGGTTATTAAATTTGAAAAAGCGACTGGTATTGGTTTAGGAAGAAATGGAAATACTCACATGCAAAAAGGGAAAGAAATGATTCACTATATTAATACAAAGATATTGACCCAGGAAAGTTTATCACCAAGTGATAGAAGAATGGCTAATAGGTTGGTTAAGGCCTTAAAAAAAGCAATGTGGAGGAATAAATAATGGAATATAATAATTTATATGATGATTTTGCAAAGTTGTTTGTTGATGATAATGAGGAATTAAATCTAATATCTCAAAAAGCTGCAGCGGATGTTTCGGATGGTATGCATATAATGTTTGGTATGGTGGTTGTTCCATTTGTAATAAAATTGATAGAAGAAGAGAATGAGATTAAATTGAAAATGGCATTTGACTTTTTTGAACAAATGTCGTTATCTAAGGATTCGCTTATATGTGAAGTGGTGGAATTTACTATTTTAGAAGATTTGATTTCTAGAGGGCAAGATATAGTGGATAAATGCAAAATATACATGGGAAAAGAAACTTTGGAATGTTGTAGAGCGGTCGAAAAATATATGATGTGATTAGAGTATATGGTTAGAATTATGCATGTAATTTGTAAAAGGATATTGATAAATGAAAGAAAAAATAAAAGACTTATATAATTGCAAGAAATTGTCAGGTGATGATCCCCTTGTAACTTGGCATAATCAGGTAATGGAAAAAAAGGTATACGAATTGTCGATATCAGATGTGGCGAGATGTATTAGACAAAATTTATTTCTAGAGTCTGCATATGAAATGTTGTTGGTGTATTTATTGCATAATCCATATGCCGGTGATGTATATGAAGGTGAATTGATGGATAAAGCAGGTGAAATAGACCATAATTATTTGATAAAGCACAAAGAAACAATTCTAGAGATAATTGAAAACGCAAAATCTTTTATTGCAAAATATGATTGGCAGTGTGATGAAGATAAATCTGAGTTTATAGAGGCGGTAGACAAACTTTCCGAAATTATCTAATAATGTTAAGAAAGGAAACTATTATACAATGACAGGAATTGGTACGAATGGCTTTATTGTTTCAGCATATCCAATTAGAAAGGATGATTTATAATGTATACAATTAAATTAATGAATGAGTATCTTCATGGCCCTATTTGGGTATATGATGAAGAAGGATTTATAAGAAGAAAATATCCATTAATTGATAACGATGATGAACTAAGGCAATTGAATGAACAGGCAAGAAATCTATATGATTCGTTTTATTCATTCAATGAAGACGATAGCGCATGCGTTTTTGATGAGGATGGATATAAGGTAGCATATGAAGAGATGATTGGTATAATTAAACAAATAGTTCAAAAACTACAGTCGATTAACAATAATGATTTTGTAATTGAAGACTATATCACAAAGGATATTGCTGGTTAATTTCGAGGAAAGACTATTTAGTTGTATGTGGCAATATACCAAGTCTTTCGGCTTTAATATCTTGCAATTTATATTCTTCAAGTTTATTTAAGAGCCTAAGCCTATCTTTTTCATAATCGTGAGTTTCACGAATGGTACGGATGCTACTATATTTGGAGTTCTTTCTTGAGGAAATGCCATTGGAGTCTGTGGTAATGTTGCTGCGCAAATCTCGTTCAATTTGGACAGCATCAAATGCATCGGAGCTGATTATAGCAGGATGATGATCTACAATCTTGTATTGAATATCATCAACTAATATTATAACTGTTCCGGTGTATTTTATATTTGTCAAAATATTTTCAACAGTTTTTTTGCTCCAGGTATCTTTGCTTGTTGGAGAAGGAATTGATTCTTTTTTTAATTCTTTTAAGATACTTATAATACTATGGCCGTCAAGATAGCAGTTGTAGATGAAACGGACAAATAGTTGATTTCTTAAATTATGCAAAAGAACTGGATATGATTGATGATGAATATATAGAAGAAATTTTGGGTGATGAAGATTATGCTACGGTTTTGGAAGTGTCTATTCAGGAATTTCATAATCTTGTAAATTATCTTCATAATCCATATGTTTCCACGCAACATGGTGTAAAGGGAGAAAGTCATGATACAGTATTATTTATAGCAGCTAACAGTAGTCATGATCCGGTTGTCAATATCTCTAAATTTTTTGAATTATGGAGTACATACGAAATTAAATTGGCAGAATTTGAACGGTTTTATTATGCTTATAAGAATATGTTGAATGATATAGAGTCAAACATACACATGAAAATTACAGATCTGAAAAAAGATGATTATGTAAAACATAAGGAGTATATATTTCAAAGTGTAAGCGATTTTTCGGAGGCATATGAGGAAAATGTATATTATCAGGGACTGATAAAGAATGACATTGATAAATTTTTGGGAAAAGATGGTGTTACAAGTGCTAAAGCGTGTTTGAAAGAAAATCTTGTATATGGTGCATTAAGTGCGTACAAATTATTTTATGTAGGGTGTTCAAGAGCAAGAAAAAATTTATCTATTATAATTGATAAAAAAGATGTTCAGGGATTTGAAGAGCCTCTTATTAGGAAGTTCGAGACATGTGGATTTAAAATAAAAAATGATTAAAGGCAGTTTAATTACTATATTAAAAGAGGTTTGCCATCGTGCAAACCTCAATTTGTGTCCCAGCTTATGCAATTTTTCGAGAATAATCTGTGACATATGTTTGATTGTCAGCTAAATTAATACCAAGGCTTTTTGCGATTTCGAGTTGTTTTTCTGAAGGTTTGTGACCAGAGGGTAGATTTCTTGGATGCCCTGGTACAGTGCTGGTTTTACCTAACGAAAACTCAATAATATTTGTAGCCGTAGGTGCTGTTGATTCTAAAGAAGAAAGCTCTTTATTTGCGCATAAATTACAAGAAATATTTTCTTTTATTCGGGTAAGTTCATTGGGAGACATTCTTTTATAAATCAGAACTCCAGCTATTGTCACACCAAGTAATACAGAAGTAACTATAATTTCCTTCTTGTGGCTTTTGATTTCTTCGAATAGGTTTTTCTTTTCAGTGGTTTGAGTAAAGTTTTGGTAGTTGGCATATGGACCTCCTTTTGACAGATGAATGAAAAAATGCTACAATTCAAGCATACGACAAGGTTGTCGGATAGTCAATGATTTATGAACAAAACTAGATACGACAATATTTGAAATTTGTCGGCAGTGGAGGAATAGATGGCTTATAAAAAGAGTAAAAAGGCACCGTTTGACAAAAACTGTGTAATGGAAGCATTACATCTTAGAGATTGCAGTATTAGAAAATTAGATGATGCACATGGATTTGGCTGGTCTTCAAAATCGGTTGAAAGAGGATTAAGATATAGAGAAGTTTCACCAGATCTTTTGAATGCATTAGGGAAATATCTTAATGTTGAGCCTGATTATTTAGCTGGGAAGTATCATCGAGAATGTGAAAAAGTAAAGGAGCCATTTATAAGAGAAATATGGATGAGGGAATTAAAAGCAGAAAAATATCCATACATTTTGAAACAACAGAAAACTAAGATTGAAGGGAAATTCTTATATGATAAGTATGTAGAATATGTTTTGACTATTCATGATATATCCATAGAACAACTTAATGGTATGGAAAAGGAAAAAAGAAAAGATTTTCAAATTGCATTTGCAGAAGAAGCCATTGCGCCGCTTCTTATCAAATATTTTCCACAGAATGCGTTCGGGAGAGATACATGGCCGGATGTCTATAGATTACAAAACGAAATAGAAGATTATGGAATGGATGATCCGGAATTACCAGAAGATTTTTGGGATGATGATGGTGATAATAAATAAGTAGGAGGTTATGCTTTTCGCAAGCAATACAGCATAACCATACCTACTATAAATCTGCATTGTGTAAAGGCAACTACTTTTTGTATCGCATAATTTTCTCCCAGTTCTCAGGGAACCCCATTTCCTTGAGTAATTGTTCACGAGTGAGGTGCGGACATTGCTTAAGGACCTTATTAATGAGTTTAGTTAAACCGGATTTGAATGCTTTAAAATCAGCATCACTGATAAGATAGCGTAAGGCTATCACGACGGAAAATAAGTCTTGCTTTCCATATAAGTAGTTTCCGTTTTTCTGAGGAACTTGTAGCTTTTTATGTAACAAGGTGTTTGGAATGGTTTCATGGATTCGAAATGAAAATAGTCTTTCTCCATGGGCACATACATTTCGGCAACGTGCAAGTACTGTTATGAACTGATGTAATTCACGTTCCGTAATATGTTCAAATTTTTGGCTGATTTTGTATTGAACATCATTTGTTATATATTGGAACATTTTAGAAACTTGTCCAAATGTAAAAGCATTCATAGCAACCCATAAAGGTACATTACCATAAGTGTTAGCATGATGCGAAATATATGCGTATTGGCTTGGTAATGCAATTGCGTTTTGCATGGAATGTACTAAACGATTGATTTGTGCATAATTCTTTTTGGTTAATGTATAGTTGTTTATATTCAAATATTCTGTATCATTTTCACCATATTTTTCACAGAAATGATATGAAAGCAGTGACTTAATATGCCTTTCTACATGAAGAATATATTTCATGAAAATAGAACGTAATTCTTCATCAAAATAGTAGAAGGCAACGAGTTCATCAAAGGTTACACCATAAAGATATTTTTGTGAGGGTGTGTGCTTAAATAACTGTTTATATCCCCCGATAAGGGAATAATAGCTTAATTTTTCTAATGTCAGTTTGGCAGCAGTAGTATCTGGAATAATAAGAGCTTTTTCCTGCTGTAGCTTATTTAGCTGTTGTTCATAGGTAAAAAATTTCTTTGCCATATGTACCCCTTCTCTCTGTTTTGTGGTATAAAAAAAGTGGAGCCCACGCATGGAACTCCACCGGCCACGCGCCTCGCAAGCAACGTAGCACAACCACTAAATATAATATACCATCGAAGACAAAAGCTGTCAAATGGATTTTTAGTGGTATTGATAGTTTATGCGTTTTTATTTGTAGTTATTCTGTTTGTGTTAAAATACTTATCCCTATACTCAATCGCCTTCTCCGGCTTTTTCCACCGTGCATATAGATTATTCAGATACCGATAGGTCGTTTTCATATAGTCATTATCTGTTCCTACAGCATTTCCAATAATACTTTCAGCCCCAAGCAGATTCATCTCCGCTGGTTCCGGCTTGCCTTCCATCATATCAATAATACGCTCCGACACACTGATAAGGGAAGAAATGATATTTTCCGGTCTGCGAAGCTCCAAGCCATGTGCCAGGCAGATAAGGTGGAGGCTGTCCAACATGGTACAACAGGCAGTTACCGTTGGTATGGTCTCAATAGCAATTACTTCCTGTAGTAGCGGATGTAGGCTCATTTTCTTGTTATCTGTATCTTTGTTGATAAATCCGTACTTAATAAGATGGTTCACATCCGTGAGGTTATCAAGCGTCATCCAGTTCTTAAAGCTATTCTTTAATACACCGGAAACTGGCAGAAGTGACAGATTGCGGAGAATGTCCAATTGCTGATTGGATAATTTGCCAAGCTGTAGGAGCTTTCGTAAATGCTCTATCATCAGTCCATCTGTGAAATCATCATCCTTATACAGTTCCACATCTTCCCCGGAGGCAATATTCAAACCACAGGTTTTCAATTCTGCCAGCAGTTCTTCAGGCTCCAAGCCACTGGCTGTCAGAGACAAAGCAGACAGGCAAACCGTAAGAGTGTGGCAACCTACAGTCTGAATAATCTCTTTTACCACATCTCCAGAACTCTTTGCAGAAGGGCAATGCTTATAAAACAATTCTACAAGCTTTGTATTTGCGTCCATTTCGGAAATCTTTATCGTCTCATATTGTGAAATATTGCAACGACTGGTAACCAGTATTTTGCAATTCAATTTTACAAATTCCTTGAAAAAAACATCCTCTTTTGGAAGGACATTGAAGTTATCAATGATAATCAAGCTGTCGGAGTGGAGCTTTTTTAATATTCTCATATGCTTGTCAAAAAGCATTTCTTCGCTCATATCAGCGGTATCATCGCTAAATTCCATATGAGCAATACATTTCTTTAAGTCACCACCATAAAACAGATGAATGATATTTGTGTATTTCTTTTCGTTTTTCTTGGCATAGGTCTTTGCCAATTCACTTTTACCCATACCTGCAGTTCCGGTAATAAATACCGGATTATGCTCCTGTAATGCCTTAATAATAGCTTTAAGTTCTTCTTTTCTGCCTGTAAAATAGCGGTTGGCAGAAGGAAGTCTGTTACTCAGCATAATATCTGACAAGTCAGGGGATAACAGGGTGTGCTTGCTGTCATGGTCGTTTAAAATGGCATAGCGGATAAGGACAGTGATAAGCTCTGAGTCATCGGTTATCCCTGCAAATTCATCGGCTTTTTCGGTACCGATTACATCCACACTGTCTGCAACCAATTCCAAAAGCAATTCCCTTGTGGCAGGCACATTGATAAGGTTGGGAATGACATCATCCTGAATGTTATTTTGAATACCGTCAAATCCGGCATTGTCATAAAAGGACAATATTTCTTTTGGGATGGGACGATCACCGGTACACCATCTGCTGTAGGTAACATTTTTCTCAAAGTCATCTTTTTCAAATAAATCCATATTGCACAGGCAGTCATAGAAGATATCTTCAATCATTTGGTACTGTGCATAGGTTTTCTTTTTATTTTCCAATAACACTCCAATCACGTTGGAAAAGGTAATGCGGTTCTGCAATTTTTCACTTCCAATCTATTTTTGTCAACTTTTGGTCAAGTCTCCGTCAATGATAATCCCGGTCAGAATTTCGTATCATTAAACCATGAAAACGTAGCCGCCACGAGCCAGCAGGCAAATGGATGGGCTACAAGAATATTATAACATACCACAAACAAATGTTCTATATGAACTTTATTAAATTTGAACCTTGAAAAACAATCCGGAAATGGATTCATGAGCTGTATTCTATGTTAACAGACCTTGCGAAGAGGCTTGAGCAATCGAGCGGAGCGAGGGAAGACACTTCCGTCAAGGGTGGGAAAGGAACTCGAGCAGGAGTAGCCCACAGGCAATAAGCTAATTTCTTATGGAAAGTAGGTGGTAACGCAGAAATAAGAGTGAGGAGGTGTAGCAGATGACGAAGGAGATGGAATTTGCAAAGTGTATGGCTTTGCTTCGTAAGGTGGTTCGCATGGAGCTGATTACAGAAGCGGAGTATACCATAGCAAGAAACAAGCTGATGGACAGGTTTCTCATTATTTGTGAGGATGCTCCAAAGGCGGCGTAATTTTATGTGAGTGCAGAAATTATTTTGCCGCACATTCGTTAACATTTGATTTTTCATTTATGATGTCAGCATACAAGGTAACTTACTTGTTGTTGGCATCATTTTCATTATAACAGATTAGAAACAGGAGGATTTTAGTATGCAGGAAGTACAAGTTTTAGAAGCAACAAGAACTGCTCCTAACAGCAGGGGCAGGGTAAGAAGTAACCCGATAACAGTGGAAAGGATTCGAGTGGCAGCCTATGTCAGAGTATCTACGGATGATGATGACCAGTTAGGCAGCTTTGAATCCCAGAAACTTTATTATGAAGAAAAGATTGGTGAGAATCTCGAATGGGTTAACGCCGGAATTTTTGCTGATGAGGCGATTACCGGAACCAAGACCGACAAGCGAACCGGATTTCAGGAAATGATTAATCGATGCTTAAATGGTGAGATTGATTTGATTCTGACCAAGTCCATATCCCGATTTGCCAGAAATACGCTGGATACCTTGCAGTATTCCAGAATGCTTAAGGATAAAAATATTGGTATTATTTTTGAAAAAGAAAATATCAGCACCTTGGATATGCAGGGAGAGATGCTTTTGACAATCATGAGTTCCCTGGCACAGCAGGAGGTTGAGTCTTTATCTAAGAATGTTATCATGGGACTTAAGATGAAAATGAAGCGTGGTGAGCTGATTGGTTTTAATGGTTGTCTTGGTTATGATTATCACCCGGAGGACAAGAGCCTGACGGTCAATGAGTATGAGGCAGAGACAGTGCGAATGATTTATGATTTGTACCTTCAGGGGTATGGAACAACTACCATAGCTCATCGGCTGACGGAGCTTGGCAGAAAAAATAAGAAGGGTGAGGTAAGCTGGCACACTCATGGCGTGATGGGAATTATCAAGAATGAAAAGTACAAGGGTGATGTTCTTCTTGGGAAAACCTTTACTACTGACCCTATCAGTAAGCGTAGACTTGCTAATATGGGTGAGCAGGATCAGTTTTATATCAGAGATCACCATGAGACTATCGTTTCCAGAGAGGTGTGGGATGAGGCAGAGCGCATCCGCATGAAGCGTTCTAAGAATAAAATTATGGAGACCAGTGGAAACAGGGAGCGTTATACCCGTCAATATGCTTTCAGCAGCATATGTGAGTGCAGCTATTGCGGACATAAGCTTACCCGAAGGACAAGGCACAGCAGTTCCATTTACGAAAAGCCTGTGTGGCAGTGTATGAATGCCACCAAGAATGGAATTAAGAATTGTCCACACTGCAAAGCCATTGATGAGGCGATTTTGGAAGGCGCTTTTTTGGAAGCCTTCGGATTGCTGGCAGGGAATTTTGATGATGTGCTGGATATAGTCATGTCGAATGTGGAGGAGGCTTTGAACAATGCAGAGGATGTTCGTAAGAAGCAACAGCTTGATAAGGACATTTCTTCCTTGGAATCAAAAAAATCCCGAATGACAGATATGCTCATTGATGGTACAATAAGTAAGGAAGTTTATGACGAAAAGGTACTTGAATTTACCCGTAAACTTCATACTCTTTCCGAGAGAAGACATCTTTTGGAAGAGTCAATTAACAAACAGAAAGATGTTAGCAAGCGAATGTCAGCACTTTGTGAGACACTAAGCAGTGAGCAGGTTCTGGATGAATTTGACCGAGTGGTGTTTGAGAGTGTTATTGAGAAGGTTCTGGTTGGAGGCTTTGACGAGGAAGGAAATCCCGACCCATACAAGCTGACCTTTGTGCTAAAGGGAAACCAGTCGGGAACTGTTCCCAATGCCAAGGAACACTATAAAGCAACTCAGAAGGAATTGAAGAAAGGGAATAAGGTGTCTTAAGATGGAGAGAAAGCTGACAAAAGTTGTTGATGGAACCGAAATAACAGTAACCGGGAGAATGTGTTCATGCGGCACAGACGTGGCTAATGACTTGTGTTCATGGGAGTGTCCCGACACATGTCGAGACTGTATGTTTATTGTCCAAACTTCATGAGGCGAAGCATCATATCAATGTAAAGGTAGATATGGATGAGCTTGATCTTACAAGTGCAGAGACCAAGGCTACATACAACGAAATAGAAAAATGGGTGCAGGAGCACTACGGATTTCATGTAACAAATCTTAATATCGCGCAGGTAAAGCAGAAGCATGGAATCATAGAAAGAGAGAACTACAATAAGCCAAAATCAGAGAACAGCAGACAGCCTGGATGTCCGGAAGAAAAGGTAAAGGCTATAGAAGAGGCTTTGAATTTTTTTCAGATGATATAAGGCCTGATTTATGGCGCAAGTTCTTTTATAATTATTGTTAAGGTTGAATTGTAAACTGTATTCATGTACAATTTACAAAGAGTTTACTTTATTTGATTGGAAAGGAGCATTTTTATGACCAAAAGATATGTTATCGCTCAGTAGTCTGAGCTTATAAAAAATGAATCATAAGCTCAGATGAATCCTAAAGAAACACTTATTAGGAGGAACATTATGAGCTATATCAAGGCAGAGGATATCCTGCCCAAAGAATTATTGGAAACGATTCAGCAATATGTAAACGGTCAGTTGATCTATATACCATGCAAAGAAAAGCAGGAATGGGGAAGCAACACTGATTCCAAGGTATTCTTTCGTGAGCGTAACGAAAGGATCTTTGCCTTATTCAATTCAGGAACAAGTGCTAAAGACCTGGCGCTGCTCTTTTCTTTATCCGAAAAGAGCATTCAACGGATACTGCGCAAACAAAGACTTGCCACGACCTTGAAGGTTGAAGACCACTGATTCCACCGGCATCAGAGTTTATCATCGGTGCGGAGGCTGTGGAAAAAAGCAGGAATTCATCAATTCCGGCAAGTTCAGAGTTAACGCAAACGGCAAGTCCGTAGATGTCTGGCTCATATACCGATGCAAAAAATGCAAGCACTCATGGAATCTTACGATCTATGAAAGGACAAAAACCGGCAAAATTCCCGCAGATCTGTTTGAAGCATTTGAAGCCAACGACTCGGAAACAGCTTTTAAATATGGCAGAGATATTGATTTTTTGAAAAAGAATAATGCTGAATTTAAGTAAAATCGGGTCGGTCCTATGGTCCGGCCCTTTTCATTAAGGAGACTAACTATGGAAGAAAACATATATTATCACGTAATCTCAGATATACCCCAAAAAGCCGGCGAGCACTTCGTTCTCGATTCCGAACACCCTAATGGTGTGCACAAGCGTGTTTACGAACAGCTTGCCGTCGTGGAGGATATTTACAGTAATCCTGAAAAATACAAGGACACCCGACTCAGCCACTCAGTCGACGTAGCCTTAAGAGAACTGGCACTTGAGAAAGTCAGAAAAGAAAAGTATCCGAACTACCCTTCGAGAATGGCTTCGCTATATGTGTCTAAGTCATACGAGGAAGCTGAGAGGTGGGGGGACTATTTTGCTAAGTTAGGAAGACCTACTTTCGGAATTGCAAAGATAAAAGTGACTGGAAGAGTTTTTGAAGGAGATGCCTACAAGTGTTTTGATGGAGTAACAGACGAACAAGAGAACCTCAGGATGGCTGAAATCTATTGGCAGAATGGAGCTAATGAGGATGGACATGAATCAATCGTGGAGATTCTTGCTGACGGAGATATAGAGATTGTTGAGATGGTAAAAGATATTAATGCGAATACGGAATACAAATATTTTGAGTTGAGAGAAAAACCCAACTTAAAAGATATGGCTGCAGATTGGTTTCACAAAAAGTGGGGAGTCCCCAAGGATGCTTATCTTGAATGTATGACAGCGTATCTTAATAAAGAGACCGAAAATGGTTGGTACCTATGCATGTTAGGAGATCAAATTGTCGGGGGGTTAGGTGTAATCGATAATGATTTTCATGACAGGAAGGACTTAAGCCCCAATGTTTGCGCTGTATATACTGAAGAGGCTCATCGTGGACAGGGGATAGCAGGAAATCTTCTTAATCTTGTTGTGGAGAACATGAATAAAAAAGGAATTGCACCGCTCTATCTTGTTACAGATCATACTGGTTTTTATGAGCGTTATGGATGGGAGTTTTACTGTATGGCTCAAGGGGATGATGAACCGGAGCAGACGAGATTGTACATTCATCGATGATACATTTGAAATAAACAACTATACTAGAACAAACGTAGTTGATCATATTAAGAATATCTACGAAGAGGGTGAATTAGATGAAAATTCAACCTGTCGGAAATTCCGACAGGTTTGGATGGAAGGAAGCAGACAGGTTACAAGGGAACTTCCGTTTTATAACCTTGATATGATAATTTCTTTGGGTTATCGAGTTAAATCTTCAACAGCGACGCAATTCTGCAAGTGGGCAACGCAACGTTTGAAAGAATATATAATCAAGGGATTTACAATTGATGATGAGCGTCTAAAAGGAAATGGCGGTGGTAATTACTGGAAAGAACTTCTTGATAGGATTCGCGATATCCGTTCTTCAGAAAAGGTTCTTTATCGTCAGGTTCTGGATTTGTATGCAACCGGTGTTGATTACAATCCAAAGAGTGATGAGTCTATATGGGATTAACTTCCTTTTCAGGAGAACTGCCGGCATTGAAGGATATCGGGGTGCCAAAGAATTATTTGGAAGAGGATGAATTAAAGATTTTGAATAACCTCGTTTCTGGTTATTTTGATTTGGCTGAGATTAATGCCATTGAACATAAGCCGATGTATATGATTGATTATGTTGAACAGTTGGATTCTATTCTTACATCTGGGAACAGGAAGCTCCTTGAAGATTCTGGCAAAGTAAGTCATGATGAGGCAATAAAGAAGGCAAAGGCGGAATATCGAAAGTATCAGGAGATTACATTATCTCCGGTGGAAGAAGAGTATCTTAAAAGTGTTAAAGGTCTGGAAAAAGAAGTGAAGAAGAGAAAAAGAGCAACTAAGAAATAAAAAGGAACTCTGTTATGGGAAAAGAAAAAATCAAGGTTTACACATACACTCGCGTTTCCACATCTCCGGCAAATCAATAGAAGGGCGTGTAGCTTTCAATAATATGATGGAAGACATCAAATCTGGTAAAAATGAATACAAATAAATACGTCGGATATACATTGAAATGCTATCCGACGTATTTAAGAGATTTTAATCTTCGGTATATTCAAATAAGTCACCGGGCTGACATTCTAAAACTCTGCATATGCTGTTCATTGTTTCAAATCTGATGCCTTTCATTTTTCCGGTTTTCAGATTAGAAAGATTTACGTTGGTTAGATTTACTTTTTCAGCCAGTTCATTTAGAGACATCTTTCTATCGGCCATGACCCGGTCGAGTCGTACTATTATCGCCATGTCACATCCTCCTTAAGCTATACTGTCGGAATCTTCTTGTAATCTTACACCGTATTGGAATACGTTTGCGATAAGAGCGGTTACAAAGGATATGATCAGCATATAGAACCATCTGATGTCAAAACCGCCGTTATAGTAAGAAAACTTAAAGAACGTCATAACGCATGATACCATTCCCGGTAACACAGCATATAATAACTGTAATATTGAAATGGCCTTGATTCTGTTTACATTGGACTTGGTAAATGGTGTTTTATCAGAGGACTCTCTGACAATAAGAACACCTAACACAATCATGGCAGCAAGGAGCAGAGTAGATATAAGTGCATGTGCATCTTCAATCAAGGCGCAGTATTTATAATCCGTGTTGCCGTTATCGTCAACATAAGAGTATTTATTGATATCAATATCTTTTATATATTCGCCGTTCTTATACAGACGATATAACTTCTGTGTTTCTCCTGTATCACGGTTGCTATCATCATCGGATGTATCAGATAATGTTTCTTCGACCTCATATCTTACTTCGTATTGATTCTTATCAGTTACGAGATTTGAGATAAAATCCTTTGTCATAAAGAATGCCAGTATCGCGGCCATCAAAATTGCTGCTTCCGTCAAGAATGTTTTCTTTGTTATTGTGTTTTTTTCTTTCATAATAGCCTCCTGAAAAATTTAAAAATTTAAAGTGAAACTTTAACTCTGAAAATAGAATATCACTGGGAACTGAGCTTGTCAAGAGAAAATTAAAGTAAAAGTTTAAATTTTTATCTGTCGGCTATAATTAAGGGGGGATTGTTATCACATATATAAAGCTGATACGTAAGCTGAAATACTTCAAGCATTATAACGGATTTTCTTTTCTGCATGTATACCTTTTGGCGTTTTATATAAAACGCGGTAAGGTATAGGTTTTGCCAAATTGTATCAATCCGAGTCGAATACCAGAACTGCTTCTTACGATTATGATCCGGAAACCAAAACCATTTCTGTCAATGAGGCAGAAGCTGAGGTTGTGCGCATGATTTATGATCTGTATTTGCAGGGATATGGCACGACTATACTAGTATTATATCCGAGATCATCATGAACCGATTGTGAGTAGTGAGATTTGGGATGCTGCAGAACAGATTCGAAATAAGCGAGCACAGAACAGGGTGCTTGAAACTACGGGAAACAGGGAACGTTATACCCGTCAATATGCTTTCAGCAGTATGTGCGAATGTGCATATTGTGGGCACAAGCTTACAAGGCGAACCAGACATAGCAGTTCTATCTATGAGAAGCCGGTATGGCAGTGCATGAATGCAACAAAGAATGGTATAGCAAACTGCCCGAATTGCAAGGCCATAGACGAAGCAATACTGGAAGGGGCATTTGTGGATGCATTCAAGCTGTTAGCAGGAAATTTTGATGATGTCCTGGATATAGTGCTTTCCTATGTTGGAGAATCTGTCAACAACGATGACAATGTAAGAAAGCGATAGCAGATTGATAAGGACATTTCAGCATTGGAATCAAGAAAATCACGAATGACAGATATGTTGATTGATGGTACAATAACAAAAGAAGTGTTTGATGAAAAGATGCTTTTAAGAAAAAACAGAAGAAGCTAAGAAATCAGAAAAAGGAAAGCAGGTGTCATAAGATGAAGAAGTTGGCAGAAGTTGTTAATAAGTCTGTAAGTATGGAAAAGAACTCAATTGAAAAAATGTGTATAGAACCTAGTATAGTCGTTTTTAAATACACCCACTTTATATTTGCCTATGATTCCATCTGCGGCGCCCACGTCAATCGACGTAGCCACCGGCTACGCCTCATTCCTCTGCCTTGCAGAGTGAAATCATATCCAAAATATAAAGCAGGGTTAATTTAAACGACTATACTAGAATTTCAAGAGGGGGGGAATTGAAGCACCTAAGACGTGTGCGGGAATAGTATGCTTGTGCGCACGCAGGGTGTTAAAATGTAATTAGAGAATGGAGGTTTTATTTTGAATACATTATATGTGTCGGATTTAGATGGGACATTACTTAGAAGTAATCAAAAAACATCCGAATTTACAAATTTCACAATTAACAATCTTGTTGAGAAGGGAATGATTTTTTCTTATGCAACAGCCCGTTCGCTTATTACAGCGAAGAAAGTTACAAGTGGTATCAAAGCAAAAATACCATTGATTGTATATAATGGAGCATTTGTTATTGATAATATCACTGAAGAAATACTAATTGCAAATTATTTTGATGTGTCAGTAAGAAGTGTCCTGGATGAATTATTTGCGAATCAGATATTTCCCATAGTTTATGCGTATATAGATGGTGCAGAGAAGTTTTCATTTGTTCCTGAACTTTGCACAGATGAAATGATGAAATTTTTAGATAGTAGAAAAGGTGATATCAGAACAAATATCGTAAATAAATCAGAAGACTTAAAAAATGGCGATATCTTTTACATTACTTGTATTGATGAGGAAGGTAAACTAAAGCCGTTCTATGATAAATACAAAGATAGATTTCACTGTGTTTTTCAAAAGGATATATATACAGGGGATCAATGGTTGGAAATTATGCCAATAGCAGCATCCAAATCAAATGCGATTATACAATTGCAAAAGTTATTGGACTGTGAAAAGGTTATTTCTTTTGGAGATGGAAAAAATGATATAGATATGTTTAAAATATCAGATGAAAGTTATGCAGTTCAAAATGCTGATGAAGAATTAAAAGAATACGCTACAGCTGTGATTCCTTCAAATGATGAGGATGGTGTAGCAGTTTGGCTTGAAAAAACTTTTAAACTGATGGATAAACATATCCGGCAGTTCGATAATCTTTATGGGAGAAATTTCTGATGAGAATAACGGTAATTAATGGTACGGAAAAACATGGTGTTACGTATATGTTAAAAGAGATTTTGCTGGATCACTTTGGGTATCGCTGGATGTCTCACAGACCGGCAAAGGAAATGTTTGGCAAGCGTGCAGTCATAATCACTCAGTAAAACTGGTTAATATTGCAAATAAGATAAAGCGGATTGATTTTGGAAGAGTAATGGATGGATCGAAAATAACAGACCGTGGAAATGAGGAACTGGATATGGAAAACGCAAAATTATTTTTGACAAGGATACGTAAGCCGGATAAAAACACTCCCCGGCAAATTCAGATATTAGTGAGCATAGGTATTGCATTAACCGGAATTGCTATAGGTGTATTTCAAAAATACCTTGACTCCTGCGCAATAAATGAGTTGCCTGTAATATTGCAGAGGCTTGACATTGGAAACTACTTTGGACGATTTGCAATATGGATCCTGCTTGGGACAGTTATATCAATATATGCAAAGACTCCGATAAGGGCAGCGATCAATACATTTCTTTTCTTTATCTGCATGGTTACCGGGTATTACTTGTATTGTAATTATGTATTGGGCTTCCTGCCGAGAACATATATGATGGTGTGGGTAATATTTTCTTTTGTTTCACCGATACTTGCACTTATATGCTGGTATGCGAAGGAAGATGGTATCGTTGCCGTTCTGATATCCGCCTGTATCCTTGGAGTGATATTCTCACAGGCATTTTTGATTACACAGGGATTCTATGTAACTCATCTGACGGAGGTTATAACGTGGCTGATTGGCGTCATCATTCTAATCAGGAAACCTAAAGAAACAGTGCTGGAGTTGGCATTATCACTACCGATAGCATTTGTGTACCAGCTGTTTATACCTTATTGGGGATAGGTTGACAAGATTAAAGCAGTTAAGCAAGGTTCACGATAAGACTGGTGTAAGGAGGAATGAACATGAAGAATGTAAGGATAACAGTAATGAAGATTGCTCATTATGACGATTTGATTAAGCAATATGAGAATCCGATTGAACATGCCTGTAACATGCAATTGGGACAGACTTTCATTTGCAATGGATGGGAACGTCCTGACGGTTTTTGCAGCAGTGCATGGGAGACAGTCTCAGCCTTCGTAATGACATTGGCACATGGCGGAGAGAATTTCTACGATGGCTGGATGAAAAATCCAAAGTCAGCGATGATATCCTGCAATGATGGATTTAGACCTGTGAGTTTTATGCTGGAGACGATAGAAGAGGAGGATAGATTATGAATAGAGAATATGTAGACCTTGGACTTTCTGTAAAGTGGGCAACCATGAATATCGGGGCCGAAAGCGTTACTGATTATGGTGTTTATTTTGCATGGGGAGAGATTGTAAGTAAGGACGATTATACGTGGGGCGCCTATCAGCATGGAATCTCAGCAAATGATTTGTTAAAATATAATTAGGAAATAATGGATTTAGGAATGGCGGATTTTCAATCCGACCGGTTATTTAAGGGGTTGATATTAGGTTCTTATGGATAAAGTCTTTGGAAAACTGCAGAAAAATTGACTCCGTTTGTGAAAGAAGCTACGACTGGATAAAGTTCATTTTGATATCGGTAATTTGGTGAAGCTGTAGTATTGGTAAAAAGAAAAATGAAGGAGTGTACATATGGCCAACAATATTACAGATGTAATTGATGAACAAGGATGGCATCTGGGATGGAATGGGGATGCTTGTGGATGTTGAAAGAGATGCTGACAGAACAGGATATGCTCATGTCGCATTTTCAGTTGGAAGTAAAGAAGAAGTGGACAGATTGACCAAAATGATAAAAAACGCAGGTTATGAAGTAATTTTAGGACCACGCACTACCGGTGATTGGTATTATAAATCGTGTATTGTGGGGATTGAAGGAAATATGATTGAGATTACGGTTTGATAGGGGAAGAATTATATGAGTTTTAATTTATTATTTAATAAATTATGATTTTGGTAACCGCTCAGTCCTGTAGGACAATGGGCGGTTATTTTTTGCAAAAAAAAATTTTTGTTTTAATGATTTTTTAATAATTCCCCTGCTATAATACAATCACAATAAAAAGACGGAGGAAATAAATATGTATTTAGGTATATTAAAGCGTGACCTGAAAAGAAAGAAAACCATGAATACAATTCTTCTGATATTCATGGTTTTGTCTGTAATGTTTGTATCGTCAAGTGTTAATACAATGCTGTCGGTAATGTCTGCAACAGACAGATTTCTTGATTTGTCAGGAGCGAATGATTACTTTGCAGCAGATATTGGTGAAAAATCCGGTGAGAATGCATTGGAAAAGCTGAATTCTCTCGACTGCGTAAGCTCAATAAAGAGTGAACGGATTTTTTATCTAAACGAAAATTCCGTAAGATATAACGGCAAAATAGCTGAAATATCCTCAAACGGAGTTCTGAATAGTATTGACGATATCAGTATTAGGATTTACGACAAAAACAAAAAAGAGCTAACAAAGGTTGGTGACGGCGAGATATATGTAAAAAGAAGTTTCCTTGAAAAGAATAATATACCAATCGGGGCAGAAATAGAGATAACCTCCGGCGGTTATAGTGGAAAATTCAAGGTAAAAGGTACTGTGCTGGATGTTCTTTTTGGCTCGGAAATGATGGGAACTCCAAGGTTTATTATCAGCCGGAATGAATTTGACAAATTTGTTAGAAGCAGCAAAGATGGAAAATATGATATGAACAAGGGTGTTATCATGAATATAGAGACAACTGATATCAGCAAGGTTGAAAATACAGTTAGCGGCATTGATGGTATAGCCTTTACCGGCACAAGGGATGTTATAAAGCTTACATACATAATGGATATGATAACAGCCGGTATATTTTTGATTGTGAGCATATGTCTTATAATCATTTCACTGGTTCTGCTGAAATTCACAATCGGATTCACCATTAGTGAGGAATACCGAGAGATAGGTGTAATGAAGGCTATAGGTATCAGAAACAGCAAAATTCAAAATTTGTATATGGTAAAATATCTTGCAATGGCAATCTTTGGTGCTGTGACCGGATTCTTAGCGGGAATTCCTTTTGGAGATGCTATGAAAGCCCAGTCTGCCAAAAATATAGTAGCAGGTGATGGAAACGACATTCTTGTAAATCTGATATGTTCGGCGGTGGTTGTTCTTATTATTGCATTGTTCTGTCGCATCAGTACCGGAAAGGTTAAAAAATTCACCCCGGTTGACGCCATCCGCAGCGGTGAAAACGGAAAGCGCTACAAGAAAAAAGGTATACTCAGCCTTTCTAAAAGTCATACCGGACCGGTATTTTTCATGGCGGTAAACGATATCATAAGCGGGTTCAGACACTTTGCTGTAATGACTGTAACATTCATTGTTGGCATACTAATGATAACCATAATTATCAATACAATGTCTACCTTACAAAGTCCGAAGCTTCTTGCATGGTTTTCAATGTCGGACTGCGATGTTGCTCTGGAGGATAAGGAGTGTATAGATAAATATAACCGTCCTGACGGACAGAAACTCAGAGCGGAGTATCTTGAGAAAATGGAAAAGACGCTTGCTGAAAATGATATCCCTGCAGAATGCTTTGGTGAATCGCTTTTCAAGTTATCAGTACAAAATGGCGACAAAAAAACGATGTCACTTGCTTTTATAGGGTCAGGTACAACAACGGACCAGTATGCATATATTGACGGTACACCTCCTGAAAATCCCGATGAAATTGCCATCAGTTATATCACGTCAGACAAGCTGAATGTCAGGATTGGAGATACCGTAACTGTAAAAACCGGCGGTGAAAATGAGAAATTTATCGTAACTGCATTGTTCCAGAGTATGAACAATATGGGTGAGGGCATTCGTTTGAATGAAAATCTACCGATGGATTTTTCAAAGGTTCTCGGTTATTTCAGTTATCAGATAAAATATACAGATAACCCATCGGATTCGGAGCTGAACAAAAGATACGAAATAATAAAAGAGCTTTATCCTGATTATAAACTTCGTACCGCAGGCGAATATCTTGATTATTCTATTAGTGGTGTAGCAGGTGCTATGGCTGATACAAAAAGTTTTATAATTATCATGGTAATGATAATAAATATTCTTGTTGTAGTACTGATGGAAAAATCTTTCCTTACAAGGGAACGGGGAGAGATTGCACTTATGAAAGCGATAGGCTTCAAAAATCATACTCTTATAGCATGGCAGACGATACGAATAGCAATTCTTATGCTGACTGCCGTTATTATAGCCGTACTTCTGACAGAGCCGTTCAGCCAGCTTGCTGTCGGCGGAATTTTCAGAACAATGGGTGCAAAATACATTGTATTTGATACAAATATTCTTGAAGCATATATAATCTGGCCACTTGCAGTGTTTGCTGTAACTGTGCTTGCATCAATGATAAGCGCATTATGGATCAGGAGCATTTCTTCTCAGGAAGTAAATAACATAGAGTGAGGTAATTGATATGAAAAAAATACTAGAAGTAAACGATCTTTGCAAGACATATGTATTGAACAAAAGGCAGAATAATGTTTTGCGCAATGTAAGCTTTTCCGTAAATGAGGGCGAGATGGTTGCCATTATGGGACCTTCCGGCTCAGGAAAATCGACACTTCTCTATAATGTTTCCGGAATGGACAGTATGACTGCCGGTGAGGTCAGATTTGACGGAAGAGATATTTCCAAGCTAAAACCGAATGCTCTTGCTGAGGTTCGTCTCGATGAAATGGGATTTATTTTTCAGCAGATGTATATGCTCAAAAATCTTTCGGTTATGGACAATATCCTTCTGCCTGCACGTCAGTCAAAGAAGAATCCTATGACATCAAAAGAAAAGTTTGAATACTGTCGTGAGCTTATGCACAAGCTGGACATTATCGAAATAGCTGACAATGATATCAATGAGGTATCGGGAGGGCAGTTACAAAGAGCCTGCATCTGTCGTAGTATAATAAACAAGCCCAAAGTGATATTTGCGGATGAGCCGACAGGTGCGCTCAACCGTTCAAGTTCTGATGAAGTTATGGATGAACTTTGCAGGATAAATGGAGAAGGAACAACTATTATGCTTGTTACTCATGATGCAAAGGTTGCTGCCCGCTGTACAAGGGTTTTGTATATTGTTGACGGTAATATCAAGGGAGAGTATAATAATACTGAAAATGATATGCGTAAGCGTGAGCGCAGTCTTAACAATTGGCTGCTTGAAATGGGCTGGTAACCGGAGGGATGTTGTTGCTAGTATAGTCGTTTTTAAATACACCCACTTTATATTTGCCTATGATTCCATCTGCGACGCCCACGTCAATCGACGTAGCCACCGCTACGCCTCATTCCTCTGCCTTGCAGAGTGAAATCATATCCTAAATATAAGGTAGGGTTAATTTAAAACGACTATACTAGTTTTTCGGGCATGGTTTAATTATACAAGGGAGAATGAATATGACAGATATTATTATAGTAGAGGATAATAAAGAAATGGCAGATCTGCTGTGTGATTTTATCAATGCAGAAGGATACAGTACGGCTCATTTTACAAAAGGCGAGGATGCTTTGAGTTTTTTTGACAAAGAAGGTGCAAGGCTGGTAATCCTTGATGTCATGCTTCCAGGAATGGACGGATTTTGTGTATGTCGGAAAGTACGTGAAAGTGCCAACACTCCGATTATAATTGTCAGTGCGAAAACCGAAAAGGATGATAAACTCAATGGACTTATACTTGGTGCAGATGACTATATAGAAAAACCATATGATATAGATATCCTTCTTGCAAAGATAAAAGGCATCTTTGCAAGAAGATACAATTCCGAAATTATCTCTGACGGATTTTTGAAGCTGGACAAAAGCAAAAGAACGGCATACAAAGGTGAAAAGCTTATTGAACTGAATCAAAAGGAATTTGATCTTTTGTGCCTGCTTATGGAAAACAGCGGCAAAACGCTTAATAAGGAAATGATATTCAATAAAATATGGGGCTTTGACAGCTTTTCTGAACCTCAGACTCTGACGGTACACATCAAATGGCTGCGTCAGAAAATCGAAGATGATTCTAAAAATCCTGTTCATATATTGACTGTCTGGGGTGTGGGCTATCGTTACGAGGTGTAGATTATGAAAGGTTATATCAGACTTTTGATTGCTGTAATTGCAGCACTTGCGGTTCTTTTTGCAGGTTCGACGATAATTCTTAATACTAATGATGAGGGCGACGGCGGTTGCCCTTATCGTGTTGAAGCTAAAAGAATTTCAGATAAAATAGAAAAGAACGAAAGTTATTCTCTAGATGATTACAGATATATCACGGATGTTGTGAAAATCTCGGAGAATATTGAAACAGGAAACAGTGATTATATGATAAAAAAAATTAACGGGAATATTTATCGCTTTGACTATACATATCACAGCGAGGGAAAAAATATCCTGTTTGTTTTTTTTCTGTGCTTTGGTGTAATCGGCTTGTTTGTTATATGTCTTATGATATATATTTATTTCAGGATAATACTTCCTTTTGAAAGAATGAGCGAATACCCGACAGATCTGGCAAAGGGCAATTTGATAAAACCGCTTAAAGAACAGAAAAACGGCTATTTTGGAAAATTCCTGTGGGGGCTTGACCTTCTGAGGGAAAGGCTTGAAAAGCAAAAAGCAGAGGAACTTGAACTAAAAAAGCAGAACAACACAATGGTGCTTTCACTTTCACATGATATAAAAACCCCTCTCGGAGTAATCGAATTATATGCCAAAGCACTTGAAAGAGGCTTGTATAAGGATGAAGAAAAGAAGAAAGAAATCTCTGTAAATATTCATGCCAAATGTGAGGAAATACGAAGATATGTAGATGACATTGCAAAAACAGAAAGCGAGGAATTTCTCAGTCTTGACGTAAACAATGGAGAGTTTTATCTTTCTGAGCTTATTGGTACTGTAAAGAGCTTTTATACCGAAAAACTCTCTCTGCTTAAAACAGAATTTATTATTGATGATTATAATGATTGTATTTTATGCGGTGACAATGAGCGTGCCGTTGAGGTTATTCAGAATATCATGGAAAACGCTGTCAAATATGGTAACGGAAAAAGGATAGATATAAGTTTTTCAAAGGAGGAAGATTGTCAGCTTATCCATATCTCAAACAGTGGATGTACATTATCGGACAGTGAATTGCCACATATTTTTGACAGCTTCTGGCGGGGTTCAAATACAGGCAGTCAGAGTGGCAGCGGTCTTGGACTATATATATGCCGAACCCTCATGAGAAAAATGAGTGGTGATATTTTTGCACGGATAAAAGATGGAAATATGATAGTTACTGCTGTTTTTTCGCAGGTATAGCAAATATAAGAAAGAAAGCTATATAATGTGAAGTGATATAATATAGTTGTAACACAAGTGGCTTTTAAGATATAATATCAAAAACTATATTAACGACTATACTAGTATATTGACAAATAAAAGATTAAGTAGTAATATCAGAACATTATATCGATATAATAAAATTATAAGAAAGAGATAATACTATGCAGAACAGATTCTATCATTCAGTCCATAATGTGAACAATGTCAGTCCCGTCGTCTTAGTGCAGGGCTTATTGTTTGATGGCATGAATTTTGTAGGGCGTTATCTTATTTGTTGATTCACAGAGATTAGTTGCATCAGTAAACATAAAAGCTATGAAAAGCCATCAAACATGTTAGAATATCATGTCTGGTGGCTTTTTATATTTAAGTGAAAATGCAAAATTGAAAGGAGAAAATAATATGAACTATAGAAAAGGAACACAAAAAGACTTAAAGGAAATATTTGAACTTGTAAAAACATCCATAGAAGAAACCTATCCAAAATATTATTTGCAGGAAATAATCGATATGTTTCTCATTTTACATAGCAAGGAAAATATTCAAAGAGATATTGAACAGGAAAATCTATACGTATTGGAAAATGAGCAGGGAGTATTGATTGCCACGGGAACGGTAAATGATAATCACATAAACCGGGTATATGTACATCCACAGTTCCAAAGAAAAGGATATGGAACTCAGATTATGAAAGAACTGGAAAAGGAAGTTGGAAAAAGATATGCAACGGTAGAAATAGATGCCTCCCTGCCGGCATGCGGATTATATGAAAAAATGGGATATAAGACAAAGTGCCACGAAACCTGGGATTGTGGTAATGATGTTATACAGATTTATGAAGTAATGTGGAAAATGGCAGGAATGGAAAACCTGCGTTTGCGTCCTTTTAAAGCAACGGATGCAGCATATATCGTTACCTGGTGCAAAGACGAATACACATTTCGTCAGTGGAGCTCTGACAGGTGGGAAAGCTTTCCATTGATGCCGGAAGTGATGTTGAAAAAGTATCAGCAGGAAAATGGAGACTGTGTTGAAAGAGATAATTTTTATCCCCTTACCCTGACAGATGGAGATGAACCGGCAGGACACATGATTTTAAGGTACACAAATCAGGATAAAAATACCATACGTTTTGGATTTGTTATTGTAAATCCGGAATATAGAGGAAAAGGTTACGGACAGCGAATGCTTCAATTGGCCAAATTGTATGCTTTTAATATTCTTGGTGCGAAAAAAATTACACTTGGAGTATTTGATAATAATACGGCGGCACACAAGTGTTATCAGGCGTGTGGTTTTAAAGATTTGCCGTCAGATGAAGATATTTATTATGAAGTAATGGGCGAAAAATGGAGATGTATCGAGATGGAGATATAAAATAATACTTGACTTATATATCGCACTGCGATAATATATCTGTATAACGTAGTGCGATATATCGTAGTGAAATGTAAAGGAGTAAATTATGGATGCACATATAAAAAAAGTATATGTTCCTATGACAGAAACGGGTTTCTACATTTTACTGTCACTCAGAGAGCCAAACCATGGTTATGGAATAGTCCGGAAAGTTAAAGAGATGACAGATGGAGAGATTGTTCTGGCACCGGGAACTATGTATGGAAGCCTGTCAAAGATGGAAAAAGACGGATTGATAAAATTCGTTTGTGAACAGGAGAAAAGAAAAATCTATCTGATTACTGAGCTTGGAAGTGAAGTATTGAATGTGGAGATGAAGAGAATAGAACGATTATATAAGAATATGCAGGAGGTAAGATGATGAAAAACACTAAAACAGTCTTTAAATTTTTTTCTATTCCTCAGTACCGGCAGGAAGAGGAATTTCTTAGCAATATGAGTGAAAAAGGATGGAAATTTTCCCGTGCAACATTACCGGGGTTTTATCATTTCGAAAAAACTGAGCCCGGGCAGGTAACTTACAGACTTGATTATAATCAGGAAGGAATAAGTAACAAGGATGAATATATCCAGATGTTTTCAGATTGCGGGTGGGAGTATGTCTGCGATTTTGTCGGATACAGTTATTTTAGAAAAGCAGGAGTTGCAGGAAAGGAAAAAGATGAAATATTCTGTGATGATGAATCAAGACTTGATATGATGAAGCGTGTATTTCGAGGAAAGATTATCCCACTTATTACTATTTTTTTATTAGTGATTATTCCGCAGCTATTTACGAATACATTAGGTTATAGTGGTGGTGGCAAAGTTCAGCATATTTTTGCGTACACTTTTCTTGGACTGGCTCTTCTTTACATTGTGATATTTATGACAACTGCTGTTCATTTCTATAAGTTTGAGAAGCAGGTATCAGGAGATAGTTTGGAAATTCGATTAAAATATGTTGGAATATTTGCATTTATTGCTGTGCTGATTGTTGGAATAGCGGGTTTCTTTTGGTCGTCATACTACTCAATATATCGGGTGACAGAAAATGAAAATGGATATGTTGTGGATGCTGAAAGACTGAACACATCTGTGGAAAAAGAGTATGATTTAAAAAAGGGTGATACGATAGTATTTCATATTAGTGAGTTTGAGCGTGGAAAAATTCATATGAGCGTTAGGAAAAATGGAAAGAAACCAATATTTTTCGGGGATTTTTACAATACAGGTTATCATTCTGTTGAGATACAAAAAAGTGGTCACTATGAGATTGAAATATCCGGAAATAAAACATCGGGAAATATTGAAGTGACGATTAAGTAAATGTCATGATTTGTTGTGTAAAAACAGAAAATATGGTAATATAGTATGAAAAAAAAGATGGAGTTTTAGTTGTGGAAAGAAAAGATAGTCGTAATAGGATAATAATCAGAACAGGAATTATTGGGATTGTTGCAAATGTAACTTTAGCAGCTTTTAAGGCGGTAATAGGTATTGCTTCCAATTCAATTGCCATTGTTATGGATGCGGTAAATAACTTATCGGATGCAGCAAGTTCAGTAATAACTATTGTAGGAACAAAACTGGCAGGTAAACAGGCAGACAGAGAGCATCCATTTGGATACGGAAGAATAGAGTATTTGAGTGAAATGTTAATATCGATGCTTGTTTTATATGCAGGTGCAACTGCGTTTACAGAATCGGTAAAAAAGATAATTAATCCTGTCAGACCCGAGTATGGGAAAGCGATGCTTATTATCATAGCTGTTGCAATTGTGGTTAAGATATTGCTTGGTTTGTATGTAAAAAGTACCGGCAAGAAAGTTAAGTCAGATTCATTGGTTAATTCAGGCCGGGATGCACTGCTCGACTCAGTTATTTCCATGACTACGTTGATATCGGCAGGCATATATATCATTTTCGGTTTTTCTACTGAGGCGTGGTTAGGAGCGATAATAGCACTTGTGATTATAAAATCAGGTTTTGAAATGTTGAAGGAAACTGTGTCAAAAATTTTAGGAGAAAGAGCAGAGGTTTCGCTTGTTAAAGATATAAAGGCAACGGTTAAATCATTTCCGATGGTTAGCGGTGCATACGACCTTGTGTTACATAATTATGGACCGGATTTATATAACGGTTCGGTGCATATAGAAGTTCCGGAAAAACTGCATGCCGATGAGCTTGACAGACTTACAAGAAAAATAACCATGGAGGTTTATAATAAACACAAAGTACTTCTCACAGCAGTAGGTGTATATTCATATAACACAAACGATGCAAAAGCAGTAGAGATAAGAGATAATGTTAATAAGCTTGTCACAAAAGACAGGTATGTTCTTTCAATGCATGGATTTTACATTGATGAGGAAGAAAAGAAAATGCGTTTTGATATAGTGGTAAGTTTTGATGCTCCTGACAGAAACAAAGTGCATGAAAATGCATATGATATTGTAGAGAAAGATTATCCGGAATATGATATTTATATTTCTATGGATGCGGATTTCAGTTAAAAATGTGAGGTGAAATAATATTGAAAAATCTTATAAGGCTTACTGATTATTCGGTAAATGAGATAAATAACATATATTCTGTTGCAGATGAGATAGAAGAAGGTAAACATAAAGATATTTTAAAGGGGAAGACGATAGTTATGTTTTTTCCAAATAATAGTATAAGAACCAGGGTGACGTTTGAAAAAGGTATTTATCTGTTTGGCGGACAAAGTATTTTATTTCCTTCGGAGACACTTGATAAAAAAGAAGATTTGAGAGATGTGATCGGGTATCTGAATAATTGGGCAGATTTGATTATTATCAGACATAAAGACATTGGAGTTATCGAAAAAATAGCGGGATATTCAAAAGTGCCGGTTGTGAATGCCATGACAGATGTAAATCATCCATGTGAGATATTGACAGACATTTATGCTTTGTCAAAAATAAGAGAAGATTTTACTAAAGACAAATTTTTGTTCTGCGGAGTAAAAGGAAATATTGGTATGACATGGAAGGAAGCTTCAGAAGTATTTGGTTTTGAACTAGAACAGTGTTGTGGTAAAGGTTATGAAATAGAAGATTTGAAATGTTATGATGATATAAATGATGCAATTGTCGGTAAAGATGTCATATGTACAGATTCTTTACCTTCTTCGGCTCTTGAAGCGTTTAAAAAATGTCAAGTTGGAATAGAAGCAATGGATAAGGCGAATGAGGGAGCGATACTTAATCCCTGTCCTCCTTTCTACCGTGGAGAAGAAGTTTCAGAGGATGTGATTGATTCAAAATATTTTGTAGGATACGGATTTAAAAAGTCATTACTAATTGTTCAACAGGCAATTATGATCAATTGTATGTCTCTATTGTAAATCGTATGGAGGTAAATATATATGGAAGAGCAGAAAATAATAAAGAAACTGTCTGCTGTTGGAATATTGGGGAATGTCATCCTTGCGGGATTTAAGTTGTTTTCAGGAATAATAGGAAATTCAGGTGCAATGATATCAGATGCCGTGCATTCATTGTCGGATGTCTTTGCCACTTTTATAGCATATATAGGGGTGATATTATCAAAACGTCCGGAGGATAAAGAACATCCATATGGACATGAAAGACTTGAATGTGTGGCCTCGTTGATTCTGGGTATGATACTAATGGGAACGGGAATCGGAATAGGTTATTCGGGAATTCATAAACTTGTCATTCATGAAGAAATCAGGATACCGACTGTTTTGCCGCTTATAGCCGCAATTATTTCGATAGTTATAAAAGAAGCGATGTTCTGGTATACAATGTATTATGCAAAAAAAATGGATTCAACGGCATTTAAAGCTGATGCATGGCATCATCGTTCAGATGCGTTATCGTCAATAGGATCCTTTGTAGGGATAGGTCTTGCAAAAATTGGATATCCGGTTATGGATCAGGTAGCAAGTCTGATTATCTGTTTATTTATTTTTAATGTTGCATTAGATATTTTAAAAGATTCATTAAGTAAAATGCTGGATACTTCATGCGGAAGTGAATTCGAGGAAGAGCTTAAATGTTTTATATTAAAGCAGCAGGGTGTTGTACATATTGATTTGTTACGTACAAGACAGTTTGGAAACAGGATATATATTGATCTTGAAATAGCAGTCAGAAAAGATATGTTACTTGTTGAAGCACATGAAATAGCCGAGAGAGTACATGATAACATAGAGCAGCAATATTCGAATGTAAAACATGTAATGGTTCATGTTAACCCGGCAAATGAATAGTTTTGGTATGTGTTGTAAGAAATGTGGTAGTATTTCAATACAGTATATTTTTAAAGGAATGACGTTATGAAAGGGATAGCATATGGTGTCGGTGTCGGACCGGGAGATCCGGAATTAATGACAGTTAAAGCCATCAGAATGATCAGGGAAAATGATATTATAGCGGTTCCGGGTAAAAATCCTAAATATTCGGCAGCATATAAAATAGCTGAGGCAGCCCTGCCGGAAATAGCAAAAAAAACTTTAGTGCCTATTAATATGCCAATGATTAAGGATTATGAGCTGCTACGCAAAGAACATGAAAAAGGGGCAAAGTTAATAGAATCATATTTAAATCAGGGAAAAAATGTGTTATATCTGACGTTGGGAGATCCGACGATTTACTCTACATTTACCTATTTAAAAAATATTTTAGAGACAGATGGTTACGAGGTGGAAATGATAAGCGGTATACCGTCTTTTTGTGCTGCTGCCGCCGGATTAAATATTCCACTGGCGGAGTGGGATGAGAAACTTCATATTATACCTGCTGTTCATAATACAGATATAGAATTTTCAGACAAAGAAAATTATGTGTTGATGAAATCTGCAAGTCATATGAAAGAAGTAAAGGAGATGCTTTGCGGTAGTAAAATGCAGGTTCAGGCGGTTGAAAACTGCGGTATGGAAAATGAAAAAATATATAGGAATATAGATGAAATACCGGATGACGCGGGATATTATTCTCTTATTATAGCAAAGACATGAAAGGAAATACATAAATGAGTAAAATATTGATAGTTGAGGATGACAGGACTTTATGTGAGGAATTATCTGTTCTTTTGGAAAAGGCAGGGTACACCGTAGGTAAGATAGAAGTATTTGATAATGTTCACCTGCAAATGAAAAAGTCAGATGCAGATTTGATTCTGCTTGATATTAATCTTCCGGGAGAAAACGGAGAGGTAATTTTGCAAAAATACCGTAAAATCAGTGATACTCCTATTATAATGCTTACCAGCAGTGCAGAAGATATTGATGAGGTATTATCAATGAGTTATGGTGCAGATGACTATATTACAAAACCGTATAATCCGACAATACTTCTATTGCGGATAACGGCAGTATTAAAGAGAAGTCAGAAAACGGGACAGACGCAGATGTATAATGATATTCAGGTGAATTTAGCGAGCGGGAGTATATCGGGAAACGGAAAGGAGCAGATACTTACAAAAAATGAAATGATAATTTTCGGACTGTTACTTGATAATAAGGGAGAAATAGTGTCACGTGATGAAATGATGACAGTTTTATGGGACAATGATGAGTATCTTAATGATAATGCTCTTTCAGTCAATATTAGCAGGCTTCGTACAAAATTGTCAGAACTCGGAATAGGAGATGCGATAGAAACCCGGAAGAAACAGGGGTATTTGTTGAAATGAAATTATTAGAGTATATTAAAGACCGAATACCGGTTTATGTTGCAAAGACAGTTGAGGTTTTTGTAATTATCACATTTCTTATTGCATTTAAGGTGAAATCTCAGGCGATTATTGTTGTGACATTTGTATTTGTCATGACTTTTTTATTTGTGGAAATATGGGAGTATATGAGGAAGAGGGAATTTTATAATACACTTAAAAAGTCATTAGAAGAACTCGATAAAAAGTATCTGTTGCCGGAACTGATTGAATATCCTGATTTTTATGAGGGGAAAATTTACATTGATACACTTAGGGAATGTGATAAATCAATGACCGAACATGTAGCAGATTACAGAAGACAGAATAAAGATTTTCGTGAATATATAGAGATGTGGGTTCATGAAGCCAAGATTCCGGTAGCAAGTCTTAGACTGATGTGTCATAACAGTGATAAGCCTGAAACTAAAATGACAGCACAGATAAAGAGAATAGATGACTATATAGAAAATGTTTTGTATTACGCCCGCAGTGAGAATGCCGAGAGAGACTATGTCATAAAAGAAGTCTCAATCAAAAAGATTTTTGGAAGTGTTGCCGTTAAAAATAGAGAAATATTACAGATACTTGATGCACAAATAAAAACGACCGGATTAGATGTTATGGTATTAACTGATGGAAAATGGCTTGAATTTATTATAGGTCAGTTGATGGCAAACAGCATAAAATATTGTTCAGAAGACAGACAGCTGATGTTAGAAGTGTGGGCAGATAATCTCGATAAATGCGTAATCTTTCATTTTAAAGATAATGGAAAGGGTATAATTAAAGAAGATATTCCTTACATATTTGAAAAGACATTTACCGGACATAATGGCAGGGGAAACAAGAGTTCAACCGGCATGGGGTTATATATTTCAAAAAAACTTTGCTCAAAACTGGGACACCGTATAGAGGTGATTTCAGAGTATGGTGAATATACCGAGGTAAGAATTATATTTGCAAAAAATGATTTTTATAAGATGGAGTAAGATTACAAAATTGTAATGTTTTGTAAGATAAGAATAGCGACAGATTTATTTTTTTACGTTAAAGTATATGGCATAGCAGAAAAAAACAGGCAAAATGAAAGGAGCCATTTATATGGAATTACTAAAGGTAGAACAGATAGAAAAATATTATGGAAATAAATCAAGTCTTACAAAAGCGATAGATGATATTTCATTTAAGGTTGATAAGGGAGAATTTGTAGCCATAATGGGAGCATCGGGAAGTGGAAAGACCACTTTGTTGAATTGCATATCTACGATTGACAGGGTGACGGCAGGTCATATATACCTGGAAAATGAGGACGTTACAAAACTAAAGGGAAAGGCATTAAATCGTTTTCGTAGAGAAAAGCTAGGCTTCGTTTTTCAGGATTTCAATCTTTTAGACACACTTACTGCATATGAAAACATTGCCTTGGCGCTTTCTATTCAGAAAAAAAAGTCAGATGAGATAGACTCAGAGGTAAGGAAAGTTGCAGAACAGCTGGGTATTACTGAGGTGCTTGAAAAATATCCGTATCAGATGTCGGGCGGTCAGAAACAAAGGGTGGCTTCAGCAAGGGCAATCGTTACAAATCCAAGTATTATACTGGCAGATGAGCCTACAGGCGCACTTGATTCGAAATCATCTAAAATGTTGATGGAGAGGCTGACGTATTTAAACAAAGAACAGGATGCAACTATTATGATGGTTACACATGACAGTTTTTCTGCAAGTTATGCGGGCAGGGTTATTTTTATAAAAGACGGAAAGATATATCACGAGTTATCCCGTGGAGATGGCAATCGTAAGGGGTTCTTTGACAAAATTATTGATGTCATTACGTTATTAGGGGGTGACGCAAATGATGCTCTTTAAGATTCCTTTGAGAAATATAAAAAGAAGTCTCAGAGATTATGCTATTTATTTTTTTACACTTATTCTTGGAGTTTCGATTTTTTACGTGTTTAATGCGATAGGCGGACAGGCTGCAATGATGAAAGTATCTTCAAGTAGAAATGATATTGTTAAACTGATGATGACTACTATTTCGGGAGTAAGTGTTTTTGTGGCAAGCATTCTTGCAGCACTGATTGTATATGCCAGCCGCTTTTTGATGAAGAGAAGGAGCAGGGAATTTGCTCTATATATGTTGCTTGGCATGAGTAAAGGAAAAATATCGGCTATTTTATTGATAGAAACAGTTGTCATAGGAATTGGTTCGCTAGTGGCCGGTCTCTTTGCCGGTATAGGACTTTCACAGTTGATGAGTGCGTTGGTTGCGAATCTTTTTGAAGCAGATATGACAGCATATAAATTTTCAGTATCGGGTAAAGCGATAGGGATGACAATAGTATATTTTACGGTAATGTATGCTATCGTTATGCTTTCTAACAGTGGTTCTGTTACAAAGATGAAACTGATAGACCTGATTCAGAGCGGTAAGAAATCTGAGAAGATTCGCTTGAGAAATCCAATTGTGTGCGTTGTTATTTTTACAGTTGCCGTACTGGGACTTGGATACGCATATTATCAGGTGGCATTCAATTACGAGAATCTGAATACCGAAAAAATAGGCATATGTATCGCTCTTGGAGTTACAGCTACGTTTATGATTTTCTTATCAGTGGCCGGACTTCTTTTGAGAGTAATAATGCGTATGAAAAAAGTGTACCATAGAGGTTTGAATTCATTTACATTTCGTCAGATAAGCAGCAAGGTGAGCACGATGGTTTTTTCGATGAGTGCGATTTGTTTAATGTTATTCGTGACAATATGTTCTCTTACAACAGCTTTTTCGGTAAGAAATTCGCTGAATTCAAATTTAAAAACACTTTGTCCTGTGGATGCACAGATTGTATTTGAAATTAAGGAAGAAGACAGGGGGATTTCTGAGATATATAAAAACAATGGTTATGAAGTGACAGATGGATTTAAAGATTATGTGCATTTTCAGGCGTATGCTGATGAGTCATTTACGCTTGCTGAATCATTGGGAGAACAGTTGGATGTACTGAAGAAAAATTATGCGTTTATTGATTACGAAACATCGGAGACAATTGTTAAAATAAGTGATTATAATAATCTTTTGAAATTATTTGGCAAAGAACCGTTAACGCTTTCGGATGATGAGTACATAGTGTTATGTGATTACAATGGTATGAAACAAATCAGGGATTTAGCACTTGATAAAGGTAGTGAAATAACTGTGTTTGGCAAAAAGCTGCATTCTAAATATGATAAATGCAAAGATGGATTTATATGTATCGGAGCACAGCACCTTAATGCAGGTGTATATGTAGTACCGGATAATGCGGTATCGCCGGATGCTGCAAATATGGACATATTTACCGGAAATTATAACGCAGAATCAAAAGAGGAAAAACAAAATGTAGAACAGAGTCAGAGAGAACGTATTGACACTATTACAGCATATTTAAACGGAAAATATAATGAAGATGAAATAATGCTTATGTTTGAAACAAAGCTGGATATTTATGACGCGGCGATTGGTCTTGGAGCAATTCTTGCATTTTTAGGACTGTATATTGGTATTGTATTTCTTGTAGCCTGTGGAGCAATTCTTGCGCTTAAAGAATTGTCAGAGAGTGTTGACAGTATACCAAAGTATGACACTTTAAGAAAAATCGGTACGGATGAAAAAGATATATCATCATCGTTATTCCGCCAGACAGGAATTTTTTTCCTGCTTCCACTTATTTTGGCGATAATTCATTCCGTATTTGGAATGAAGTTCGCCATGAAGGTTATGGAAATATTTGGTACGGAAGGAATGGGGAGGTCTATAGCTTTAACATCAGTTATTCTTTTGATGGTTTATGGCGGATATTTTATTGTTACTTATATTAACAGTAAATGGATTATAAGAGGAAAATCTATATCTTCCGAATAGTATCCCATCAACATATTGGTCAGTCTGCGATACCCACATTGGAAATTTACCTGTGGAAACAGCAGTCTGGCCATTTAGCATTCCGATGTGAAATGACAGATGTCTGTATTGTCTGAGGACGAATTCCATACGCGTATAAGTACATTTTTCCGGCTTTTGCTAAGCCGGAGAAGTAACATTACTTAATGACTTTCACACCATTAATTTGATTTAGTCTGAATAATTTTTCTTTATTGCAATTTTTGCCGGAAATTTGTATTAAAACCCATTCCTCATCAACAGCGAGGACGGTACATTTGTTGCTTGAATTGTAAATATCAGGATCATACTGCTCTGAGCAAAACTCCAGCTCAATATCTTTTCCTATGTATTCTGTCAAAAGTTTCATAAGGACAGTTTTTTCTATATGTATGGGACTATCCTTTACATTGCCTAATTGGTCTTCTAATTTTTTTATCCGTTTCTTTAAACCATCAACCTCTAAATACGCCAAAAATCCCAAGATAGCCGGTAACCATACTAAATGTTCCATTATTCTTCCTCCTTTACAATCTCAATTGAAAAAATAGATGATAAAGGAATAAGCTTTTCAAAATCATCTTTTTTTGTATGAGCCGTAACTTTTATCCAGTTACCTTCAAAATCCGTTATGGTACAGATTGTATTAATTAAGTCTATATCCTCTTCACCTTCGCAAAAATCCAGTATCACTTTTTTACCCTTTACACTGATTAGCAGATTACTGACTACGGAAGGAATGTTTGTTGCACGTTCCTTCTCATCATCAATGATTTCATCATTAAGAAGATAATCACAGCTTATATCCAGGATTTTTGCAATATCGCTTATCTTATCTATATCCGGCAGAGCGGCTCCGGTCTCCCATCTTGATACGGTTTGTCTGGTTACGGATAAAGAATCTGCAAAATTAACTTGTGTCATTCCCATATCTTTTCTTCTTTTTGCAATTTTATTTCCTAGTTGCTCCATAATCATTTCTCACTTTCCGGTGGAATGCCACCTTTTGTATTCATAATCATATCGTACCGTAATTTTGCAATATGGGCAAGCAATTTGCGTGTGCAAAACGTAACATGACATGTTACAGTAGATATTTTCTCCAAATAAATAAAGGAAAGCTGATATTGTAAATTCACATGAAATATTGTATGCTTATTATAGTGTTTATAATTTGCGGAGGAAATGAAAAAGATGAAAAAAACGATAGTAAATCAATTTGTAAGAACAATAGTCCTTATTTTTGTACTATTATCGACTATGTTAATATATTTCTTCATATCATTTTATAAGAGCTCATCTAAAGATATTAAGCAGCTTGGCATAAGTAATACTAAAAGTCAGGCAACTATGGTTGAAGAATATTTGGATAAAGGACGAAGTGTTTTGTGGCTGGCAGCAGAGTCTGTTGATTTTATGGTGAATGAAAATGTTGAAAGTGCTAAAATTCAGACATATCTAAAATCATCAACAAAACAGATGCAGAAACAGTTTGATGTGAACTTTATGGAAATATACGGGTGGATTAATGGTGAATATATATCCGGCTCAGGATGGATACCGCCGGAAGATTATTACCCAACAGAAAGAGTATGGTACACTAAGGCAAAACTGGCTGACGGCGAGATGGTTCTATCTGAGCCATATGTTGATGCAAGAACCGGTGATATAATTATATCTTTCAGCTGTCTGCTTTCGGATGGGGAGAGTGTGGTTGCGGTGGATATTGCTCTGAATCAGGTACAAAGCATAGTTAAGAACATGACTATGAGTGGAATTGGTTATGGCATGATTATTAATAGCGAAGGGATGGTAATATCTCATTGCGACGATTCAGAAGCAGGAAAACAGTATGGTTCTACTTATGAGAGAAAAAAATGTGTAGATGATATTATAAAATGTGACGGAAAAGTGATACAGCTTAATATTGATGGTTATGAAAGTACAGTATTTTCAGAAAAGATAGCAAATGACTGGTATGTTATTATCATATGCAGTAATGATGAACTGTTTGAAAAAATACGAAATCAGATTTATGTGGGTTGTGTACTTGCAACAATGGTATTTTTTGTAATAGTGGGATTTTGTATATTCTCAGCTGACAGAATAAAAAGGGCAGAAGAAAGTGAGAATGAAAGTCTTGAAAAACTTGACAGATTAAATAGTAATATTATCAGAGCATTAGCTTCTACAATTGATGCAAAGGACCGGTATACAAGCGGTCATTCGCAGCGAGTTGCAGAATATGCGTTAGCTATTGCAAAGAGAATGGGTAAATCAGAAGAAGAGCAAAAAGTTATTTTGTATGCTGCATTATTGCATGATGTTGGAAAAATAAGTGTTCCAAATGAGGTTATTAATAAACCGGGAAGACTGACGGATGAAGAATTTGAGCAGATTCAGATACATCCTGTAAGTGGATACCACATTTTAAAGGATATCCATGAAAACAGTGATATAGGTGAGGGTGCAAAATATCATCATGAAAGATACGATGGCAAAGGGTATCCAAATGGATTAAAATCATTTGACATACCGGAAGTAGCCAGAATTATAGGTGTTGCAGATGCATATGATGCAATGGCAAGTAACAGAAGTTATAGAAACGCATTGCCACAGAATGTAATAAGAGAAGAAATTGAACGAGGAAAAGGAAAACAGTTTGACCCGGAGATAGCAGATATAATGCTTCAAATGATAGATGAGGATAAAGATTATCTGATGTGTCAGCGTGAAAAGGTTATAGCAAATGTACTTATTATAACAGATAACAAAGATGATAGAGATTCTTTGAAAAAAATCATTGGTGAATTGTCATATGTTTGCATAATGTGTGCTGAAACGGGGAAAGAAGCAAAGAATATTATAAAAAACAACAAGATATCTCTGATATTGCTTGATTCGGAAATATGTAAAGGTGACAGTATTTTGTTATATAGTGAAATATGCAATGAAAATGATATTTCCGTAATCATGATGGTAAGTGAGAATAATATGGATACTTTGCATCATTTGAGAGAATTAAAAATTGATGACTATATTAATAAACCTTACAGTCCGTTTGTGGTCCGTGAGATTGTTCATGGAATAATAAATAGTAATAATACAGAGGTTTTGTGGGAAAAAGATAAATTATAATCGGAAAGGTATGCACTAATATGATAGGATTAATTGTTGCAAGATCTAAGAATAACGTAATAGGTAAAAATGGAATGATTCCATGGAGAATTAAAGGAGAGCAGAAACAGTTCAAAGAATTAACCACCGGTAATGCTGTGATAATGGGGCGAAAGTCGTATGAAGAGATAGGACATCCGCTTCCAGACCGAAAGAATATCATTGTATCACGAACTAAGAATTTTACAGGCGAGAATTTGATTACAGTTTCATCACTTAAGGAAGCGCTTGAAGCTGCCGGCGAAACAGATGTATACGTATCGGGGGGATACGGTCTGTTTAAGGAAGCCATGCCGTTAGTTGATAAAATGTATATTACTGAGGTTGATACTGTAGTTGAAGATGGAGATGTGTTTTTTCCGGAGTTTAATAAAGATGAATTTGATTTTGAGATAGGAGAGACTGGAGGAGAGGATATTAAATTTACCAGAACCACGTATACAAGAAAATGTCATGAATAAAAAACTAACATGATAATCCCTTGACATATTTTGTATAATATTGTAGAATTTTCCACATGTGGAGAGCGCGTGTAGATAATGAAAAAGGGATATAAAATGTATATTGTCGAAGTATATGCGCTGTGGTAACACAGCGCTTTTTGTGTTTGCGCGTCATGGTGGATAGGCTACAATAAACTGGACAGATTTTTTAAGGTCATATAATATAAAAGTAACAGATAAAGGAGTAAATTATTATGACTGAAAAAAAACAAAGAAGAAAGCCAAGAAAATATACAGATGCATTTAAACAGCAGCTGGTAGATTTATACCACGCCGGAAAACGCAGATGCGACATTTGCAGAGAATATGATATTTCCACTTCCCTGTTTGATAAATGGGTAAAACAAGCCGATAATTCCGGTTCTTTCCATGAAAAGGATAACAGAACCCCGGAACAGGAAGAACTTATAAAGCTTCGTTGACAATCAGCAGTATCGAAATGTAGTGGTAAGTGATCTCACATATGTAAGAGT